>NZ_JBWKKP010000007.1:182317-325254 GCF_056431485.1 Streptomyces sp. NPDC045899
CCCTCTTTTACTCCCCACCCCCCCCCCCCCCCCCCCTCCCTCCCCTCCCCCCCCCCCCCCCCCCCCCCCCCCCCCCCCCGCCGCCAGTCCGTGCAGGAGCAGGGTGGCGAAGGAACAGGCCCACTCCCGGTCCACCGGTTCGGCGCTGACCAGCAGCCGGTGCACCACCGAGCCCGCGATCACATCGAAGATCAGGTCCGCGTTGCGGGCGGCCGCGGCGGGGTCCTCCTCGCCCGGCAGTTCCCCGCGCAGCTGGGCCCGCTGCCGCCCGATCAGCACCAGCCGCTTCTGCCGGTCCACGATGGCCGACCGCACCCGTGCGCCCAGCGCCTCGTCATGGGTGGCCTCGGAGACCACGGCCATCAGCGCGGTCTTGGTCTCGGGGCGCTCCAGCAGGGTGGCGAACCGCACCACCACGTCCTCGATGTCGGCCCGCAGACTGCCGTGGTCGGCCACTTCCAGCTGTTCGTCGAAGACCGCCGCCACCGCGTCCACGACCAGTTCGTTCTTCCCCGCCCAGCGGCGGTAGAGCGTGGTCTTGGCCACCCCCGCGCGCGCCGCCACATCGCCCATCGTCAGCTTGCCCCAGCCGAGCTCGACCAGCGCGGCCCGGGTGGCCCCGAGGATCGCGCGATCGGCCTCGGCGCTGCGGGGGCGCCCGGTACGGCGTGCGGGCGTGCTCATGTCCGCGACCTTACCCACTGGTGACGAAGGAAGACCTGGTGAGAGAGATCACCAGGGATCTGTGGCCGGATGACGGGGGCGGGGGTGACGCGGCGGCTCACGCCGATTACGCTACGACTCGTAGCGTAAGAGCGATGACCATGAGCGCCGGTTGGGGAGCCGGCGGGCCGGTCGGGGGCCGGTCGACGCGCTTTTCCATTCACCGCGCGAAGAGGGGAGGATAGGACCATGCAGCCACGGAACATGTCCATGAGTGGAGTGGTCGACCTCGCCGCGGTGAAGGCGGCCGGGGAAGCGAAGCAGAAGGCGGAGAAGGCGCGGGCCGACGCGGCCCGCTCCGGCGGCGCGCCCGCGCCCACGCGTCTGGTCTTCGATGTCGACGAGGCCGGTTTTCAGCAGGACGTCCTCCAGCGCTCCACCGAGGTACCGGTCGTCATCGACTTCTGGGCCGAGTGGTGCGAGCCGTGCAAGCAGCTCGGTCCGATCCTGGAGAAGCTGGCCGGTGAGTACGCGGGACGGTTCGTGCTCGCGAAGATCGACGTCGACGCCAACCAGATGCTGTTCCAGCAGTTCGGCGTCCAGGGGATCCCCGCGGTCTTCGCGGTGATCGCGGGCCAGCCGGTGCCCCTCTTCCAGGGGGCCGCGCCGGAGGCCCAGATCCGCCAGGTGCTGGACCAGCTGATCCAGGCCGCGGAGCAGCAGTTCGGCATCGTGGGTACACCGGTCGAAGGCGGCGCCGGGGACGCGGAGGCGGAGCAGTCCGCCCCGCCGCAGCCCGTCTCGCCGCATGACGCCGCGCTCGCCGCGGCCCACGAGGCGCTGGACGCGGGCGATCTGGGCGGTGCCGTCCAGGCGTACCGCAATGTGCTCTCGGACGACCCCGCCAACAGCGAGGCCAAGCTGGGTCTGGCGCAGGCGGAGTTGCTGGAGCGGGTCCAGGGCGTGGACGCGCAGACGGTGCGCAAGGCCGCCGCGGACCACCCGGGGGACGTATCCACCCAGATCGCCGCGGCCGACCTGGACCTGGTGGGCGGTCATGTGGAGGACGCCTTCGGGCGCTTGGTGGAGGCGGTTCGGAAGACGGTGGGTGAGGACCGGGAGAAGGCACGGCTCCATCTCCTCGGTCTCTTCGATGTGATCGGCGGTGAGGATCCCCGAGTGGTCACTGCGCGTAGTGCGTTGGCGCGCGTGCTGTTCTGACCTCGGCCTCCTCAAACGAGACAGCGACCGCTCTTTACCAAAACTTGGTAAACGCGGTCGCTGTTACTGCCAGTAAATGCACCCCTGTGGTTTGTCCGGTCTTGGAGTAAATCTCCCGCCCTTTCCGGTCACTTGACCGCGACCCTGCGTACCCGGCCGCGACCGTCTGGCCGCATGACGGTTATCCGTCCGTTACTCGCTAGTAACGAACCCCTTGTGCCCCGGCCCCGAATGGACCACGATCGGCCAAGCTCGGTCCATCCCCCCGTAGCCCGGCATCCGGTCGGCGCCACGGCGTGGTTGGGTCCCCACCGAGTAGGTCGGCGGCAGTGGCGCCGGCCTTGGACAGGGGGGTCCCTGCCCCAACAGGCAGGGCCTGTCCAGGAGGTTGCGCGAGAAGCGTGGCCAGTGGTTGTCGCTCGGGGGTGATCGCCGGTGTACACGGGTGCGGTAAGCGCCTGTGAGACGTGGGCGCTCTCCTTCCCGAGGACGTAGCACTTCTCCCATCCCAGGTCCGGGGTCACGACCCCGGCCGGAGATGTACGTCCGAGAAGGAGGAAAGTCATGGAGTCTCTGGCTCGTGGCGGGACCAGATGGAAGCGGTTCGCCGTAGTCATGGTGCCGAGCGTTGCTGCCACGGCCGCGATCGGCGTCGCCCTGTCCCAGGGTGCGCTCGCGGCTTCGTTCAACGTGTCCGGCCAGCAGTTCAAGGTCACGGCCGACCGGCTCGACGGTAAGGGCTTCGTTCAGTACGGCGCCCTTGACACACAGCACGGCGGGAAGACCATCCCCGTCGCGGTCTCGGCGTTCAAGAACGCCAAGATCAAGGGTCTGTGCCAGTCGGTCGTCATCCCGGTCCCGGTCTTCGGCGATGTGTCGCTGAAGCTGTCGGCCGGTAACGGCAGCAAGCAGGTCGAGGCGAAGAACCTCTTCATCGACCTGGACCAGCTGGACGCGGATGCCACGTTCCGCGGGATCAACATCGGTGTCGCGGCGGGCGATTCGACCAAGGGCCCGGGCATCAAGAAGGGCGACAAGGCCCTTCCTGGTTCCTTCGCCCAGGAGGCCGACTCGGCCACGCTGACCGATGTGAAGCAGACCGCCTGGGCGACCAGCGCGGGCACGTTCAAGCTCTCCGGCCTTTCGATGAAGGTCAGCAAGGGCAAGAACGAGTGCTTCTGACGCGCTGAGCTGGAGGGTGGGGGGCCGCGGCGCTGCCCCTCACCCGGCATCGCCCAGTCGCGCGCGGAGGCACCGCGCAACGAGTACCGCTGTAGAACCGCGATCGCAGATCGCCAGCCCCAGGGAGCTGTTTTCAATGAGTGCCGAGTCGCCGGGGGCGCGTGACCGTATCGGCCGCCTGCGGAGGTCCTTCCGGGAATGGCGCTGGCAGCGCCCGTTCTGGGCGGGGCTGCTGACCCTGCTGGCCGGACTGCCGATCATGTACTTCCCGTACAACAGCCTCAGCGCGGGCGGGTTCACCATCAACCTGTCCACCACCGCCGGATCCGCGTCGCTGATCATCGGTGTGCTGTTGGTGATCCTGGGCCTCACCATGTGGTTCCAGCCCGTCGTACGGGTGTTCGCCGGAGTCGCCTCGATCCTGCTCGGCCTGGTGTCGCTGCCCGTGTCCAACATCGGCGGCTTCCTGATGGGATTCCTGCTCGCCCTGTTCGGCGGCGGGATGAGCGTCGCCTGGGCGCCGGGCGAGACTCCCTCGGCCCAGCCGGCCAAGGGATCGGGTGCCGCGCCGACGGGCGACGAGGACGGTGACAGCGTGCCGGAACCGGCTGGGGCCGGGGCCGCACCGGACCAGGAATCCACCAATGGGAGGCACCGTGCGGGGTGACGAGGAGCAGGCGGAGGGCGCGGGCGCGCGCCGGGCGAGAACGGGACCACGCCACGCGGCGCCCAAGAAGTCGATGCTCACTCGCCTTCAGGTACCCGCGGGCAAGGCCATAGCGTTGGCCGCGATGCCCACCGCCGTGCTCATGGGCATGGGGCTGACGCCTCAGCTCGCCTCGGCGAGTCCCCGGCCCGAGGACCGCTACAAGGCCGGGCCGTGTGTGTCCCAGCCCGATGAGGCGGACAAGGACGCCAAGGACGAGAAGGGCGCCGAGGACGAGAAGGACGAGGCGGGCACCAAGGATCCGGCGGGGTCCGAGGGCACCGAGGGGTCCGGGGACAGCTCCGGCTCCACGGGGAACGGCGACACTCCGGCACAGAAGCCGGACCCCGCGCCGACCCCGACGGAGGAGACGTCCACGCCCGAGCCGGACCCGTCCGGTTCCGCCTCCGAGGACGATGACGAGTCCGGGGAGCCGAGTTCCACACCGAGCCCGTCGGAGTCCGACAACCCGCTCGACCCGCTGGGTCTCGGGGACAAGCTGCGCGACATCTTCACCCCCGACGACGAGGAGGACGAGGAGCCGGCGGAGCCGAGCACCTCGCCGAGTCCGTCGGAGTCCAGCACGCCCACCCCGTCCGCCGATCCGTCGTCCGAGAAGCCCGCCGACGCGGTCAAGGACACGGTGGACGAGGCCGGCGACAGTGCGAAGGACGCCGTCGACAAGGCGAAGAAGACGGTCGAGGACACCAAGGACGAGGCCGAGAAGGCCACGCCCTCGGCCTCCCCGTCCGCCTCGGAGTCCGGCGACAAGGACGGCAAGGACGCCTTCCCGTGTCCGGAGTTCGACGCCGACGCCTACAAGAACGCCGAGACCGACCCGACCCCCAGCCTGCTGCCCGACGAGCCCTGGACGCTCAAGAGCAGCATGCTGAGCCTGCACGGCCTGGACTACAAGGGCATCGTGGAGGTCAAGACCTACAGCGGCAAGGTCAAGAAGGTCCTCAAGTTCACCGCCAAGGGCATCGGCATCAAGGACCTGCACCAGACGGTCATCGGGCCGGGCGGCACCACCACGCATGTGCAGGCGCGTGAGGGTTCCACCTCGGACATCGAGAACGGCACGGTGACGATGTACACCGAGGAGCTGTCGGGCAACCTGCTGGGCATCATCCCGATCACCTTCAGCCCGAAGAGCCCCCCGCCGCTCAACCTCCCGGAGATCTTCTTCACCAAGGTCACCGTCAAGCAGGCCGGTCAGTTCGGCGGCGATCTGACCATTCCGGGGATGCGCGTCTACAAGACCGGGGAATGACCCCGCGACCACACAGACCCGTTCGGGAGCCGCGAAAACCCTCTTCCGGGAGGGAGCGCCCGTGGGCACCAACTCCGTTGCGCAGTTGGTGCCCACGGGCGCATTCGTGTCCGACGCGGCCTATGATTACCTTGAGTGTCCGAACGAACGCGCTCCATGTCGCTCGGGAGTGCGCTGCGGGGGAAGCGGGGGCAGCGGGTGGAGAACTGGATCTCGGTCGAGGGCGCGGACGCGGGCGCGGGGCTGGAATCGCTCGCCGACTGGCTGCGGGGCGAACCCCGGCTGGCGGGCCGGGTGCGGCCCAGGGCGGCGCCCCCGCGGCGGGGACAGATGGGCGCGGTCGCCGAGTTGCTGGTGGTCTCGGTCGGCGCGGGCGGCCTGCTTCCCGTACTGGCCGGGGCGGTGGGCGCCTGGCTGTCGCAGCCCCGGAGGTCCGACCTCCGGATCAAGGTGCACGCCCCTGACGGCCGACATATCGACATCGAGGCGAAACAGGTGAGCAAGGCCGCGGTGGAGGAGATCCTCCGCGAGGCGCTGCGCGAAGAGCGGGAGTAGACGGTGCGGCTGCCCGACCCCGAGCGCTCCCGGGTGGTCCTGATCGGCACCAGCACCTACGCCGACCCCGAGCTGCCGGATCTCCCGGCCGTGCGGCGGACGGTGCGGGACCTGGAGGCCACCCTGACCGACGCCGCCTACGGGGCCGTCCGCCCCGAGCACTGCACGGTACTGCTGGACAGCGGGGACCTCGACGAGGTCGGGGACGCGCTGTGGGAGGCCGCGCACCGGGCGGAGGACCTGCTGCTGGTCCATTACGTCGGACACGGTCTGATCGGACCCAAGCGCCACGACCTGTACCTGTCCCTGGCCAAGAGCCGTTGGGCCCGGCCGGAGTTCGGCTCGCTGGAGTACCGCAAACTGCGTGATGTGGTGCTGGACAGCCCCGCCGCCTCCAAGGTCATCATCCTCGACAGCTGCTTCTCCGGCCGGGCGCTCAGCGGCACCATGGCCGCACCGCGGACCACCGTGGCGGGACAGGTCGAGGTCGCGGGCACCTATGTGATGGCCTCCTCCCCGGACGACGCGGTCTCCCTGGTGCTGGACGGCGAGGAGAACACGGCGTTCACCGGACGGCTGGTCCGGCTGCTGCGCGAGGGAGTGGCGGACGGGCCCGAACTGCTCAGCATCGACGAGCTCTACCGGCGGCTCCAGCACACCATGGACGTCGAAGGGCTGCCCGAACCGCTCCAGCGCGGCAGCCGTACCGCGGCCCTGCTCGCCCTCGGCCGCAACCGCGCCCACGGGCTGAGTGCCGACCGCGCCCGGTGGGCCCGCCACGAGGCGGCCGTGGCGCTGTGCGAGGCCGGGCGGTACCAGGAGGCGGCCGACGCGCTGAACGTCCTCCTGGAGGAGCAGCGGACGCTGTTGGGCGCGGACCACGAGGAGACGCTGCGCGGCCGCCAATGGCTCGCGCACAGCCTCGGCGGGGCCGGGGACCCGGCGGGGGCAGCCCGGACGCTGGGTGAGATCCACGCCCGGCAGCGGACTCTGCTCGGCGCCGACCATCCGGACACCCTGCGCAGCCGCCAGTTCCTCGCCGTCAACCTGGGCGAGTCCGGTCGGCGTCCGGAGGCGGTCAAGATGCTGCGGCTGCTGCTGATCGACCGGCGGCGGGTGCTCGGCCCGGACGACGTCCACACCCTGCGCACCCGGCACGTCCTGGCCCACAACCTGGCGCGCTCCGGGGAGCCGGACGAGGCGGAGGCCCTGCTGCGCGAACTGGCCGCCGACCGTGAGCGGATCCTCGGCGCGGACCATCCGCACACCCGGCGGGCGCTGAGCGATCTGTCCGCCCTGCTCCGCGAGGTGAGTTGATGTTCGAGCGGTTCACCGACACCGCGCGGCGCGCCGTCGTGGTCGCCCAGGAGGAGGCCCGGCGCTTCCACCACGACTACATCGGCACCGAGCACCTCCTGCTCGGTGTGTTCGCCGTCGCCGGTACCCCGGGTCTCCAGGCCCTGGAGGCGGCCGGGGTCGCCCCGGACGCGGTGCGGGCCCGTACGGAACAGATCATGGAGCGCGGCGCGGTGGCTCCCACGGGCTATATCCCCTTCACCTCAGGTGCCAAGAAGGTGCTGGAGCTCTCGCTGCGCGAAGCCCTCCAGCTGGGGGTCGGCCACATCGGTACCGAGCATCTGCTGCTCGGGCTGATGCGGGAGGGCGAAGGGGCCGCGGCCCAGGTGCTGCGGTCCTTCGGCACCACTCTGGAGGGCCTTCGCAACTCCGTGCGCGCGCTCGAACCGCTCTCCGCCCCGGAGGCGCAGGGTCCTGCGACGCAGGAGCAGGAGCCGGTCGCCCCGGCCCCCGTCGTACAGACCCGGTCCAGCGGTTTCCAGTTCGAGCTCTACACCGACCGCGCCCGCCGGGCCGTGGTGTCCGCGCAGGAAGAGGCGCGGGGCCTGAAGCACAACTACATCGGCGGCGAGCACCTGTTGCTGGGCCTGCTCACGGCGGGGGGCGTGGCCGGTTCGGCCCTGGAGAGCCTGGGAGCGTCGCACGCGTGGGCGCACGGCCGGATCGTGGAGATCATCGGGCCTGGCACCGAGACCCCCACCGGCCATCTCCCCTTCACTCCACGCATCAAGAAGGTGCTGGAGCTCGCCCTGCGGGAGGCCGCCACCCTCGACCACCGCTACATCGGTGTGGAGCATCTGCTGCTGGGGCTGATGCGCGAGGGCGAGGGGGTGGCCGTGCAGCTCCTCATCGGCCTCCTCGGCGAGGACGGCCCCCGGCGGGTGCGTGAGCGGGTCGTGCGGCTCATCACCGCTCCGCCGACGGCGCAGGAGCAGGAGCCGTCCGTACCGGAACCACCCGTGCCCGCGGAGCCGCCGGTGACCGCCTCGCGCGATCTCACCGAGGCCGCGCGGCGGTCGCGGCTCGATCCGGTGGCCGGGCGGGAGCGGGAGATCCAGCGTCTGATGCAGGTGCTGATGCGCAAGTCCCGCAACTGTGCGCTGCTGGTGGGGAAGCCGGGCGTCGGCCGGACGTCGATCGTCATGGGGCTGGCCCAGAGGCTGGCCGGTGATGAGGCGCCGGCGGGGCTCTCCGGAGTGCGGCTGCGCGCCGTCCACCCGGGTCAGCTGCGTACGGCGCTGGCGGAGCTGCGCGATCCCGCCACCACCGTGCTCTTCCTCGACGACGCCGATCTGGCCGAGGGGTCCGACACCCTGTCCGCGCTGCGGGAGTCCGGGGTCCGGGTGATCGCGGTGGTCGAACCGGCCGCGCACCGGCCCGCGCTGGAGACGTTCTTCCAGCCGGTCCCGGTGGGTGAGCCGTCCCTCGACGACACGGTGGCCATCCTGCGGCTGCTGCGCCCCGAGTACGAGCGTCACCACGCCGTCTCCATCACCGATGACGCCCTGGAGGCCGCCGTCACCCTCACCGTCCGCCACCTCCCCGGCCGGGTGCTGCCGGGCAAGGCCATCGAGGTGCTGGACGAGGCCGGGGCCCGGGTCCGGCTGACCGACGGTGCGCAGACGGTGGACGCGGCGGTGGTCGCCGAGCTGTTCGCGGAAGGCCAGGGCCCGCCGCGGCGCTTCGACGACGACCGCTATGTCTGGGCCATGAGCTGAGGCCCGCCGGTCAGACGCCGACGGCCGGGCTCCCGGGGGAGTCCGGCCGTTCGCCGTCCGCGCGCGGTGGGGGAGGGGGTTACTGTCCCTCGCCGCCCAGGTGGTGCACCCGCACCATGTTGGTGGTGCCGGGGACGCCGGGGGGTGAACCAGCAGTGATGATCATGGTGTCGCCCGCGGAGTAGCGGCCCAGCTTCAGCAGTTCGGCATCGACCAGGTCCACCATGGCGTCGGTGTTCTCGACGTAGGGCACCACGAAGGACTCCACGCCCCAGCTGAGGGTCAGCCGGTTACGGGTCGCGGCGTCGGTGGTGAAGGCCAGGATCGGCTGCTGGGCGCGGTAGCGGGAGAGCCGCCGGGCGGTGTCACCGGACTTGGTGAAGGCCACCAGCGACTTGGCGCCCAGGAAGTCGGCGATCTCGCAGGCCGCGCGGGCGACCGAGCCGCCCTGTGTACGCGGCTTCTTGCCCGGCACCAGCGGCTGGAGACCGCGGGAGAGCAGCTCCTCCTCGGCGGCCTGGACGATCCGGGACATCGTCTTCACGGTCTCGATCGGGTACGAGCCGACCGAGGACTCGGCGGAGAGCATGACCGCGTCCGCGCCGTCCAGGATCGCGTTGGCGACATCGGACGCCTCGGCGCGGGTGGGGCGGGAGTTGGTGATCATCGACTCCATCATCTGGGTCGCCACGATCACCGGCTTGGCGTTCCGGCGGCACAGCTCGATCAGCCGCTTCTGCACCATCGGGACCTTCTCCAGCGGGTACTCCACCGCCAGGTCGCCGCGGGCCACCATCACGGCGTCGAAGGCATCGACGACCTCGGTCATATTGGCGACCGCCTGCGGCTTCTCGACCTTGGCGATCACCGGCACCCGGCGGCCCACCTCGTCCATCACCCGGTGGACGTCGCGGACGTCGGCCGCGTCCCGGACGAAGGACAGCGCGACCATGTCGCAGCCCAGGCCCAGGGCGAACTTCAGGTCCTCGACGTCCTTCTCGGACAGCGCCGGGACGTTGACCGCCGCGCCCGGCAGGTTGATCCCCTTGTGATCGGAGATCACCCCGCCCTCGATCACGATGGTCCGCACCCGCGGACCCTCGACCGCGGTGACCCGCAGCTCCACGTTGCCGTCGTTGATCAGGACCTGGTCGCCCTTGGACACATCGCCCGGCAGCCCCTTGTAGGTGGTGCCGCAGATGGTCCGGTCACCGGGGACGTCCTCGGTGGTGATGATGAACTCGTCACCGCGGACCAGCTCCACCGGACCGTCGGCGAAGGTCTCCAGGCGGATCTTGGGGCCCTGGAGGTCGGCCAGCACGCCCACGGCGCGGCCGGTCTCCTCGGACGCCTTGCGGACGCGGTGGTACCGCTCCTCGTGCTCCGCGTGACTCCCGTGGCTCATATTGAATCGGGCCACGTTCATCCCGGCCTCGATCAGCGACTTCAGCTGGTCGTAGGAGTCGACGGCGGGGCCCAGGGTGCAGACGATTTTGGAACGGCGCATGAGGCTGATCCTATCGGTTTGTTTCGGAGCGGAATATTTCAGGCCGGAGAAGGACCGACAACAAAACGACGGCTAGTCGCTGACCAGGTCGAACGTCTGGCTGGCGATCTCCAGCTCTTCATCGGTGGGCACCACGGCCACCGCGACCCGGCTGTTCTCGGTGGAGATCAGCCGCGCCCCGGAGCCGCGCAGCGCGTTGCGCACCGCGTCCACCTCGACACCGAACGCGGTGAGCCCGCGCATCGCCGCCTCCCGGACCGCCGCGGAGTTCTCCCCCACGCCGGCGGTGAAGGCGATGGCGTCCACCCGGCCGAGTACCGCGGTGTACGCGCCCACATACTTCCGCAGCCGGTGGATGTAGATGTCGAAGGCGAGCTGTGCTTCGGCGTCGCCCTCGCCCATCCGGCGGCCGATCTCCCGCATGTCGTTGTCCCCGCACAGCCCCAGCAGTCCGCTGCGCTTGTTCAGCAGGGTGTCGATCTCGTCGATGGACATCCCGCCCACCCGGGACAGGTGGAAGATCGCCGCCGCGTCCAGATCGCCCGAGCGGGTGCCCATGACCAGGCCCTCCAGCGGGGTGAGCCCCATCGAGGTGTCCACGCACACCCCGCCGCGCACGGCCGAGGCGCTGGCCCCGTTGCCCAGGTGCAGCACGATGGTGTTGACCTCGGACACGTCCCGGTCCAGCAGGGCGGCGGTGGCGCGGGAGACATAGGCGTGCGAGGTGCCGTGGAAGCCGTAGCGGCGCACCCCGAACCGGTCGGCGGTGTCCACGTCGACGGCGTAGCGCGCGGCGGACTCCGGCATCGTCGAGTGGAACGCCGTGTCGAACACCGCGACCTGCGGCAGGTCCGGGCGCAGCTCACGGGCCACCTTGATCCCGGTGACATTGGCCGGGTTGTGCAGCGGGGCCAGCGGGATCAGCTTCTCGATCTCCTCGACCACCTCATCGGTGATCAGTGCGGGCTCGGTGAACCGGGTGCCGCCGTGCACCACCCGGTGGCCGACCGCCGCCAGCTCCGGTGAGTCCAGCCCCAGGTCCTGCCGGGCCAGCTCCTCGGCGACCTGCTTGAGGGCGGCCGCGTGGTCGGCGACCGGGCCCTCCCCGATGCGCTCGACGAGGCCGGAGGCGAGCCGGGTGCCGTCAGCCATGTCCAGCAGCTGGTACTTCACCGAAGAGGAGCCGGAGTTGAGGACGAGGACGCGGGAGCCGTTCACGCGGACTGCACCTTCTGTGTCGGGGACGTGGAGGTCGGGGACGCCGGGGACTGCGCCTGGATGGCGGTGATGGAGACGGTGTTGACGATGTCCTGGACGAGTGCCCCGCGGGACAGGTCGTTCACCGGCTTGCGCAGACCCTGGAGCACCGGGCCGACCGCGACGGCGCCCGCCGAGCGCTGGACGGCCTTGTAGGTGTTGTTGCCGGTGTTCAGGTCCGGGAAGATCAGCACGGTGGCCTTGCCCGCCACCTCGGAGTCGGGCAGCTTGGTCGCCGCCACCGCCGCGTCCACCGCGGCGTCGTACTGGATGGGGCCCTCGACCAGCAGATCGGGGCGGCGCTCCCGCACCAGCTCGGTGGCCTTGCGGACCTTGTCCACATCGGCGCCGGAGCCGGAGGTGCCGGTGGAGTACGAGAGCATCGCGATCCTCGGCTCGACCCCGAACTGGGCGGCGGTGGTCGCCGACTGGATGGCGATGTCCGCGAGCTGCTCGGCGTCGGGGTCGGGGTTGACCGCGCAGTCGCCGTAGACCAGCACCCGGTCGGCCAGGCACATGAAGAACACCGACGAGACGATGTGGGCGCCCCGCGCGGTCTTGATGATCTCGAAGGCGGGCCGGATGGTGGCGGCGGTGGAGTGCACCGCGCCGGAGACCATGCCGTCGGCCAGCCCCTCCTGCACCATCAGGGTGCCGAAGTAGGAGACGTCGGCCACCACGTCGTAGGCCAGCTCGTAGGAGACGCCCTTGTGGGCGCGCAGCTCCGCGTAGTTCTCGGCGAAGCGCTCCCGCAGCGGTGAGGTCTGCGGATCGACCACATCGGCGTCCGCGAGCTGGATGCCCAGCTCGGCGGCGCGCTTGCGGACCGCGTCCTCCTCGCCGAGCAGGGTGAGGTCGCAGACGTCCCGGCGCAGCAGCACATCGGCCGCCCGCAGCACCCGCTCCTCGGTGCCCTCGGGGAGGACCACCCGGCGCCGCTGCGAACGGGAGCGCTCGATCAGCTCGTGCTCGAACATCATCGGGGTGACCCGGCCGGAGCGGGCCACCGCGATCCGCTCGGTGAGCGCCGCGGTGTCCACGTGCCGCTCGAAGAGGCCGAGCGCGGTCTCCGCCTTGCGCGGCGCGCCCGCGTTGAGCTTGCCCTCGATCGCGAACAGCTCGGCCGCGGTCGGGAAGGACCCGCCCGCCACCGACACCACCGGGGTGCCCGGGGCCAGCCGGGAGGCGAGCGCCAGGATGTCCGGGCCCGGCCGCTCGTCCAGGGTGAGCAGCACTCCGGCGATGGCCGGGGCGCCCGCGCTGTGCGCGGCCAGCGCGCCCACGATCAGATCGGCGCGGTCCCCGGGCGTCACCACCAGACAGCCCTCGGTGAGCGCGGGCAGGAAGCTGGGCAGCATGGCGCCGCCGAAGACGAAGTCGCGGACGTCCCTCGACAGTCCGCCGTGATCGCCGAGCAGTACCTCGGCGCCCAGGGTGCGGACGATCTGCGAGACGGTGGGCGCCGACAGCGAACCGTCCTCGGGCAGTGCGTAGCAGGGGACCGGCAGCCGGGAGTCCAGCCGGCCGGCGATCGCCTCGCGGTCCTCGGGGGCGACCCGGTTGACCACCACGGCGACCACGTCACAGCCCTGGGCCTCGTAGGCGCGGTAGGCGTTGTGCGCCTCGGCGCCGACCGACTCCGCCGTCTGGTTCTGGCCGCCCACCACGGTGATCACCGAGGCGCCGAACTCATTGGCCAGCCGGGCGTTGAGCCCCAGCTCGTCGGGGAGGCTGGTGGCAGCGTAGTCACTGCCCAGCACCAGGACGTACTCGTACTCCCGGGCCACCTCGTGGAACCGGCCGACCAGCCGTGACACCAGCTCGTCGGAGCCCCGCTCGGCCTGGAGGCGGGCCGCCTCCTCGTACGTCATACCGAGGGCCGACCCGGGGGACTGGCTCAGCCGGTAGCGGGCCCGCAGCAGGTCGAAGAGCCGGTCGGGGTCGTCGTGCACCAGGGGCCGGAACACCCCGACCCGGTCGACGTGGCGGGTCAGGAGCTCCATGACCCCCAGTTCGACGACCTGGCGCCCGTCGCCACGTTCGATCCCGGTCACGTACACGCTGCGCGTCACGCGTGATCTCCGTTTCCTCGGCGTTCTTCGGTGTTGTCCTGGCGTACGTCCTTCGGACGCAAATTGACCACATTGTATGGCCCAGTCCTCTTGACAATACCTGCGGCCGTCGTTAAGGCGCTCGCCAGTACGAGGGATACAGCACTACCCAGCCCATGAAACAATCGGACTGGCTCAGATCTACCCGTAGGGAGCAGGAGACACAGCACGATGCGCATCGGAGTTCTCACCGCAGGCGGCGACTGCCCCGGCCTCAACGCTGTGATCCGTTCGGTCGTCCATCGCGCGGTGGCCGGTCACGGTGACGAGGTGATCGGGTTCGAGGACGGGTTCAAGGGCCTCCTCGACGGCCGCCACCGCAAGCTGGACCTCGACGACGTCGGCGGCATCCTCTCCCGCGGGGGCACCATCCTCGGCTCCTCCCGGCTGGAGCGGGCCCGGCTGCGCGAGGCGTGCGAGACCTCCAGGGACCACGCCCGTGACTACGGCATCGATGTGCTGATCCCGATCGGCGGCGAGGGCACCCTCACCGCCGCCCGGATGCTCTCGGACGCGGGGCTGCCCATCGTCGGCGTTCCCAAGACCATCGACAACGACATCTCCTCCACCGACCGCACCTTCGGCTTCGACACCGCCGTCGGTGTCGCCACCGAGGCCATGGACCGGCTGAAGACCACCGCCGAATCGCATCAGCGGGTGATGGTCGTCGAGGTCATGGGGCGGCACGCGGGCTGGATCGCCCTGGAGTCCGGTATGGCGGGCGGTGCCCACGGCATCTGTCTGCCGGAGCGGCCCTTCGAGGTCGACGCCCTGGTCAAGATGGTCGAGGAGCGCTTCTCCCGCGGTAAGAAGTTCGCGGTCATCTGTGTGGCCGAGGGCGCGCACCCCGCCGAGGGCGCGATGGACTACCAGAAGGGCGAGATCGACCAGTACGGCCACGAGCGCTTCGCCGGGATCGGCAACCGCCTGGCGGCCGAGCTGGAGCGGCGCCTGGGCAAGGAGGCCCGCCCGGTGATCCTCGGCCATGTGCAGCGCGGCGGTACCCCCACCGCGTACGACCGGGTGCTCGCCACCCGCTTCGGCTGGCACGCCGTCGAGGCCGCGCACCGAGGTGACTTCGGCATGATGACCGCACTGCGCGGCACGGACATCGCCATGGTGCCGATCGCGGACGCGGTCACCGAGCTGAAGACCGTTCCGGTGGACCGCATGGACGAGGCCGAGTCGGTCTTCTGAGCCCGTTCGGACGCCCACGACGGCGGCCGTAACCGTTTCCGCGCGGATCGGTTACGGCCGCCGCTCCTTTTTCATCCGTCGACGAAGTTCACCCTTGAACAATCGGCGTGGGTGAACAAGGCTGTTCCCGTGTCCGGGACACACCCCGGACCCGTCCCGGGCAGCGCCGGGACACAGCGGCGGGGGAGAACCACAGATGGCCCAGGTCGTCAGCGCTCCGGATCCACAACACGCCCGGAGCCCCGAGGAGTTCACCGCCCGGATGCGGGCGCTCAAGGACTGGTCGCGCCTGACCGACCGGGAGTTGGCGGCGCGCGCCGAGGCGGCCGGGGAGCCGCTGCCGCGCACCACCCTCGCCGGAGTGCTGGGGTGTGCCGCGCTGCCGGGCGAGGATCTGGTGGCCGCGTTCGTCCGGGCCTGCGGGGTCGGCCCCGCCGAGCTCACCGTCTGGCTGTCGGTCCGGGCGGACCTGGCGGCCCGCACCGCGCCGGGCGGCGGACCGGTCCCCGCCCGTGCCCGCACCGTCGTCCCCGCCACCGTGATCGTTCCGTACCGGGTCCGCGCGGACCGGGACGACGACGATGGCGGCGGCCCGCCGGAGCCCCCGGACGGCCTGCTCGGCCTGTCCTCCTTACGCCGCTCCCGCGCGGTGACCCTGCTCTCCGTGCTGGCGCTGACCGCCACCGTCGTGGCCATCGCGGTCACCACCCGCGGCAGCCACCACGGCGGGACGTCGGCGGGCAAGCGGCAGGAGGGCGCGGGGCAGCGGTCGGACTCCATGGCTTCGACCTCCGGCGCCGCGTTGCCCGCCCCCGTCCCCGGGGCGTACCGCATCCGGGCCGCCCACTCCGGGCAGTGCCTGTCCGAGCGCGCGGACGAGCCCACCGACTGGGTCTACCAGGCGCCCTGCGGGGACGACCGCCCCGCCTTCTCCCTCGAGCGGCTGGACGGCGGCTACTGGCGGATCGCCGCCCGGCACCAGGAGGACGGCTCCGGCTGTACCGGGATCGCCGGCGGGCGGACGGTCGAGGGGGCCTTCCTCGTCGACGCCGTATGCGGCTCCCGGGGCGCGGGTGAGAAGTTCCGGCTGGAGGCCGTCGCCCGCCCGGCCACCGGATACCGGCTGCGGCCGGTCCACACCGGCTACTGTCTGACGGTGCCGGGCGGCACCGCGGAACCCTGGGCCCATGTGGTCCAACTCCCCTGCCGGGAGGGCGAATCGGGGCAGGTCTTCCGTTTCGACCCGGTGGTCTCCGGGGCGCGCCGCTGACCCCCCGTCCCCTCTGGTACTGTCCCCGCGATCAGGGAAGCCGCCGGGTCCGTGAACGCCGGGGCAGACCTGACCACGGGGGACACCTGATCGTGGGGAACGCTTGATCAGGGGGGACGAAGGAGTACGGGCGGGATGCGGGGTTTACCGGATCGCGGGTGGCTGCGCCACACGGTCCTCATCGTGGTCATCACGGCACTGGTCGTGGGGGTCGTACTGGCCACCCGGGGCGGCGAGGGCGGTCATCGTGCCGCCAACCGGGCCCAGTTGAAGAAGGCGTGCGACGGCACCCTGCCCTACCGCGACCTGGCGCCCCGGGCGCCCGACGGCCACCAGGGCGAACTGCGGCAGTACGGCACGATGCTGGCGCCGGGCCAGGACAGCCGCTCCCTGCTGGACTGCACGCTGTCCTGGGGTGACGGCCACGGGGTCACGGTCCACGCCGAAGCGCTGGTCTCCGGTGTGCCCGAGGAGACGAAGACCCGGGAACTGCTCGAACCCAACGGTGGCGAGGGCACCTTCGTGGCACCCGGCACCACCGGCCAGTACGGGCGCCACGGCGCCTGGCTGGTGGCCGACTGCCGGAACGGACTGGCCGGACGCACCCGTCCCACCACCGATCTCTACGTCCGGGCCCGGGTCACCGACGGGGACGACGCGGGTGACGGGGGCGGGCCGGACCGGAGCGGCCGCGAGCGCGCCGCCGCCCTCGCCGGATTCCGCACCGCCGTCCACGTCGCCAACGCCATCACCGCCTCCCAGCACTGCGGTGGCGCCCCGCTGCCGATGCCGGCCGAGGTGCTGGACACCTACGAGGCCCACACCAGGAAGGGCCGGTGGCGGCCGGAGCGGATCGATGAACCCGGCCGCGATCTGCGCAAGTGCCGCTGGATCGGCGACCCCGCGCCGCTCGGGGTGAAGTCCGGCCGCTGGACCACCCTCGGCGACCTCCAGGAGTCCGGCGCGCTGAGCGCCTGCGTCGGCGACTGGGACGAGGAGGCCGAGGAGAACGACGGCGCCTCCCCGGAGGAGTGGGAGATCACCGGTGTGGAGGCGGCCAGCTGGTCGGGGATCCTCGGCCGGTCCGCGTACGACGCGTACGAGCGCGAGGGCCATGTGCCGGGCTGGGGCGTGGACGAGGAGCGGGGCACCGTGCCGCAGGACGGCTCCGCCCGCGGCGACCGGGGCGAGGACCGCATCTCCTCCTACGCCTCGCGCCCCCAAATCGCCCTGTGGGCGCGGTCGGTGTGCGGCGGCCGGGCCACCTATCACCGGGTGTCCGTCCTCCCCGAGGTCCGCTTCGACGACGGGGAGACCGCCGTCCTCGGCGCGAAGGACCGCGCCCGCATGTCCCGGGCCGTCCGCGCGGTACTGGACCGCTATCTGCGGAGCGACGACGCCTGGCCGAGGACGGCCGGGTGCCGTGACACCAAGGTGCTCGGAGAGGTGGAGCAGTGGCACTGATCCCACGGTGGCTCCCCCGGCGGCGGTCGCGCGCCCTGGTGGCCGTCGCGGTGGCGCTGGCCGCCCTCGCGGGAGTGATCGTCTGGTTCGCGGGCAGCGGGGACCGGGCGCTGGACGAGGCGTGTGACGGGGTGCTCCCGGTCGACGACGTCCGCGCCGTACTCGGCGACGGCGATGTGGAGGTCACCAATCGCACCGAGGGGTCCTTCGGCGGCACGGGCCGGAGCGGGCGCGGCAACTCCCTGTCCGTGCGCTGCGAGGTGAAGGCCGAGGGGACCGGCAGCCTGACGGTGAGCATCGCGGGGTCGCCCCGGCCGGAGGACGAGTACGGCACGGGTGAGCTCTACGCCGCCGTACCGGCCCGCGACACCCTGCCCGTCCCGCTCGGTCACGGCTGGTCCGGACTCTTCGCCACCGACAGCGCCCGGCTCGGCGACGGTGAGGACGGCGAGGCCACCACCGCCGTACTGCTCCCGTGCGCCAAGGGCGGCGACTCCCTGCTGATCACCGTCGACACGGTGCTCGGCCGCGACATCACCCTCGACGACCCCGCCGCACGCCCCGACTTCGTCCGCACCGCCACCGCCACCGCCGAGGCCGCCGACGACCACTGGGACTGCGGGGCGCGGCTGGGGAAGCCGGTGCGCGGGGTCGACCTCCCGGTCAACGAGGACGAGTACGAACCGCTCATCGGGGCCGAGGGCACCTGCGCCGGGGTCCCGACGGCCGCCCGCTCCGCCGTCTCCACCGCCCGGGAGACCGCCCGCGAGGGCGCGCCCCGCGAGACCTGCGCGCTCGGTGCCCGGGACGGCTCCCCGCGCTACCGGCTGGAGGCGTACTACGGCCCGTACGCGGAGGACGCCCGCTCCCAGTTCACCCGTGACTACGACTACGAGAACGTCACCCCCGCCGAGAAGCCCGCGGGCCGCCTGGGCCGCAGCGCCTACTGGGCCGGGGCCACCTGCCCCCGGGGCGCGGAGTCCGCGCTGTACCTGATCCGCGCCGACGACGCCGACGGCGACGCCCGCCGCAGCCCGGACCTGTCGTACGAACGCGCCGCCCTCAAGGCGTTCGCCACCCGCTCCGCCGCCCATCACGGCTGCGAGGCGCCGTCGCTGCCGGGCGGATGAGCCGGTGGCGCCGTCAGCGGCTCACCCCTTGACGGCGCCGCCCAGCGCGAAACCCCCGCCCATCCGGCGGGCGATCAGCACGTACAGCAGCACCACCGGGGTGGAGTAGAGGATCGAGAACGCGGCGAGCTGGCCGTAGACCACCTGACCGTAGTTGCCGAAGAAGGTGAAGATGGACACCGAGGCAGGCAGCTGCCCGGGGTCCAGGAGCAGCATGAAGGGGACGAAGAAGTTGCCCCACATCATGATGAAGCTGTAGATCGTCACCACCGTGATGCCCGGTCCCATCAGCGGCAGGATCACCCGCGTCAGACCCTGGAACCAGGACGCCCCGTCCGTCCAGGCCGCCTCCTCCAGGATCACCGGAACACCGTCCATGAAGTTCTTCATCAGCCAGATGGCGAAGGGGAGTTGGGAGGCGGCGAGGAAGAGTGCGGTACCCCCCATGGTGTCGATCAGATTCACCTGCACGAACAGCCCGTAGACCGGAACCATGATCGCGGTGATCGGCAGACACGTGGTGAACAGCACCGTCAGCAGGTACGGGCGCACCATCCGGGAGCGGAAACGGGACAGCGGGTACGCGGCCAGCGCGGCGCACACCACCGTCAGCACGGTGCCGCCGCCGCACAGCAGCAGACTGTTGAGCATCGGGGTGAAGGTGATCTCGTCCGTCCAGACGGCCGAGAAGTTCGCCAGGGTGGGCGATCCGGGCGCCGAGACCCGCAGGGTGGCCTCCTCGTCGACCGAGGCGAGCACCAGCCACGCCAACGGGAGGAGGAAGGCCGCGGCCACGGCCAGCAGCGCGCTGTCGGCGGCCAGCCGGCGGCGGCTACGGGCGGACCAGCGGGGGAGACGGAGGGGCACGGCGGGCCGGACGGGGCGGGGCGACGTATGAGGACGGGAGAGCACGGACAACCTCGGACCTCCTCGCGCGGTGAGCGCAGTCGATCAGCGTCCCGTCCATGAAACCGGTTGCCCCCGGCGCGGCGGAAGACCGGTGCACCCGCACGCCACCGGGCCCACTACCTTCAGGCCCCGGTGGCCCCGTCCACCGCCTCCCGCAGCAGATCCGCGTGGCCGTTGTGGCGGGCGTACTCCAGCAGGACGTGCAGCAGCACCATCCGCAGCGACACCTCCTTGTCCCAGCGGGGCTGATACCCGGCCACGTCCAGGGAGGCCGCCTCGCGTTCGATCCGGCGGGAGTTCCCGACCTCCGCCTCCCACGCGCCGAACGCCTCGGCCCGGTCCGACCCGCTGTCGTCGTAGGCGGCCTGGAAGTCGACGGTGTCCGACCACACCATCGGCGCCTGGTCGTCCTCGAACGTCCGCCGGAACCAGGCGCGTTCCACCTCGGCCAGATGGCGCACCAGCGCGAGCAGCGACAGCGACGAGGGCGGCATCGACCGCTGCCGCAGCTCCTCGTCGGTGAGCCCTTCGCACTTCATGGCGAGCGTGGTGCGGTGGTACTCGAGACAGGCGCGCAGCGTCTCGCGCTCATCGCCGAAGGGGGGCGGTCCGGTGCGGGGGTCGGTGGTCATCGGATGGCTCCTCGCTCGTCGTCCGGCCGCCGCGCGCGGCCTCCCGCACCGCATCCGATCACGGCCGGCCGCCGTTGTCGTCCGGCTTCCGCCGGTCCGCGGTGCGGTGGGTCGACCGGGGCACGAGAGGGAGCTCCTAGCCTGACCGCCCATGGTCATGCTCCCGCGCTCCCCACGGCCCCGGACCCTCGCCGTCCTCGCGGCGGTCCTCGGCGCCGTCGCCGCCCTCGTGGGCCCCGGCCCGCTCCCGTACGCGTCCGGCCGGACGGACGGCGGCGGGTTCCGGGTCCGCGTCCTGGTCCTCACCATGTTCCCCGCGGAGACCCGGCCCTGGCTGGAGCGGGAGTCGCTGCCCCGCACCGTCGACGTCCCCGGCGCCACCGCACCGCTGCGCTGCTCCGGGCGCGGGCTGTGCGTCACCACCACCGGGATGGGGAAGGCCAACGCCGCCGCCGCCGTGGCGGCGGTGCTGAACTCCCCCCGGCTCGACCTGGACCGGGCGTACTTCCTCACCGCGGGCATCGGCGGCACCCCGCCGGACAACGGCACCCTGGGTTTCGCGTCCTGGGCCCGCTGGCTGGTCGACTACGACCTCGGCCACCATGTCTCGCCCGCCACCGACCCCACCGTGCCGCACGGCTACCTCAAGGGCGGCGCGACCGGCACCAACGCCTTCCGCCTCGACGACCGGCTCGTCGAAACCGCCTACCGGCTCACCGAGGACACCGGCCTGGCCGACAGCCTTGCCGCCGCCGGGAACCGCGGTCACTATCCGGGGCAGTCGGGCCGGACCCCGTACGTCGCCGTCTGCGACAGCGTCACCGGGGACAACTACTGGACCGGCGCGGACCAGTCCGCGCGCGCCCGGTACATCACCGAGCTGTGGACGAAGGGCGACGGCGACTACTGCATGACACAGATGGAGGACACCGCCATCGCCGCCGTACTCGCCCGCCACGGCCACCTCGACCGCTATCTCGCGCTGCGCACCGCGAGCGACTTCGACCGGCCGTACGCGGGACAGAGCGCGAAGGAGGTGCTGACCGAGTTCCCGGGCCTGGGGATCGCGGTGGAGAACGCCTACCGCGTGGCGTCGAAGGTGGCCCATCACCTCAGCCGGCGCTGAGCGGGGCCCGCTCAGCGGGTGGCGAAGGCGTCCACGCCGGTGAGCCCGGCCGACAGCCGCCAGAGCCGGGCCGCTGCCGCCCGGTCGGTGGCGTAGTCGCGTACGCCCTCGATCAGTTCGCCCTCCCCGGCGGGCTCGGCGATGTCGCAGTCCTCGCAGTACGCACCGCCCAGCTCCGCCAGCGCCGGTGAGGTGGCCGCCCACACCTGGGTGGCCGCGCCCTGCTCCGGTGTCTTGAACGCGCCCGCCACATTGCCGTGTTCATCGATCCAGCCCGCCGCGATCATCTCCTCCCGGGGGATGTGGCGGGCCAGCCCGGTGGCGATGGTGCCCGGGTGGACGGAGAACGCCCGCACCCCGGCGTCCCGGCCGAGGACGTCGAGCCCGACCGCGAACAGCGCGTTGGCCGTCTTCGCCTGCCCGTACGCGGCCCACTTGTCGTAGCCGCGCTCGAACTGCGGATCGTCCCAGCGGATGTCGGAGAGCTGATGCCCGTTGGACGACACCATGACCACCCGCGCTCCGCCGTCCACGGTCCCCGCACGGCGTGCGCCCCCGGCGGCGATGGCGGGCCACAGGCGGTTGACGAGCGCGAAGTGGCCGAGGTGGTCGACGGCGAACTGCGCCTCCCACCCCGGTCCGACCCGGGTCTCGGGACAGGCCATGATCCCGGCGTTGCCGATCACCATGTCCAGGGGGCGGCCGGAGCCGAGCAGCCGCTCGGCGAAGCCGCGGACACTGTCCAGGTCGGCGAGGTCCAGCTCCCCGACCTCGACGTCCCCGCGGATCCCCGCGACCGCCTCCCGGGCCGCGGCCATCCGCCGCGCCCCCACCACGACCCGTGCGCCCGCGCCCGCCAGCGCCCGTGTCGTCTCCAGCCCGAGACCGGAGGAGCCGCCGGTGACGAGGGCGTCGCGGCCATCGAGGTCGATCCCGCGCAGAACGTCGTCCGTGGTGCTCCGGGGCCCGAAACCCGATCCGATCCGCTGCTGAGGTGTGGTCATGCCGGGGAAACTACGTCCTGGAGTGCGCTCGAGGGCAACGCGCGCCCCGGGGCCGCCCCGGGTTCACTCCGGCGGGGCCACGCGGGGCCACGCGGACGGTGTGGGGCTCAGCCGAAGATGACCTGGGTGACGCCGGGGACGAAGCCGGTGCCGGTGATCACGACCGTCTGACCGCCGCTCGCCGGACCGCTGTTCGGGGTGACCGAGGTGACCGTGGGACGGCCCGGGACGGGACCCCCGACATAGGTGTAGCGGGTCCGCGGTGTGACGGCGCTGGTGCCCGAGGGGTTGACGGCGGTGACGTCGACGGTGCCGTAGTAGCGGGGCGGGATGACGTAGACCCAGGTGCCCAGGACACGGTCGGTCTGGAGGATGGTCGACGGATGGCCGCCGAAGTTGACGGCGGTCACATCGGCCAGATGGGTGCCGATGATCAGGACCTGGCTCGGCGGCTGACCCGCTGACGGGACGACGGAGGTGACGGTCGGCACAGGCATGGCGGGGTCCCCTCTGAGGGCTGACGGCAGGTGGCGTGGACGGCGGCGGCACGAGGCGTAGTACGGCACCCGTGCCGCTGCCGGTGTGTGGCGGCGTCAGCCGAAGGTGACCTGGGTGTCCCGGCCACGAAGCCGGTGCCGGTCACCGTGACCGTCTGGCCGCCCGAGGTCGGACCCGCGGGCGGGACCACGGCGAGCACGGTCGGGGAGACGGCGTAGGTGTACGCGCCGGGCAGTGTCGCGGTGCCGCCCAGCGTGGTGACGGTGACGTCGACGGTGCCCACCCCCGGGGGTGTGACGACGGTGACGTTCAGCCCGGGCACCAGGCCGAACAGGACGGTCGTGGTCCCGGCCGCGAAGCCGCTGCCCGTGATGGTGACGGTCTGACCACCGAGGAGCGGACCGCTGGACGGGCTGACCCCGGTGATCGTGGGCACGGCGAGGTAGAGGTACCCGTTGGGCAGGGTGCCGCTGCCGCCCGGGGTGGTGACCGTGACGTTGGCGGGACCCGCCGCACCCGCCGGTGTGGTGACGGTCAGCGTGGTGGGCGTGAGGACGACGACATTGGTGCCGGGAGCGGCCATGACTGATCTCCTTGGGTGATGTGTCCGTACCTGAGTCCGCATGGGCCAGGGCCGGGCCATCTCCCGCGGAGCGGATGATCGGGGGCTTGCGGCGCGGGCCGTGCACCGTGGTCGAGCGGGTGATTCCCGGCGCGGTGGCGGGGAGAACCCGGCTCGTGCGCCGGACGGGAGCGTTGGCCGCAACGCGGGGGCACATGAGTGGTGTGCGGTGTGCGCGGGCGGAACGCGTCGTGTGCGGGCCGCCCGCCCTCCGGATCCGCCGGTCAGACCTCCTCTCTCATCAGCCGGAGGTAGACCAGCGAGAACAACGCGCCCACCAGCAGCAACAACAGGGCCACCGCGGTGCCGTAGCCGATGAGGGCCTTGTTGAACGCCTGGTCGTACATGAACACCGGGAGGGTCTGGCTGCGGTTGCCGGGACCGCCGCGGGTCATCGCCCAGATGAGGCCGAACACCGACAGCGTCTGCAAGGTGTTCAGCATCAGATTGGTGCCGATGGAGCGGCGGATCATCGGCAGGGTGATGTGCCACAGACGGCTGAAGCCGCCCGCGCCGTCGACCTCGGCCGCCTCGGTGATCTCCTTGGGGATCTCGGAGAGCGCGGCGGAGTAGACGAGCATCGAGAAGGCCGTGCCGCGCCAGACGTTGGCGAACGACACGGCCAGGATCGGCAGTGTGAAGAGCCAGTTCTGCGACGGCAGACCCAGCCCGTCGAGAACCGCGTTGAGCGTGCCCTCGCGGCGGAAGAAGGCGTACAGCAGGAAGCCCGCCACGATCTCCGGGAGCACCCAGGCCGCGATGACGATCGAGCCGGTGAGGGTGCGCACCGGCCTGGACGCGCGCCGCATCAGCCCCGCCAGGGCCAGGCCCAGGGTGTTCTGGCCGATGAGGGAGGACACGAAGGTGAAGACCAGGGTGAGGACCACGGCGTTGCGGAAGTCCTCGTCGCCGAAGGCGCGGCGGAAGTTGTCCAGGCCGACGAAGTCCGTGGTGGCCGCACCGGTGAGCTGCATATCGGTGAAGGCGATGTAGACGCAGTAGCCGATCGGCCCGCCGAGGAAGAGCAGCAGCAGGACGGTGGCCGGGGCGAGCGGAAGCCAGCGCAGGGGGCGGCGCAGGCGCCGCCCCCGCCCCGTGGCCGCCACCTTGGTCGCGGTGGTCACCGGGCTCAGCCCTTGCTGACCGTGGCGCCGTCGGTGAGGGACTCCAACTGGTCCGCGTAACTCCCGGCGGCGCCGCGCGGGGAGGCGTCGCCCGTGGTGACCGCCTCCATCGCCTCGCCGATGGCGGAGGACACCTGGGGGTAGACGGGGAGCGCCGGGCGGTAGTGGGTGTACTTCACCAGACCGGTGAAGAAGGTGATCCCGGGCATGGACCTCAGATACTCCGGGTCCTTCGCCACGTCCTCGCGCACCGCGATCTGCGCGCCGATGATGTCCCACCGCACCGCGTTCTCCCTGGTCTGCAACTGCTGGATGAACTTCCAGGCCAGATCGGGGTTCTTGGACTTCGCGGTGATCGACCAGGTCCAGCCGCCGGACATGCTGACCTTGCCGGGGGCCTGGCCGGTCCGGGTGGGCATCGGGGCCTGGCCGAGGGTCCTGGACCACTCGGGCCACGGTTTGCCGCCGGTCTTCAGCCAGTTCTGGCCGAGCCAGGAGCCGTCCAGGGCGATGGCCAGCTTGCCCTCGGGCAGCCATTCGCTGAAGACGGTGGTGCCCACATTGGGGTCGAGGGCGTCGGAGGTTTCGGGGCCCAGCTTCTCGGAGTAGACGGTGCGCAGGAACGACAGGGACTGCTCGAACCCCTTGCCGCCGGTGACCCACTTCTTGGCCGCGGGATCGTAGAGGGGGTCCTCGCCGGTGCCGTACAGCAGCATCTCGAACCCCTGCATCACCGAGGTCTCACCGGGGGCCTTACCGGTGTAGACATTGAGCGGGATGACGCCGGGGACCTTCTTCTTGATGGTGCGGGCGGCCCGGAGGATCTCGTTCCAGTCCTTCGGTGCCCAGTCCTCGGGCAGTCCGGCCTTGGCGAAGATCTCCTTGTTGAACCACAGGCCGCGGGTGTCGGTGCCGTCCGGGACGCCGTAGGTCCTGCCGTCCTCGGCCCTGGCCGCGCTCTTCGCGGTGTCGACGAACCGGTCCCAGGTCTTCCACTTCGCCAGATAGCCGTCGAGGGGGCGCAGATAGCCCGCCTCGATGTCGGAGTTGATCCGGAAGGTGTCCTCGTAGACCAGGTCCGGCGCGGTCCGGGGCGACCGCATCATCTGCTGGACCTTGGTGGCGTAGTCGTTGTCCTGCGCCTGGATCGGGATCAGCTTGACCTTCTTGCCGGGGTTCGCCTTCTCGAACTGCTTCTTCACCGCGGCGAGGTGGTGGTCCTTGAACCGGATCTTGTTGTCGGTGGAACGGTTGTAGACGACCTTGACGGTGTCCGGGTCGCTTCCCGAGCCACCGCCGCAGGCGGTGAGACCCGCGGTGGCGACGAGGGCGGCGGAGAGGATCAGTGGAGCGGTGGGGCGCACGAGCACGACCTCCTTGCGCTGGCCTCGATGGGCTGGCGCGCCGACCGTACGGTCGGCCTCGGCGCAGGGTCAATCCCCTTGACCAGGAACGGACTTGATCGAACGCCGGTGCGGCGCGCGGTGGTCCGTCAGTGCCTCACCCCGTGTCGCTCAGCCACCGGTAGAGCAGTTCGGGGCGGCCGATCTGGCCGTAGTGCGGGGTGCGGGCCGCGCGGCCCGCCTCCACCAGGTGTTCCAGGTAACGGCGCGCGGTGATGCGGGAGATGCCCACCTCCTCGGCGGTGGCCGCCGCCGAGATGCCGTCCTCGGCGCCGCGCAGGGCGTCGGTGACCGCCTGGAGGGTCGCCTGCGTCAGCCCTTTGGGCATCGCGGCGGGCCGTGGCGCGCGCAGCGCGGCGAGGGCGCGGTCCACCTCCTCCTGGCCGCTGGCCTCGCCCGCGGTCGCCCGGAACTGGGCGTAGCGCAGCAGCCGGTCCCGGAGCGTGGAGAAGGTGAACGGTTTCAGCACGTACTGCACGACACCGAGCGAGACGCCGTCGCGGACGACGGCGAGGTCACGGGCGGAGGTCACCGCGATGACGTCCGCGCCGTGCCCGGCCGCGCGCAGCGCCCGCACCAGCTGGAGGCCATGGCCGTCGGGCAGATACAGATCCAGCAGCAGCAGGTCGGCGGGGGTCCGCTCCAGCAGCCGCTGGGCGTCCCCGCCACTGTGGGCCGTCCCGACGACGGTGAAGCCGGGGACGCGTCCGACGTACATCCGGTGCGCGTCCGCCGCGACGGGGTCGTCCTCGACGACGAACACCCGGATCGGCGCCGGGTGCGTCTGCGGCGGGCTCATGGACGGACTCCTCTCGGCGGCGCGGGGCGGTAGGGACGGCTCGAGCTCGGGGCTCCAATTTACGGAGCGTAATCGACGTCGGCTAGGCCCTGCCCGGGCCCTGTCGCCCCGCCCACGGCCCGGACACGGGCTCGGCCGCCCCGGGCGGGGGTCAGCGGGCCCGGGACGTGGCCGTCAGGGGGAGGCGGACGGTGAACTCCGCGCCGCCGTCCTTCCCCGTCGAGACCGTGACGGTGCCCGCGTTCCGGCGGACCGCCTGCTGGACGAGGGCGAGGCCGAGGCCCCGGCCCGGGGCCTTGGTGCTCCAGCCGCGCCGGAAGATGTCATCGGCCGCCTCCGGACCCAGCCCGGCCCCGGTGTCGGCGACGCGGAGGACCAGCTCGTCGTCGGCCGCGCGCGCGGTGACCGTGACGCGGGCGCTGCGGGCGGCGCCGCTGCCGACGCCCTCGGTGGCCGCGTCGGTCGCGTTGTCCAGCAGGTTGCCGAGGATCGTGACCAGGTCACGGGCGGGCAGCCCCGGCGGCAGGACGCCGTCGTCGATCCGGCTGTCCGGCGCGAGGACGAGATCGACCCCGCGTTCACTGGCCTGGGCCGCCTTGCCCAGCAGCAGGGCCGCGAGCACCGGCTCCGCGACGGCGGCGACCACCTGGTCGGTCAGCGCCTGGGCCAGCTCCAGTTCGGCGGTGGCGAACTCCACCGCCTCGTCCGCCCGGCCCAGCTCGATCAGGGAGACCACGGCGTGCAGCCGGTTGGCGGCCTCATGGGCCTGGGAGCGCAGGGCCTCGGCGAAGCCACGCACGGAGTCCAGCTCTCCGGAGAGCGCCTCGAGCTCGGTGTGGTCGCGCAGGGTGACCACGGTGCCGCGCTGTTCCCCGCTGCTCACCGGGGAGGTGTTGACGACCAGCAGCCGCTCCGCGGTCAGGTGCAGCTCGTCCACCCGCGGCTCGGTGGCCAGCAGGGCGCCGGTCAGCGGCGGGGGCAGGCCCAGCTCGGAGACATAGGCGCCGACCGCGTCGCCGGACAGTCCCAGCAGCTCCCGGCCGCCGTCGTTGATCAGCGCGATCCGCCGCCGGCCGTCGAGCATCAGCAGCCCCTCGCGCACGGCGTGCAGCGCGGCCTCGTGGTAGTCGTGCATCCGGCTCAGCTCGGCGGCGTTCATCCCGTGCGTATGGCGCCGCAGCCGGGCGTTGATGACGTACGCGGCCAGCCCTCCGGCCGCGAGGGCGGCGAGTGCGACACCGAGCAGGGCCAGCAGCTGGCGGCGCACCTCGGCGCTGATGGTGTCCACCGTGATCCCCGCGCTGACCAGCGCGGTGATCCGGCCCCCGGCGTCGGTGTCGCGGACGGGGGCGACCACCCGCACCGAGGGACCGAGGGTGCCGGTGTAGGTCTCGGGGAAGATCCGCCCGCGCAGCGCGGGCCCGATGTGACCGAGGTAGCGGGCGCCGATCTGGTCCGGGTCGGGGTGGGTCCAGCGGATCCCGCGGGTGTCCATGATCGTCACAAAGGTGACCCCGGTGTCCCGGCGCACCTTCTCGGCGTACGGCTGGAGCCGGGCGCTGGGGTCGTCGGACCGCACGGCCGCGGCCACGGCAGGGGAGGCGGCGACGGCGGCCGCGGCGGCGGTGGCCTGACGGCGGGCGGCGGCCTCCGCCTGCCGCCCGTCGGTCACGTAGGCGAAGACGGCGCATCCGGCCACCAGGGCGGCCACCAGCACGACCTGCATCGCGAAGAGCTGGCCGGCCAGGCTCCGGGGACGGGGCACGCGCATGCCCATCAGTCTGCACACGCATCTTTGCGTGAACGAAATGAACGGAAGGGTGACCCCCGTCACAGGGTGGGGCATAGTCGCCGGGACCGTTCAAGGCGGTGTGCGAGCCGCACACGATGCAGCGCCGGGACAGTTGGACGGCACATACCGAAGGAGGCAGCACGGTGGCTGCGCAGACCTCGCCGACCGGACCGGGCCGGGCGACGCCCAAGGGGGCGAATCCCCAGCGGGCGAAGAAGGAAAGGATTCACTACCTCTATCTCGCCGTGATCGGCGCGGTGGCGCTCGGCATCGCGGTGGGCTTCGCGGCTCCCGACGTGGCGGTGGAGCTGAAGCCCATCGGCACCGGCTTCGTGAACCTGATCAAGATGCTGATCTCGCCGATCATCTTCTGCACGATCGTGCTGGGCATCGGCTCGGTGCGGAAGGCCGCGAAGGTCGGCGCGGTCGGCGGGCTCGCCCTCGGCTACTTCCTGCTGATGTCGACCGTCGCCCTGGCGATCGGTCTGGTCGTCGGGAACATACTCGAGCCCGGCAGCGGGCTGCATATGAGTCATGAGGCGGCCCAGGCCGGGCAGAGCCAGGCCGAGGGTGCCAGCGAGTCCACCGCGGACTTCCTGCTCGGCATCATCCCCACCACCCTCGTCTCCGCCTTCACCTCCGAGACGGTGCTCCAGACCCTCTTCGTGGCGCTGCTGGTCGGCTTCGCGCTCCAGGCCCTGGGCCGCACGGGCGAGCCGGTGCTGCGCGGTATCGGCCACATCCAGCAGCTGGTCTTCAAGCTGCTGTCGATGGTGATGTGGGCGGCGCCGGTCGGCGCGTTCGGCGCCATCGCGGCGGTCGTCGGCGAGACCGGTCTCGATGCGCTCAAGGCGCTCGCCGTCATCATGATCGGCTTCTATGTCACCTGCGCCCTGTTCGTGGTGGTCGTGCTCGGCACGCTGCTGCGGCTGGTCGCGGGGGTCAACCTCTTCCTGCTGCTGAAGTACCTGGCGCGGGAGTTCCTGCTGATCCTGTCGACCTCGTCGTCGGAGTCCGCGCTGCCGCTGCTGATCGCCAAGATGGAGCACGCGGGCGTCTCCCGCCCGGTCGTCGGCATCACCGTGCCCACCGGCTACTCCTTCAACCTGGACGGCACCGCGATCTATCTGACGATGGCGTCGCTGTTCATCGCCGAGGCGATGGGCGACCCGCTCTCGATCGGACAGCAGATCTCGCTGCTGGTGTTCATGATCGTGGCGTCGAAGGGCGCCGCCGGGGTCACCGGCGCGGGCATGGCCACCCTGGCCGGCGGCCTCCAGTCGCACCGCCCGGAACTGGTCGACGGCGTCGGCCTGATCGTCGGTATCGACCGCTTCATGAGCGAGGCCCGCGCGCTGACCAACTTCGCGGGCAACGCGGTCGCCACCGTCCTCGTCGGTACCTGGACCAAGGAGATCGACAAGGAGCGGATGAACGAAGTCCTCTCCGGACGGCTGCCGTTCGACAGTGAGGCCTTCGCCCAGGGCGGCGGCGGCCACGGCCCCGCGGACACCGGCTCCGGCGGCGGGGTGCCCGAGCAGCGCGGCGGTGACACGGCGAAGGAGCAGGTGCCCGCCTAGCGGCCCCGCTCCCGCCCGTTCCGTACGCCCCCGCGCGACCGCGGCCCCGCCCTCCTGAATCGGGGCGGGGCCGCTGCGCGGGAGGCTCGGCTAGACCGGCCGCAGCCAGACCGTGGCCAGCGGCGGCAGTACCGTGAGCACACTGGCGGGACGTCCGTGCCAGGGCGTGGCCTCCGCCTTCAGCGGCTCCGGGTTGGCCACCCCGCTGCCGCCGAACCGCTCCTGGTCGGTGTTGAGCACCTCGTACCACTCCGCCGTCCCGCCCGGCACCCCGATGCGGTACTCGTGGCGGACGACGGGGGAGAAGTTGCTGACGGCCAGCAGCGGGGCGCCGTCGGCGTCGAACCGCAGGAACGCGAACACGTTGTCCTCGCGCGCGTCCCCCTCCACCCAGGAGAAGCCCTCCGGAACGGTGTCCCGCTGCCACAGCGCTGGCGTGGCCGTGTAGACCCGGTTCAGCTCGCGCACCAGGTCCCGTACGCCCCGGTGGTCGGCCTCGGCGGAGTACGAGGGGTCCAGCAGCCACCAGTCCGGGCCGTGCCCCTCCGACCACTCCGCCCCCTGGGCGAACTCCTGCCCCATGAAGAGCAGTTGCTTGCCCGGATGGGCCCACATGAAGCCCAGATACGCACGGTGGTTGGCCCGCTGCTGCCACCAGTCGCCCGGCATCTTGGACACCAGCGCGCCCTTGCCGTGCACCACCTCGTCGTGCGAGATGGGCAGCACGTAGTTCTCGCTGTAGGCGTACACCATCGAGAAGGTCATCTCGTGGTGGTGGTACTTGCGGTGCACCGGCTCGTGTTCGACGTAGCCCAGCGAGTCGTGCATCCAGCCCATGTTCCACTTCAGCCCGAACCCCAGACCGCCGAAACCGCTGGCGCCCACGTGGTGGGTGGCACGGGTGACCCCGTCCCAGGCGGTGGACTCCTCGGCGATGGTGACCACCCCCGGACAGCGCCGGTAGACGGTGGCGTTCATCTCCTGGAGGAACGCCACGGCGTCCAGGTTCTCCCGGCCACCGTGCGCGTTGGGCGACCACTGGCCCGGCTCCCGGGAGTAGTCCAGGTAGAGCATCGAGGCCACGGCGTCCACCCGCAGCCCGTCGATGTGGAACTCCTCGCACCAGTAGACCGCGTTGGCCACCAGGAAGTTGCGCACCTCGGTGCGGCCGTAGTCGAACTCCAGCGTGCCCCAGTCCGGGTGGGCGGCCCGCTGCGGATCGGCGGGCTCGTACAGCGGACGGCCGTCGAACTCCGCCAGTGCCCAGGCGTCCCGCGGGAAATGGGCGGGCACCCAGTCGACCAGCACCCCGATGCCCGCCTGGTGCAGGGCGTCCACCAGGTGCTTGAAGTCGTCCGGGGTGCCCAGCCGCGCGGTGGGCGCGTAGAAACCGGTGACCTGGTAGCCCCAGGAACCGCCGAAGGGGTGCTCGGCCACCGGCATCAGCTCGACATGGGTGAAGCCCAGGTCCTTGACGTAGGCGGGCAGCTGCTGGGCGAGCCGGCGGTAGGTCAGCCCCGGCCGCCACGAGGGCAGGTGCACCTCGTACACCGAGAACGGGGACTCGTGCACCCGTCCGCCCTGGCGCCGGGCCATCCAGATCTGGTCGTTCCACTGGTGGCGCGAGAGGTGCACCACCGAGGCGGTGGCGGGCGGGCACTCGGTGCGCCGCGCCATCGGATCGGCGCGCACGGTGTGGCTGCCGTCGGGCCGGGTGATCTGGAACTTGTACAGCGCGCCCTCGCCGACCCCGGGCAGGAACAGCTCCCACACCCCGCTGCCGCCCAGGGAGCGCATCGGGAAGGCGGTGCCGTCCCAGTAGGTGAAGTCCCCGGTGACCCGCACCCCCAGCGCATTGGGCGCCCAGACGGTGAACCGGGTCCCGGCCACCCCCTGGTGGGTCATCGGATACGCGCCCAGCGCACGCCACAGCTCCTCGTGGCGGCCCTCGCCGATCAGATGCAGATCGAGTTCGCCGAGGGCGGGGAGGAAGCGGTAGGGGTCCTCCAGCTCCAGCTCGGTGCCCTCGTACGTCACCAGCAGCCGGTAGTCGGGGATCTCCGTCAGCGGCAGCACACCGGCGAACAGCCCGTCGCCCTCGGAGCGCAGCCGCGCCCGCAGCCCGGTGGCGGTCACCGTCACCGAGCGGGCGTACGGGCGCAGCGCCCGGATCAGCACCCCGCCGCGCACCGGATGGGCGCCGAGCAGACCGTGCGGATCGTGGTGGGCGCCGCCGAGCAGCCGCCGACGGTCGTCGTCGGAGAGGGCGGGCGCGGGCCGCACCCCGTGGTCGCCGTCGTCCCCCGGTACCGGATCGGGACCGGGCGCGGGGCCGCTGACCGGGCGTCCGGTGACCGGCCGTGCCCCGGCCGCCGCGTCGCCCGTACCGTCCGCCGCCGCGCCGTCCCGGCGCTGGGCGCGGGGGACGGGCGGGGAACCGTAGGAGACACGGGACCCGGAGCGATGCGGCCGGAAGGTCGGCGGGACCCCTGGGGCGGCGGGGTCCTGGCCCTCGCCGGGCTGGTGCGGACGGGACGGCGGACGTGCGGTCACGGGGTGGTCCTCCCGGAGGTGTCGGTGGCGAGGCGCCGGATCGCGGTCATGGGGACGGACAGCCAGTCGGGGCGGTGCCGGGCCTCGTAGAGGACTTCGTAGACGGCTTTGTCGGTCTCATGGGCGCGCAGCAGCTCCGGTTCGTCGCGCGGATCGCTGCCGGACGCCTCGGCGTAGCCGGCGCAGTAGGCGGCGCGGGTGCGCCCGGCCCACTTCTGGGGGTCCTCGTGGCGGCCGACCGCGGCGGCGTAGTCGAAGGAGCGGAGCATGCCCGCGATATCGCGCACCGGGGGCTGCGGACGGCGGCGCTCGGCCAGCGGCCGGGACGGTTCGCCCTCGAAGTCGATCAGCGACCAGCGGCCGTCGCCCCCGCCGGGGGCCGCCGCGGTCAGCAGCGCCTGGCCGAGGTGCAGATCGCCGTGGATGCGCTGGGCCGGCCAGGTGCGGCCCGCGCGGCCGAGTGCGGCGAGGTCCTCGTAGGCGTTGTGCAGTGCGGCGCGGTAGGGCTGGAGCGCGGGTACGGCGGCCGCGGCCGAGTCCAGCCGCTCGCTCATGGCGGCCGCCAGGTGCTCGATCTGACGGCGGCGCAGTACCGAGGTGGGCAGTGCGCGGGCCATCGCGAGGTGCACCTCGGCGGTGGCGTGGCCGAGTGCGCGGGCGGCCTCGGTGAAGTCGGCCCGTACGGCCAGGGCGTCCAGCGCCAGCCGCCAGCCGTCGGCGGAGCCCGTCAGATACGGCTGGAGCACCCCGAGGGTGAACGGCTCCGGCCGCGGCCCGGCGCCGTCGGCGGGCGGGGCGGCCTCGAACCAGGCGGCGGGCGCGGGGACCCGGGTGCAGTCGGTGCGGGCCAGGGCCAGCGGAAGTTCCAGGTCGGGGTTGGTGCCGGGGCTGACCCGCCGGAAGAGCTTGAGAATGAACGTATCGCCATAGACCACCGAGGAATTGGACTGCTCGGCGGTCATCAGCCGTGGGGCGAGGACGGAGGGAATGGCGGTGGCCGGTTCCCGGACGAAGCGCAGCGGGCCCAGCCGGCCGGGCACCCGCAGCCGCTCCAGCAGCAGCGCGGCGAGCCGGGGGTCGCAGAGCGCCTCGTACAGGGTGCGTCCGTCCAGCGGTCCGCCGTCCGGGCGTCCCACCAGCGCCGGGGCCAGCGGTGGCGGCAGCGCCGAACGCACCCCCAGCAGGATCTGGTAGCAGTCGCTGGCCGTCGTGCCGCGCCGGTGGCCGCAGCCGTAGCCGTGCCGGTGGCCGGGTGGCTCCGGCTGCTGGGCGCGGATCAGCAGATGGAGCAGTCCGGGGGTGGCGCCGCCCGCCGCGCAGGGCAGCAGCTCGGTGGCGGACACGAGCGCGAAACCGGTGACCGGGCGCCCCTTGCCCGCGAACCAGCGCTGCCGGGGGAGCCACTCGGAGAGCAGCGGCGCGAGTGAGGCGAGCAGCCCGCCCCCGTCCGCCGCCGCGGTGGTGCCCGCGGTGGCGGACGGGGGGTGGGCCCGCGGTACTGCGGTCGGCGGGTGGTGTGCCCCCCGGGAGAACGGAGCTTCCGGCATGGCGTCGCGTCCTTTCCCCGGGCACACGACAGATCAGGGCAAAGTGTCCCGGATTGCGGCATTGACTGTGCGACGGTGCGGGACGTGTCGGGCGAGGATCGTCCGTACGGTACGTACGGGGTGCGCGATCGGCTCCGCCTGTGGCGGTCCTAGGACAGAGTGCCCATGACGGGGTGTCGAAAACGCCCGTACGCGCCCCGGGGGGACGCGTACGGGTGTGGGTGCCGCGTTCGGTGGCCGAAACCCGATGGGTGTCCGGCGGGTGGGCTCAGTCGGCCCGGTGCACCGCGGAGCTCTCGTTGCGCCGCAGCCGGAACCAGTAGAAGCCGTGTCCGGCCAGGGTCAGCAGATACGGCAGCTCACCGATGGCCGGGAAGCGGACCCCGCCGATCAGCTCAACGGGATGGCGTCCGGCGAAGGACTGCAGGTCCAGCTCGGTGGGCTGGGCGAAGCGCGAGAAGTTGTTCACGCACAGCACCAGGTCGTCCTCGCCGTCCCGGGCGGTGGGCGCCTCGCGCAGGAAGGCGAGCACGGCCGGGTTGGAGGAGGGCAGCTCGGTGTAGGTGCCCAGGCCGAAGGCCGGGTTCTGCTTGCGGATCTCGATCATCCGGCGGGTCCAGTGGAGCAGTGAGGAGGGGCTGCTCATGGACGCTTCCACATTGGTGACCTGGTAGCCGTAGACCGGGTCCATGATGGTCGGCAGGAACAGCCGCCCCGGGTCGCAGGAGGAGAACCCCGCGTTGCGGTCGGGGGTCCACTGCATGGGGGTGCGGACGGCGTCGCGGTCGCCGAGCCAGATGTTGTCGCCCATGCCGATCTCGTCGCCGTAGTAGAGGATCGGCGAACCGGGCAGGGACAGCAGCAGCGCGGTGAACAGCTCGATCTGGTTGCGGTCGTTGTCCAGGAGCGGGGCCAGTCGCCGCCGGATGCCGATGTTGGCGCGCATCCGCGGATCCTTGGCGTACTCCGCGTACATGTAGTCGCGCTCTTCGTCGGTGACCATCTCGAGCGTCAGCTCGTCGTGGTTGCGCAGGAAGATGCCCCACTGGCAGCCGGACGGGATGGCCGGGGTCTTGGCGAGGATCTCGGAGACCGGGTAGCGCGACTCACGGCGCACCGCCATGAAGATGCGCGGCATCACCGGGAAGTGGAAGGCCATATGGCACTCGTCGCCGCCCACCGCGTAGTCGCCGAAGTAGTCGACGACGTCCTCCGGCCACTGATTGGCCTCGGCCAGCAGCACGGTGTCGGGGTAGTGGGCGTCGATCTCCGCCCGGACGCGCCGGAGCATCTCATGGGTCCGGGGCAGGTTCTCGCAGTCGGTGCCTTCTTCGGCATACAGATACGGGACGGCGTCGAGCCGGAATCCGTCGATACCGAGGTCCAGCCAGAAGCGCAGGGCGGCCAGTACTTCTTCCTGGACGGCCGGGTTCTCGAAGTTGAGGTCCGGCTGATGCGAGAAGAAGCGGTGCCAGTAGTACTGCTTGCGTACCGGATCAAAGGTCCAGTTGGAGGTCTCGGTGTCGACGAAGATGATGCGGGCGTCCTGGTACTGCTTGTCGTCATCGGCCCAGACGTAGTAGTCGCCGTAGGGTCCGTCCGGGTCGCTGCGGGACTCCTGGAACCACGGATGCTGATCGCTGGTGTGGTTCATGACAAAGTCGATGATCACGCGCATCCCGCGCTGGTGCGCGGCGTCGACGAACTCGACGAAGTCGGCGAGGTCCCCGAACTCCGGCAGCACGGCCGTGTAGTCCGACACGTCGTAGCCGCCGTCCCGCAGCGGCGAGGCGAAGAACGGCGGGAGCCAGAGGCAGTCCACGCCCAGCCACTGGAGGTAGTCCAGCTTGGCCGTGAGTCCCTTGAGGTCCCCGACGCCGTCGCCGTTGCTGTCCTGGAAGGAGCGGACCAGGACCTCGTAGAAGACGGCGCGCTTGAACCAGTCGGGGTCACGGTCCTTGGCGGGCGTGTCCTCGAAGGTGTCCGGTACGGGCTCGTTGACGATCATGGTGTGGGTGACCCTCCGATCGGTGAGGACGGTCGCAGGGAGAAGATGTGCGCGGGAGCCGGCTCACGCCCCGGCTCCAGGCGCACATAGTTGTCCCTGCCCCAGTGATAGGTCTCGCCGGTGAGCTCGTCGCGCACCGGGACGGACTCGTGCCATTCCAGGCCGAGTTCCGGCATGTTCAACGAGACCGTCGCCTCCTGGGTGTGGTGGGGGTCCAGGTTGACGACGGTGAGTACGCACGAGTCGCCCGCGCGCTTGGAGTAGACGATGACGGAGTCGTTGTCGGCGTGGTGGAATCTGAGGTTGCGCAGCCGGCGCAGGGCCGGATGGCGACGGCGCACCCGGTTCAGCCGGGTGATCAGCGGGGTGAGGGTGCGGCCCCCGCGCTCGGCGGCGGCCCAGTCGCGCGGCCGCAGTTCGTACTTCTCCGAGTCCAGGTACTCCTCGCTCCCGGCGCGCAGCGCGGTGTTCTCGCACAGTTCGAAGCCCGCGTAGACGCCCCAGGTGGGGGAGAGGGTGGCGGCCAGCACCGCGCGTGCGGCGAAGGCCGGACGGCCGCCTTCCTGGAGGTAGGCGTGCAGGATGTCGGGGGTGTTCACGAAGAGGTTGGGCCGCATCCAGGCGGCGGCGTCCCCGGACAGCCCGGTGAGGTACTCGGTGAGCTCCTGCTTGGTGTTGCGCCAGGTGAAGTAGGTGTACGACTGCTGGAAGCCGATCGCGCCGAGGGTGTTCATCATCGCCGGACGGGTGAACGCCTCCGCGAGGAAGAGCACATCGGGGTCGGTGCGGTTGATGTCGCCGATCACCTTCTCCCAGAACACCACGGGCTTGGTGTGCGGATTGTCCACCCGGAAGATCCGCACCCCGTGGGACATCCAGAACCGCAGCACCCGCTCGGTCTCCCGGACGATCCCGGCGAAGTCCTGGTCGAAGGCGATCGGATAGATGTCCTGGTACTTCTTGGGCGGGTTCTCGGCGTGTGCGACGGTGCCGTCGGCGCGCCGGTGGAACCACTCGGGGTGCTTCTCCACCCAGGGGTGGTCCGGTGAGCACTGGAGCGCGAAGTCCAGCGCCACCTCCATCCGCAGTTCCTGCGCCCGCGCCACGAAGTGGTCGAAGTCCTCCAGGGTGCCGAGGTCGGGGTGGACCGCGTCGTGTCCGCCCTCGGCCGAGCCGATCGCCCAGGGCGATCCCACGTCGTACGGGCCCGCGGAGAGCGTGTTGTTGGGGCCCTTGCGGAAGGCGGTGCCGATGGGGTGGACGGGCGGGAGATAGACCACGTCGAACCCGGCCGCGGCCACGGCGGGCAGCCGTTCGGCGGCGGTGCGCAGGGTGCCGCTGACGGGTCTGCGCCCCTCGGCCACCTTGGCCCCCTCCGAGCGCGGGAACAGCTCGTACCAGGAGCCGAACAGCGCGCGCTCCCGCTCGACCTGGAGCGGCATCGGACGCGAGGAGGTGACCAGCTCGCGCAGCGGATGGCGGTCCAGGGCGTCGGTGACGTCGGGGGCGAGGGCGGCGGCCAGCCGGTCGGCCACCGGGCGCCGCTCGTCGCGCAGTCCGTCGACCGCGCCGAGCACCGCCTCCCGGCCGTCGTTCTTGGGCACTCCGGCGGCGGCCCGCTCATGCAGCGCGGCGCCCTCCGCCAGGACCAGATCGGTGTCCATCCCGGCCGGGATCTTGATCCCGGCGTGATGGCGCCAGGTGGCGATCGGGTCGCTCCACGCCTCGACCGTGTACGACCAGCGGCCGGGCGCACCGGGGGTGATCTCGGCGCCCCAGCGGTCGCTGCCGGGGGCGAGTTCGCGCATCGGTGTCCACGGGCCGATGCGTCCGGCCGGATCGCGGAGGATGACATTGGCGCTGACCGCGTCATGCCCCTCCCGGAACACGGTGGCGCTGACCTCGAAGGTCTCGTCCACCACCGCCTTGGCGGGGCGGCGGCCGCAGTCGATCAGCGGGCGGATGTCCAGGACGGGAATGCGACCGATCATAGGATCACCTGACGGCGTTGCGGGTGTATGTGCTTCGGCGGCTTTTGTCCTTTGTATCGGTTCTGTCGCCGGGCGACGGGTTGCGGGCATGACAGCTCCTGTCCGCGTTCACTCTGGTGGGCGGATGGGGTCGGCCATGGGGGCGCGCTGGGACAGCCTTCCCCTACGACGGCACCGGGCGACCTTCCGGGTTCCCGTGAACTACCGGTTCGTAACGCCGGGTACACGGACCGGCCCCGCGCGTGGCGGGGCCGTCCAGGCGGATGAGTATGCGGGTACGTCAGTTGGCCACCCTCAGTAGACGGTTCGGGGAGCCCGGTCCCGCGTTCCGGACGCTGCCCCTGGCCGCGGCGGCCGTCAGGGCGGCGCTCACCCGGGCCGGGGAAGCCGACCGGTGGGCTGCCAGGTACAGCGCCGCGGCACCCGCCGCATGCGGTGCGGCCATCGAGGTGCCTGACCGGGTGGCCGCCGCCGTGTCGCTCTCGTTCGAGGCCGAGACGATCCGGTCGCCGGGCGCGAACAGGTCAACGGCGGGGCCCCGGTTGGAGAACGCCGGACGCCGGTCGAAGCGGTCGGTGGCCCCGACCGTGAGGGCTTCCCGCACCCGGCCGGGCGAGGAGGTCCCGGCGCCCAGGCCCTCGTTGCCCGCCGCGACCGTGAAGGTGAGTCCGGAGGCGACCCCGGTCCGCACCGCGGCGTCCCACGCGGGCACCGGTGCCGGATCCGTCGTCCCCAGGCTCAGATTGACGACCGCGGGCCGCACCGCGTGCCGCAGCACCCAGTCGAGCCCGGCGAGCACCTGCGCGCTGGTACCCCGGCCGCGGTCGTCCAGCACCCGGACGGCCACCACCTCGGCGCGCTTGGCCACACCGTAGCGGGTGCCCGCCGCGGTGGCGGCCACATGGGTGCCGTGGCCGTTGCCGTCCTCGGCCACCGGATCGTCGTCGACGAAGTCCCAGCCGGAGCGGGCCCGGCCGCCGAAGTCCCGGTGGGAGGTGCGCACCCCGGAGTCGACGACGTAGACCGTGACACCGCGCCCGCCGTCCGCGGGCGCGGTGTACGCCCCGTCCAGGGCACGTTCCGGGGATCCGTCCGGCAGACGTGTTCCGGCGGCCGGCTGGTCGATCCGGTCCAGACCCCAGGACGGGGGAAACGGGTGGGTGCGCGGGGCGGGGTCCGAGGGTCTGTGCGCGGTGGCGGCCGTGCGCAGCGACACCGCCGCGTCCGGGGTCACCGAGGCCACCGCCGGATCGGCGGCGAGCCGTCTCGCCTGTCCCGCGTCCGCGCGTATCGCGAAGCCGTCGAGCGCGGTGCGGTAGGTGCGGCGGATGCTCACCCCGTAGCGCTCCACGGTCTTGCGGGCCTGTCCGGAGGAGGCCGGCGGCGTCCCCGGCCCCCGTTTGAGCGCCACGATGTAACCGCCGTCCGCAGCCGTGTCCGGATGCCGGCCCAGGGCGGGGACGGCCGGGGCGGGCGGTGCCAGCGCCAGCACCGCCGCCGCGGCGGCGGCCAGCGCCCCCGCCGTCCGGCGGTGGCGCCCACGGGTGTGTGCCATGGGTCGAACCCCTCCCCGAGTCACGTGGCGTCAGCGTCTCGTGACGGCAAAGATCCGGACAAGGGCGCACCCGGGGGCGGAATCGGCCATATCGACCGCGGGCGGAGTGCGGAGGGTTGCGGTGGTTACCGGCCTTTTCCGCGCGGTGGTCAGCGGGCCCCGCGCGGGTCGCGGGCCGCGTGCTCCGGCGCGCCGGACACGCCGTCGAGCCCCGCCGCCCCGCCGGCCCCGCCGACCAGCCCCGTCGCCAGCAGCCGCAGTCCCGCCTCGGCCGGGGAACCCGGCTCCGCGCCGTACATCAGCAGCGCCTGGCCCCCGGAGTCCGGCAGCCGGGTCATCTCGAAGCCCAGCTCCAGCGGGCCGACCAGCGGATGGTGGAACGCCTTCGTACCGAAGGAACAGCGGCGCACCGCATGGCGGGCCCACAGCGCCGCGAACACCTCGCTCTTCATGGTCAGCTCACCGATCAGCTCCGCCAGGCGCCGGTCGTCGGGGTGTTCGCCCGCCGCCACCCGCAGCGAGGAGACCGCCCGCCGTGCCTCGGTCTCCCAGTCCGGATACAGCTCGCGGGTGTGCGGATCGAGGAAGAGCATCCGCTGCGCGTTGGGCCGCTCCCGGGGACGGTCCGGCGCGTCCGCGGGCAGGTGTCCGGCGATCAGGGCGTGTCCCAGCGGGTTCCAGGCCAGCACCTCGAACCGGCGGTCCATGACCAGCGCGGGCACCCGGTCCATCGCCGCGAGCAGCTGACGGGTGGCGGGGCGGGCGCATTCCGCGCGCGGTGCGCGGGGGCGGCCGCCCCGCACCGGACGGGCCAGATTGCGCAGATGGGCGTGTTCGTCGGGGGTCAGCCGCAGCGCCCGCGCGATGGCGTCCAGCACCCCGTCCGAGGCGCCGGTGGACTGTCCCTGTTCCAGCCGGGTGTAGTACGCCACGCTCACCCCCGCCAGCTGGGCCAGCTCCTCACGGCGCAGTCCGGGCACCCGGCGCCGGGTGCCGTACGCGACCAGTCCGACGTCCTCGGGACGCAGTGCGGCACGGCGGGTGCGGAGGAAGTCGCCCAGTTCGGCAGGTGTGTCCATGGGGACCAGTGTTCACCGTCGGGGCGCGCCGTGCCTGTCCCTGTCAGTGGCAGGCTGGGCAGGCCCCGGAACACCGTGGCCGGAAAGGCCGTTCCGGTCCGCCACCGCGTCCCGGGGGCGGGCGAAAGCCCCGAAACGAGGACGCGTCGGCCGCTACCGTCGAAGGGTGAAGGCCATTCGTCGATTCAGCGTGCGTCCCGTCCTTCCGGAACCCCTACGACCCCTGCAGACCCTGGCGCGCAATCTGCGCTGGTCCTGGCATCCCGAGACCCGTGATCTCTTCGAGGCGGTGGACCCCGGGAGATGGCGGGCCGCGGGCGGCGACCCGGTGCGGCTGCTGTCCACCGTGCCCGTCTCCCGCCTCGCCGAGCTGGCCGGGGACCGCGGCTTCCTGCGCCGTCTTCGGGCGGCCGACGACGATCTGCGCGACTACCTCACCACACCCCGCTGGTACCAGGGCCGGTCCGGCGAGGACCCGGCGGCGCGCCCGCCCGCCGCCATCGCCTACTTCTCCCCGGAGTTCGGCATCACCGCCGCCCTCCCGCAGTACTCCGGCGGCCTCGGCATCCTCGCCGGGGACCACCTCAAGGCCGCCAGCGACCTCGGGGTGCCCCTGATCGGCGTCGGACTGCTCTACCGCCACGGCTACTTCCGCCAGTCCCTCTCCCGCGAGGGCTGGCAGCAGGAGCGCTACCCGGTGCTCGACCCCGACGAGCTGCCGCTGACCCCGCTGTGCGAACCGGACGGCCGGGCGGTGCGCGTCCCGCTCGCCCTCCCCGGCGGCCGGCCGCTGCACGCCCGGATCTGGCAGGCGCGGGTCGGCCGGGTGCCCCTGCTGCTCCTGGACTCCGACGTACCGGAGAACGGCCACGGCGAGCGCGAGGTCACCGACCGGCTCTACGGCGGCGGCAGCGAACACCGGCTGCGCCAGGAGATGCTGCTGGGCATCGGCGGGGTCCGCGCGGTGCGCGCGTACTGCGGGCTGACCGGCCACCCGGAGCCCGAGGTGTTCCACACCAACGAGGGCCACGCCGGGTTCCAGGGCCTGGAGCGGATCCGTGAACTCATCGCCGACGGCGCCGGTTTCGAGGCCGCGCACGAGGCGGTGCGGGCGGGCACCGTCTTCACCACCCACACCCCCGTGCCCGCCGGGATCGACCGCTTCGACCGGGAGCTGGTCGCCCGCCACTTCGGCGACGACGGCGAACTCCCCGGGATCGCGGTCGAGCGGATCCTCGCCCTCGGCATGGAGACCTACCCCGGCGGCGAGCCGAACCTCTTCAACATGGCGGTGATGGGACTGCGGCTGGCCCAGCGCGCCAACGGGGTGTCCGTACTGCACGGGCGGGTCAGCCGGGAGATGTTCGCCGGGCTCTGGCCGGGCTTCGACCCCGAGGAGGTGCCCATCACCTCGGTCACCAACGGTGTGCACGCCCCCACCTGGACCGCCCCCGAGATCACCCGGCTCGGCGCCCGGCAGTTCGGCCACCTCTCCGACGGTGAACTGTGGCGGCTCCGCCGCACCCTGCGCGAACAGCTGGTGAACGAGGTCCGGCGGCGGCTGTACGCGGCCTGGCGGCAGCGCGGCGCGGGCACCGCCGAACTCGGCTGGATCGACGGTGTCCTGGATCCGGACGTCCTCACCATCGGCTTCGCCCGCCGGGTCCCCTCCTACAAACGGCTCACCCTGATGCTGCGCGACCCCGACCGGCTGATGGAGCTGCTGCTCCACCCGGAGCGGCCGGTCCAGATCGTCGTCGCGGGCAAGGCCCACCCCGCCGACGACGGCGGCAAGCGGCTGATCCAGGAGCTGGTGCGGTTCGCCGACGACGCCCGGGTCCGCCACCGGCTGGTCTTCCTGCCCGACTACGGCATGGCGATGGCCCAGAAGCTCTACCCCGGCTGCGACGTCTGGCTCAACAACCCGCTGCGGCCGCTGGAGGCGTGCGGCACCAGCGGGATGAAGGCGGCGCTCAACGGCTGTCTCAACCTCTCCGTCCTGGACGGCTGGTGGGACGAGTGGTACGACCCCGACTTCGGCTGGGCCATCCCCACCGCCGACGGCACCGCCACCGACGAGACCCGCCGGGACGACCTGGAGGCCGCCGCCCTCTACGAGCTGCTGGAGCAGCGGGTCGCCCCGCGCTACTACGACCGCGGTCCGGACGGCCTCCCCGCCCGCTGGATCGACATGGTCCGGCGCACCCTGACCACCCTCGCCCCCAAGGTGCTGGCGGGCCGGATGGTGCGTGAGTACACCGAGCGGCTCTACGCCCCGGCCGCCCGCGCCCACCGGGTCCTGGACCCCGCCACCGCCGGTGAACTGGCCCGCTGGAAGGCCCGGGTACGGGACGCCTGGCCCGGAGTCGCCGTGGACCATGTGGAGGCCCGGCTCACCCCGCCCGCCGCCGCCGGCGCCGCCGAACTGGGCTCGGCGCTCTCCCTGCGGGTCCGGGTGCGGCTCGGCGGTCTGGAACCCGGTGACGTCGAGGTGCAGGCTGTCGCCGGACGGGTCGATGACACCGACCGGATCACCGACGGCACCCGGGTGCCGCTCAAGCCCACCGCCGGCCCGGACGCGGAGGGCCGCCGTCTCTACGAGGGCCCGCTCGCCCTGGACCGCACCGGTCCCTTCGGCTACACCGTCCGGGTGCTGCCCGCCCACCGGCTGCTCGCCGACCCCACCGAACCGGGCCTGGTCGCGCTGGTGCCGGAGACCACCGCGGAGGAGGCGGGTGTCCTGCTGCGCTGACACCGGCCACCGGGGCGCTTCCCGGCAACCCCGTCAACGTGCTGGGCGCGTCGGCCGGTTGGGGCTACGCTGGGGGGTGGACCACGGAGCAACGGGGGAGTTGCACCCCATGTCCGACGTCATGTGGTGCACGAAAATAGCCGGCCGTCAGGCCGGAACGCTCGGTCCCGCGGGGCGGAAGCCCCGTGTAGCACGTATGAGATCTTGGACGTCGGCAGGACCTCAGCTGACCACTGTGTGCGGTGGTCGGGCTGAGCCTGCCGGGCCACCAGTTCGATCACCCGAGAGAAGGGTTGAGAGCTGGTGGAGTGGGACACCATCACCCTGCTCGTGCTCGCGGCCTTCGGGCTGGCCGGACTCGTGCTGACGCTGGCCGCGGAGACGCTCTCCAAGGTGCCCGCGGTCATCGAGGCATGGCGCCGGGCCCGTACCGCATGGCGCGGGGGAGACGACGGCTCCCGATGACCCCCGGACACGAGCGCGAGACGTAATGGCCCCGGGAGCCGGGCGGACCGAGAACGGCCCGCCCGGCCGGAGTCATCCGGGGTCCGGATGACGTTCACACCGTGGCTCAGGTGACGTTCACGCCGCCCCAGGCCTTGTCGACCGTCTTGTACTCGGTGCTGCTCGCGCCGTACAGGGCCTTGGCCGCCTTGAGGGTGGCGGTGCGGGCCTTGGCGTAATTGGTGGTCGACGTCATGTACGTGCTGAGCGCCTTGTACCAGATCTTCTCGGCCTTGGTGCGCCCGATGCCCTTGACGATGCGGCCGTCCTTGGTCGGACTGTCGTAGGTCACCCCGCCGATGACCTTCCGCCCGCTGCCCTCGGCCAGCAGGTAGAAGAAGTGGTTGGCGATACCGGAGGTGAAGTGCGGGTCGTCGTCGCCGACGCCGCGCTTCCAGTAGTCGTAGGAGTAGCCGTCCTTGCTCGGCTTGTCCATGTAGCGCAGCGGGGTGCCGTCGCCGTTGATGTCGATCTTCTCGCCGATGAGGTAGTCACCGGGGTCCTTGGCGTTCTTGGCGTAGAACTCGACCGCCGTGCCGAAGATGTCGGAGGTGGCCTCGTTCAGCCCGCCGGACTCACCGCTGTACTCCAGGTTGGCGGTGGCGGAGGTCAGACCGTGGCTCATCTCGTGGCCCGCGACATCGAGCGAGGTGAGCGGGTTCTTGTCGTCCTTGCCGTCGCCGTAGGTCATGCAGAAGCACTCGTCGTCCCAGAACGCGTTCACATACGCGGTGCTGAAGTGGACGCGCGAGTAGGCGGCCTTGCCGTTGTTCCGGATGCCGTTGCGGTGCAGAACCTTCTTGTAGTAGTCCCACGTCATGGCGGCGCCGTAGTGGACATCCACGGCGGCGGTCTGCGCGATGGTGGGCTTGCCGTTGCCCCAGACGTTGTTGGCGTCCAGGAATTTCGACCCCTTGCCCTCTTCCTTGTGCTTGAGGTTGTACGTCATATGGCCACCGCGGGCGGTGTCCTTCATCAGCCACTGGCTGCCGCTCTTGACGGTGCCGACGGTGACCTTGCCGTTGTGCTGGCCGGTACCGCTGCCGGTCTCGATGGCCTCGTAGGAGTAGAGCTCCTTGCCGGAGCCGGCGTCGGTGATGATGTGCTTCCGGCTCGGGGTGCCGTCCTTCTGCACACCGCTCACCACGGTCTCCCAGGCGAGCACCGGCTTGCCGGTGGCGGCCCAGATCACCTTGCGGGGCGCGCGCTCGGTGGTGGCCGCGGACCCGGCCGAGGACTTCGCGGCGCGCAGCGCCGACCGCTGGGCACTCGAAGAGGCGATGGCGGCACGGGTGTCGGACACCGCGATCTTCGCGTCGGTGGCCTTGGTGACACCCTCGGAGGCGCCGCTCGCGGACTCGTGGACGACCAGATCGCCGCCGAGGACGGGCAGTCCGGCGTAGGTGCGCTCATAGCGGGTGTGGATGGTGCCGTCGGCGTCCTTGACCACGTCACGGACGACGAGCTTCTCCTTGCCGCCGAGACCGAGCGACCTGGCGGTGGACGCCGTGGTGGCGCCCGCCTCGCGCAGCAGCTCGGCGCGGGCCGAGGCGGAGAGCGTCAGGGTCTGGGCGCCGGTGGTGCCGGACTTCGGGGTGGCCGCATCCGCCGAGCCGGTGGTGAACCCGGCGGCGAGGAGGGAGGCCGCCACGGTCGCCGCGCCCGCGGCGAGGGCGGTGCGGCGTCTGTGGCGTGACAAGCCGGATATGACAGACGTCGAGCGTGAGTCCACGCGCATCTCCTGTTGTCATGGGAAGTTGGAGGGCATAGCCGTCCAACACGGCAAAGATGTGTCTTTGCGGTGAAGAAAAACATACCGGTGCCCGGGGCGATTGCCCCGGGCACCGGCTATGTGAGGGAGCGAACTCCGCTTGTTTTACTTGACGTTGACCCCGGCCCAGGCGGCGGCGACGGCCTTGGCCTCGGCACCGTCGGCGCCGAAGAGGTCGTTGGCGGCCTTCACGGTCGCCTCACGGGCGGCCTTGTAGTCCGTGGTGGAGGTCATGTACGTGGTGAGCGCCTTGTACCAGATCTTCTCGGCCTTGTCCCGGCCGATGCCCTCGACCTTGGAGCCGTCCGCGGTCGGGCTGTCGTACTTGACGCCGTTGATCTCCTTGGCGCCGCTGCCCTCGGACAGCAGGTAGAAGAAGTGGTTGGCGACACCCGAGGAGTAGTGCACGTCCTGACCGCCGACATCGTCGGACCAGTTGTCCGCCGACTGACCGTCCTTGCTCGGCTTGTCCATGTAGCGCAGCGGGGTGCCGTCGCCATTGATGTTGATCTCTTCGCCGATCAGGTAGTCGCCGACGTCCTCCTTGTTCTTGGCGGAGAACTCGACCGAGGCGCCGAAGATGTCGGAGGTGGCCTCGTTCAGGCCGCCGGACTCACCGGTGTACTCCAGACCGGCGGTCTTGGAGGTGACACCGTGGGACATCTCGTGCGCCGCGACGTCGAGGGCGGTCAGCGGGGCCTTGTTGCCCTCACCGTCGCCGTACGTCATGCAGAAGCACTCGTCGTCCCAGAAGGCGTTGACGTAGCTCTCGCCGTAGTGGACCCGGGAGTACGCGCCCTTGCCGTCATCGGCGATGCCGTTCCGGCCGTGCACGTTCTTGTAGTAGTCCCAGGTGACACCGGCACCGTACTGGGCGTCGACGGCCGCGGTCTGCGGGTCGTCACCCTTGCCGTTGCCCCACTTGTCGTCCTCGTCGGTGAACGCCTTGCCCTCGCCGTCCTCCTTGTTCTCGAGGTTGGTGGTCTTGTGGCCACCGCGGTCGGCGTCGGTCAGGGTGAAGCCGCTGCCCTCCTTGGAGGTGCCCAGCTCGACCGCACCGGAGTACTGGCTCTCACCGCTGCCGGTCTTGATGCCCTGGAACTCGAAGAGCTTCTTGCCGGTGGCGGCGTCGGTGATGACGTGCAGCTGGTTGGGCGTGCCGTCCTTCTGCACACCGCCGACCACGGTCTCGTGGGCCAGCACCGACTTGCCGTCGGCGGCCCAGACCACCTTGCGCGGGGTCTCGGCGACGGCCTTCTTGGTGCCGTCGGCCTTGGCCAGCTTGACCGCGGTCTTGGCGGCGCTGGTCGGGGCGACCGTGGCGGTGGTGGCGACCTTGATGGTGGCCTTGCTCGCCTTGGTGACGCTTCTGGCGTCGCCGCCCTTCTTGCCCTTGGCCTCGTGGACGATCAGGTCGCCGCCGAGGACGGGCAGACCGGCGTAGGTGCGGTCGTACCGGGTGTGGACGGTGCCGTCCTTGTCCTTGATGACATCCTTGACGACCAGCTTCTCCTTGGCACCCAGGCCAAGGGACTTCGCGGTGTCCGCCTTGGTGGCGTTGGCGTCGCGCATCAGCTCGGCGCGGACCGACGCGGTCATCTTGGCGGGCGTTGCACCGGCGCGGACGTCGTCCCCGGCGGGGGCGGCGCCGGCGGAGCCGGTGGTCATTCCGGTGGCCAGCAGGGCCGCCGCGGCGACCGCAGCGCCGGCGGCGATGACCGAGCGGCGCTTTCCGCCGCGGGATATGGGCGTGGTGAACGTCTTGCTCACGCGAAACTCCTCATTGCTGTGGGGGGGTCAGCGCCGGGCAGCGGGGAAGTGCGGCCCGGTGCTGAACAAGAGGTGCGTAATGCCTCGGCAGACTGTCACATAAGTCGAGGACATGTCACGGGTTTGGCGACAGGTCGGCCGGAAAATGTTCGTTGAATGTTGATCATTCTCCGGATACCGGATTCAACGGGGCAGGCCGCGGCCCCCGTCCACGGTGTGTGGCGGGGGCGCGAAAGGGCGCATGGGGGCTTGTTACGGCCAAGTAGCCCTGCTCCGGCGGGAGTCGGTGGTGCGGAGGGGGCGCAAACGCATGGAGGCGCCGCCAGGGGGAGTCGGGTCACCCCTGGCGGCGCCTGCTGTGTGGGAAGGGTCACACCCTCATCGGGCGCGGTTCAGCTGAACCGCGGTCAGAAGGTGAGCTTCCAGCTGTTGATGTAGCCGGAGTCCTGCGCGTACACGTCCTGCACCTTGAGCTTCCAGGTCCCGGACGCGGCCTCGGACGAGGCGTCGACCGTGTAGGTGGTCTTCACGTCGGCCGCCGAGTCGAAGATGCTGGAGTTCTTCAGCCGGTACGCGGTGCCGTCCGGGGCGACCAGGTCGATCACCAGGTCACCGCGGTAGCTGTGGACGATGTCCACGGCCACCTTGAGGGCGGAGGACGCGTTCCCGGACCGGCTGACCGTGATGGGCGAGGTGACGGCCGCGCCCGCGTCGGGGACGGCCACGTCCGTGGTGTTCTCGAAGACGCTGCCGCCACCACTGGTGTTGACGGTCCAGGTGAAGGACGCCGTACCGGTCTTGCCCTGGGAGTCGGTCACCGTGACCTTCACCGCGCTGGAGCCGGTGGCGGTCGGGGTACCGGAGATCAGACCGGAGGAGGAGTTGATCGACAGCCCGGCGGGCAGCCCGGTGGCGGCGTAGGTCAGCGCGCCCGCGTTGGAGCTGGTGGCCTTGATCTGCAGGCTGACCGGCTGGTTCACGATGCTGGTCTGGTCGCCGGGGCCGGTGACGGAGACGCCGTCGGCGATCCGGGTGCCCACATTGACGCCGGCCCAGGCGTTGGCCACCGCGGTGTACTGCGCGCTGCTCTGGCCGAACAGCTCGCCCGCCGCCCACAGGGTGGCGTCACGCGCGCCCGCGTAGTTGGTGTTGGAGGTCATGCGCTGGCTCAGCGCCTTGAACCACACCTTCTCGGCGTTGACCCGGCCGATTCCGGTCACCGGGACGTTGTCGTAGGTGGGGCTGTCGTACTTGACGCCGTTGATCTCCTTGGCGCCGCTGCCCTCGGAGAGCAGGTAGAAGAAGTGGTTGGCGATACCGGACGAGTAGTGCACGTCCACGTTGCCGACCCCGGAGTACCAGCTGTCCTTGGAGGCGCCGTCCTTGCTCGGCTTGTCCATGTAGCGCAGCGGGGTGCCGTCGCCGTTGATGTCGATCTTCTCGCCGACCAGGTAGTCGCCCGGGTCCTTGGTGTTGTTGGCGTAGAACTCGACCGCTGCGGCGAAGATGTCGGACGTGCCCTCGTTGAGGCCGCCGGACTCACCGCTGTAGACCAGCTTGGCGGTGGCCGCGGTGACGCCGTGCGTCATCTCGTGGGCCGCCACGTCGATCGAGGTGAGCGGCTTGGCGCTGCCCTGGCCGTCGCCGTAGGTCATGCAGAAGCAGGAGTCCTGCCAGAAGGCGTTGACGTACCCGGTGCTGTAGTGGACCCGGGAGTACGCGCCGACGCCGTCGCCCCGGATACCCGAACGCCCGTGGACGTTCTTGTAGTAGTCCCAGGTCTCGGCGGCGCCGTAGTGGGCGTCCACACCGGCGGTCGCGGCGTCCGAGGTGGTGCCGTTGCCCCAGACGTCGTCCGTGTCGGCGAAGAGCGTGCCGGTGCCCGACGTACCCCGGTTGAGGTTGTACGTCTTGTGGCCGCCGCGGCCGCTGTCGGTCATGTTGTACGAACCGGAGCTGCCCGAGGTCCCTATGGTGACCTGGCCGCTGTACTGGCTGTTGCCGGTGCCGTTCATGACGGCCTGGTACTGGTAGAGCTTCTTGCCGGTGGTGGCGTCGGTGATGACGTGGAGCTCGTTGGGGGTGCCGTCCTCCTGGAGGCCCCCGACCACGGTCTCGTACGCCAGCACCGGGGTGCCGTTCGCCGCCCAGATCACCTTGCGCGGGGCGCGGTCGGCCTCGGTCTTCCGCGAACCCTCCGCGTTCGCCGCCTTGACGGCGGCCTTCTCCGCGGTGGCGGCCTTGACGGTGGCGCTCGTGGTGGCCACCTTGACCCGGGCCTTGGTGGACTTGGCCACCGCCTGCACCGTGCCGCTCTTCGCCCGGTCGATGACCAGGTCGCCGCCGAGCACCGGAAGTCCGGCGTACGTGCGCTCGTAGCGGGTGTGGGTGGTCCCGTCGACGTCCTTGATGACGTCCCGGACGACCAGCTTCTCCTTGGCGCCGAGGCCCAGGGTCCGGCTGGTGGTGCCGGTGGCGGCCTGGGCCTCACGCAGCAGCGCCGCGCGCTGGGCGGGGGAGAGCTTGACCGGCATGGCGCCCGGGTCCGCCTTGGCGGACATCGTCCCGGCGGCGGGCGCGGAGCCCGATCCGTCCGGGCGGGCGGACGCGGTGCCGGCCTGCACACTGACGGCGATCATCGCGGTGGCGGCGACGAGGGCGCCGGTCGCGATCGCACGCCGTCCGGGTCTGTGCTGCCGTTGGGGGAGTGATCTCACGCTGACTCCTTCTGCGCTGGCCGCGCGATGGCGCGGCCGGGACGACCGGGCGGCTGGGTCGCCGTCCGGGCAGGGCGAGGCAGAACAAGCAGATCTTCGAAGGTGCGGTGGGGGGTGGCTGTCCGAGGTGCGACGACAGCGGTGGGACCGCTGTCTCAGCCGAGGGAAGAGTCCCACCGATCGATTCAACCTGTCAGGGTCGCGACAAAGATTGACCGGAAACCGTCCGTTGACACATGTGCTGTGTCCGTATTTCGGAGGACGTGGTGTTATTCCGGACGTCTGGCGAGACGGGTGGATGACAGGGGTGACACCTAGCATCACCGGTATGACGTCTCCCGACCCTCGGCCGGCCGATCCGCCCGTGCGTCCGTCCCGGAATCCGATCGCCGAGCCCTCGCACGCGCTCACCGATCCCGGGCAGTTGCCGCACGCCTATCTCGACTGGCTGCGGGAGGTGGTCCTGCGCAAGCTGGACGGGCTCTCCGAACGCGAACTGCGCACCAGCCGGCTGCCCTCCGGCTGGACCCCGCTGGAGCTGCTGTGCCATCTGACCCATGTGGAACGGCGCTGGCTGCGCTGGGGGTTCCACGGGGAGCCGGTGGACGAGCCGTGGGGCGACCGGGGTCCCGACGGCCGCTGGCACGTCCCCGAGGAGCTGCCGTCCGCCGCGGTCCGGGCCCGGTTCGAGGAACAGTGCGCCTGGTCACGGGCGGCCGTCGAGGGCGTACCGCTGGACCGGCGGGCCCGCACCGGAGGCCGTTTCGCCACCGAGGCCGACGCACCGGCGCTGGGCTGGATCCTCTTCCACCTGGTCCAGGAGTACGCCCGGCACGCGGGCCAGCTCGACATCGCACGGGAGCTGGCCGACGGCACGGTCGGCGAGTGAGGGCGGGCCCGCGCCCCGGTCAGTCCGGCCGCGCCGGGCCGTCACCGTGCCAGGAGTGCCAGAGCGCGGCGTAGGCACCGCCACGGGCCACCAGGGCGTCATGGGTGCCCAGTTCGACGAGCCGGCCGTCCTCCATCACCGCCACCCGGTCCGCGTCGGACGCGGTGTGCAGCCGGTGGGCGATGGCGATCACCGTGCGGCCCTCCAGGACCGCGGCCAGCGCCCGTTCGGCACGGCGTGCGGTGCCGGGGTCCAGCAGGGCGGTGGCCTCGTCGAGGACCAGGGTGTGCGGATCCGCCAGGATCACCCGGGCCAGCGCGAGTTGCTGGGCCTGGGCCCCGTCGACCGGATGAGCCGAGGGGCCCAGTTCGGTGTCCAGGCCGTCCGGCAGCTCGTCGTACCAGTCGGCGCCGACGGCGTCGAGCGCGGCGCACAGCTCGGCGTCACCGGCCGAGGGCGCGGCGATCAGCAGATTGTCCCGGAGCGTCCCCAGGAACACATGGTGCTCCTGGGTGACCAGCACGATCTGCCGTCGCAGTTGCTCCGGGCCGAGCCGGGAGACCGGGACACCGCCGACCGTCACCGTGCCGGTGCGCGGCGCGTCGACCCCCGCCAGCAGCCGGCCCAGGGTGGTCTTGCCCGCGCCGGACGGGCCGACCAGGGCCAGCCGCTCACCGGGCCGCACGGTCAGCCCGACGTCATGCAGCACATCGGCCCCGCCGTCATAGGCGTACCGCACCCCGGACACCTCGATCCGGTCGCCGTCCGGGACCACCGCGGTCTCCGGCACCGCCGACGGGGCCCGGCCCACGCCCTCGACCCGGGCGAACGAGGCACCGCTGCTCTGGAGTTGCTCCACCCCCATCAGCACGATGTCCAGCGGTTCGGTCAGCTGCCGCAGATAGAGCGCGGCGGCCACCACGGCGCCCACGCTCACCATGCCGTGGCGGTGCAGCACACTGCCGATCAGCAGCACTCCCGCCACCGGGACCAGATATGAGATCTCCACCGCCGGGAAGAACCGGCTGCGCAGCGACAGCGTCCGCAGCCGGGTGCGGCGGCAGTCGGCGATCGCCTCCCGGCTCGCCCGGATCCGCGCCCGCTCCAGCCCGAAGGCGTCCACCGTACGGGCCCCGGCGGCGGTGGCGGTGAGGATCTCGGCGAGCGTCGAATTGGCCGCGCCCTCCGCCAGATACGCTGTCCCGGCCCGCCGCAGGTACCAGCGCACGGCGCACCAGATGCCCGCCAGCCCCACCGCCCCGCAGCCGCCGAGCAGCGGATCGAGGACGAACACCGCCCCGAAGACGAACAGCACCTGTACCGCGGCGATCAGCATCTCCGGCCCCACGTCCCGCAATGTGGTGCCGACCGCGGTCACGTCCGCGGTGCCACGGGCGGTCAGATCGCCGGTGCCCGCGCGCTCCACCACCGAGGCGGGCAGCGCCAGCGCCCGGTCCACGAACCCCTCGCGCACCCGGGCCAGTGTGCGCTCCCCGAAGCGGTGCGCGGTGTACCGGGCCCAGCGCGCCAGCAGGAGCTGGACGACCGCGCACACCACGATGGCAGCGGCCAGCCGGTCCACCGCGGCCGTCCCGGCACCTTCCCGGACCCGGTCGATGATCTTCCCGAGCAGCCAGGGACCGGCCAGGGCGGCCACCGCCGCCAGCCCGTTGAGCACCAGGACCACGGTGAACGCGCCCCGGTCCGCGGCGATCAGCCGGCCCGCGGCCCGGCGCACCCGGGCCGGACCGGCGATGGGCAGGGCCCTCGGCACCGTCATCGGAGGTTCTCCTCGACCGGAGTGTCCACGCTGTCCTCCTCGCCGCCCCGGGACACCAGACGGCGGTAGCCGGGCTCGTCCGCCAACAGCGCCTGGTGGCCCGCGCCGACGGCCGCCACCTTCCCGTCGACCAGGTAGTACACCGTGTCCGCCCGTGCCAGCAGCAGGGGCGAGGTGCTGGTGACCACCGTCGTCCGGCCGGACCGCGCGGCGCGCAGCCGTTCCGCGACCGCCGCCTCGGTGTGCGCGTCCAGCGCGGAGGTGGGCTCGGACAGCAACAGCACCTCGGGATCGGCCAGCAGCGCCCGCACCAGCCGGACGCGCTGACGCTGACCGCCGGAGAGATTGCGGCCCTGCGCTTCCAGGAGCGAGTCCAGCCCGTCCGGCAGCGCGTCGGCGACATCCTGCGCCACGGCCGTGTGCAGCGCCCGCCGGATCTCCGCCTCGTCGCGGTCCATACGTCCGCCGACCACCTCGCGCAAGGGGCCCGCGAAGAGATCGGCCTCGTGGTCCGCGAGCAGGATCCGGGCCCGCGCTTGATCCACCGCCACCTCGTCCAGCCGCACCGCGCCCCAGGTGGCCTCCGACGCGGTGAACCCGCCCAGCCGGTCCAGCACCGCGGCCGACTCCGCGGGCCGGGCGGACACCAGCGCCGTCAGCGCCCCCGGCCGCACCTCGACCCCGGACGCCGGATCGCGCAGGACGGACGGCTCCGCGGGGGCGTCCACCGCGCCCGCGCCGGTCGCATCCGGCTCCAGGGACACGAAGTCCACCACCCGCCGGGCGGCCACCAGACCACGGCTGATCTGGTAACCGCACTCCAGCAGGAACGACACCGGCAGGACGAGCATGGCCACGTAGCCGTAGACCGAGACCAGTTCGCCCACCGTGAGTTCGCCCTGCGCGGCCATCCGCGCCGCCGGCCAGGTGACGACCGCGAGGAACAGCGAGGGGCCGCCCACCCCGAGGGCCTGGAGCCAGCTGGTGACCGCGCCGACCCGGTATCCCCGGTCCCGTAACTCCCGTGACCGGAGCCGGAAGGCGTCGGCGAACAGCTCCTTGCCGCCGAGACCGCCCAGCACCCGCAGACCGCCCGCGAGGTCGGCGATCCGGGCGGTCAGCTCCCCCTGCTGCTCGCGGTAGGCACCCTCGGCGCCCTGGAGCCGCCCCAGGAGCGGGCCGACCACGACCGCCAGCAGCGGCATCCCCAGCAGCACCACCACCGAGAGCAGCGGGGAGACCGCCAGCAGCAGGACGGCCACCACCCCGAACCCCACCGCCGCGCCCACTCCGGGGCCGACCACCGTCAGCGACTGGCTGATCTGCTGGACGTCGCTGATGCCGATGGTGGCGACCTCGCCGGCGGCGGTCTGCCGGGACAGCGCGGCACCCAGCCGGGTCGTCTGGTCCACCACCACCTTGACGGTGCGCAGATTGGCGTCCATCCGCAGCCGGGTCATGGTGCGGTGCCGCATCGTGCTCACCCACGCGTTCAGCGTCCCCACCGCCAGCAGCACCGCGACCCAGCCGATCAGCGCCGTCGTGTCCGCGGGCACCAGCCCGTCGTCGATGGCGCGCGCGAGCACATACGGGCTGAGCGCCAGCAGCACCATCCACACCGTGCCCAGCGCCGCGCCCGCGGCGGCCCGGCCCGGCTGCCGGGCCAGCAGCCACCACAGATACCGTCCGGGGCTCCGGCGGTCGGGGGTGCCCGGCTCGCCGTACGCGTCCACCGGGGTCATACGAGACTGTCCCGCCACGCCTGGTGCAGCGCGGCGAACCGGCCCTCGCCGGAGACCAGTTCGTCCGGGGTCCCGTCCTCCACGATCCGGCCGCCGTCCATCACCAGCACCCGGTCGGCGATCTCGACGGTGGAAAGCCGGTGCGCGATCACCACGGCGGTCCGGCCGCGCAGCACCGTGTCCATGGCGCGCTGCACCGCCCGTTCGCCCGGGATGTCGAGGGAGGAGGTGGCCTCGTCGAGGATGAGTACCGACGGATCCGCGAGCAGCGCGCGGGCGAAGGCCACCAGCTGGCGCTGGCCCGCCGAGATCCGGCCGCCGCGCTTGCGGACATCGGTGTCATAGCCGTCCGGCAGGGCGGCGATGAAGTCATGGGCGCCGATCGCCCTGGCCGCCCGCTCGACCTCCGCACGGGTGGCGTCCGGGCGGCCGATGGCGATGTTGTCCGCGACCGTGCCGGAGAACAGGAACGCCTCCTGCGTCACCATCACCACCCCGCGCCGCAGATCGGGGGTGGCCAGCGCGCGCAGATCCACTCCGTCCAGCAGTACCCGCCCCTCGGTGGGGTCGTAGAACCGGGCGAGCAGTTTGGCCAGGGTGGACTTGCCCGCGCCGGTGGCGCCCACCACCGCCACCGTCTGTCCGGCGGGCAGGGTCAGCCGGAAGCGGGGCAGCACCTCACCGCCGGTGCGGTAGGCGAAGCGTACCTCCTCGAAGACGACCTCCCGGCCGGGGGCCTCCGCCGGGCGCGGCGGCAGCGGGAGGGGCTCGGCGGGCTCGGGGACGGAGGGGCGCTGGGCCAGCAGCCCCGCGATCTTCTCCAGCGAAGCGGCCGCCGACTGGTAGGAGTTGAGGAACATCCCGAGCCGGTCGATCGGGTCGTAGAGCCTGCGCAGGTAGAGCGCCGCCGCGGCCAGCACACCGAGCGCGAGCCCGCCGGAGGCGACCCGGTAGGCGCCCCACAGCACGATCGTGGCGACGGCCGTGTTGGCCACCAGCCGGGAGCCGACCACATAGCGCGCCATCTCCAGGATCGCGTCGCCGTTGGACCGCTCATGGCGGCCGTTGAGCTCCCGGAAGCGGGCGTCATTGGCCCGCTCACGGCGGAACGCCTGGACCGGACGGATGCCGTTCATGGTCTCGGTGAACGCCACGATGACCGCGGCGATGGCCGTCGACCGCTTGCGGTACACCCGCATCGAACGGCGCTGGAAGGACCGGATCAGCAGGTACAGCGGCCAGAACGAGAGCACCGCCGCACCGCCCAGACCCCAGTCCAGGTACAGCAGCGTGGCCGAGATGTAGACGGCCGCCAGCGCGACGCCGAGCAGCTCCTCCAGCCCCTCGTTGAGCAGTTCGCGCAGGCTCTCCACATCGGTGGTGGCGCGCGAGATCAGCCGCCCGGAGGTGTAGCGCTCGTGGAAGTCCACGCTGAGCGCCTGGGCGTGGCGGAAGATCCGGCCGCGCAGCTCCAGCAGCACGTCCTGGCTGATCCGGGCCGAGGAGCGGATGAATGCGTACTGGAGGGCGCCGGAGGCCAGCGCGCAGCCCAGATAGCCCGCGCCGACCGCGATCAGCGGCCCCCGGTCGCCGTCCCGGAAGGCGGGCACCGCGCGGTCGATGGCGTACGCCACGAGCAGCGGACCGGCCTGGACGGCGGCCTGCTGGAGCAGCAGCAGAAGGGTGGTCAGCCAGACGCGGGGCCGGTGCGGGGAGAGCAGCGAGCGCAGCAGCGCGAACGAGGCGCCCTTCGGGGCGGGCAGTACGTCGTGGTCGAACGGATCACCCCCGCCCCCGGCCCCGTCCCCGGCCGCGGTGCGTCCGCCGCCCTGCTCGTCCTCGGCCGCCGGCGGGCCCGTCGCGGTCGTGGTCATCGGCGCTCCTCCCCCTCCTCACTCTCGTCCCCGGACATCAGCCGCCGGTATTCGGCGCTGTCACGCAGCAGTTGTTGATGGGTGCCGACGGCCGCGATCCGGCCCCCGGAGAGCAGCGCCACCCGGTCGGCGAGCAGCACGGTGGACGGGCGGTGCGCGACGACCAGCGCCGTCGTGGTGGCGAGCACCTGCCGCAGCGCGGCCTCCACCAGCGCCTCGGTGTGGACGTCCAGCGCGGACAGCGGATCGTCGAGCACCAGGAAGCGCGGGCGGCCGACGACCGCGCGGGCCAGCGCGAGCCGCTGCCGCTGACCGCCGGACAGGCTCAGCCCCTGCTCGCCGACCTGGGTCTGGTCGCCCTCCGGCAGCGCGTGCACGAAGTCGGCCTGCGCCACCTCCAGGGCGCGCAGCAGATCGGCCCGGTCCGCGCCGTCCGCGCCCATCAGCACGTTCTCCCCGGCGGTGGCGGAGAACAGGGTGGGTTCCTCGAAGGCGACCGCGACCAGCGCCCGCAGCTCCTCGCGGGGGAGTGCGGTGATGTCCCGTCCGTCGAGGGTGATCCGGCCGTGGGTGGGCTCCTGGAGCCGGGGGACCAGCGCGGTCAGCGTGGTCTTGCCGGAGCCGGTGGCGCCCACCAGCGCCATGGTCTCGCCGGGGCGGATGTGCAGATCCACACCGCGCAGCACCGGGGGTGCGTCCGCCGGCGTGTCGGCGAACCGGAACTCCACGCCCTCGAAGCGCAGTCCGCCGCGGGACTCGTCCCGCTGCCGGGGGACCACGGGCGCGGTGGCGGCCGCGGGCCGGTCACCGGCCGCGGCCGGGACCTCGTCCAGCACCTCGAAGTAGCGGTCGGTCGCGGTCGCCGCGTCCTGGCTCATCGCGAGCAGGAAACCGAGCGACTCCACCGGCCAGCGCAGGGTGAGCGCCGTGGACAGGAAGGCGACCAGGGTGCCCGCCGACAGCTCGCCGTCGGCCACCTGGACCGTGCCCAGCATCAGCGCCGCGCCGATCGCCAGCTCCGGCAGCGTCATGATCAGCGCCCAGATGGCGGCCAGCAGCCCGGCCTTGCGCAGCTCGGTCGAGCGGACGCCGCGCGACAGCGCGCGGAAGGCATGGGCCTGACTGCGGTGGCGGCCGAATCCCTTGACGATCCGGACGCCGAGCACGCCCTCCTCGACCACCGTGGTCAGATCGCCGGTCTGGTCCTGGACGGCCCTGGCCACGGTCGAGTAGCGCTTCTCGAAGTACGAGCAGAGGATCACCAGCGGCACCGCCGGGATCACCAGCACCAGACCCAGCGTCCACTCCTGCGACAGCAGCAGCGCGAACCCGGCCAGTACGGTGACCCCGTTGACCACCAGGAAGGTGAGCGGGAAGGCCAGGAACATCCGCAGCAGCATCAGATCGGTGGTGGCGCGCGACAGCAGCTGCCCGGAGGCCCATCGGTCGTGGAAGGAAAGCGGCAGCCGTTGCAGATGGCGGTAGAGGCCGGCGCGCATCTCCGCCTCGACGGAGGCCAGGGGGCGGGCCACCAGCCAGCGCCGCACCCCGAACAGCCCCGCCTCGGCCACCCCGAGCGCCAGCAGCAGGGCGCCGCCCAGCCACACCCCGCCCGGGTCCCGGTCGGCCACCGGCCCGTCCACCATCCACTTGAGGACCAGCGGGATCGCCAGCCCCAGACAGGACGCCACGATCGCCACCGGGACCGCCGTGAACAGCCGGGCCCGCACCGGCCTCACATACGGCCACAGCCGCAGCAGCGAACGCGTGGCGGAGCGGCGCCGCGGGGCGGCACCGCTCTCCTGGTCCCGGGGTCTTTCACTGGTGGTGGCCATCAGGAGTGAGATTACGGTTCACCACTGTCAGCTCTCACTCGGTTTTCCGGCGTAGGTCTGAGGGCGGAAGGGCGCGCAGCAGCAGTACCGAACGCTCCGGGAGCTCCAGCGGCGCGCCCGCCGGATGGCGGGTGAGCGGGGGTGCGCCCTGGTCCTCGCGCGCGGTGTCGACGAGCAGCTCGTACTCCGACGCCCACGGCGGACCGGGCAGGGTGAAGGACAGCGGCTCCGCTCCCGCGTGCAGCAGCACCAGGAAGCTGTCGTCGCCGACCGGCCCGCCGCGCGGATCGCGCTGGGGCAGATCACGGCCGGAGAGACAGACCCCCAGCGCGGTGGTCGGCGCGTACCAGTCGGCCTCGGTCATCTCGGTGCCGCGCGGGGTGAACCAGGCCAGGTCGCGCACCCCGTCGGAGGGCCGGGCCCGGCCGGTGAAGAACACGGGGCGGCGCAGAACCGGATGGGCCCGGCGCAGTGCCACCAGCCGTGCGGTCAGCTCGGTCAGCTCCGCCCAGCCGGGGTCCTCCAGCAGCGACCAGTCCAGCCACCCGGTCTCGTTGTCCTGGCAGTACGCGTTGTTGTTGCCGCCCTGGGTGCGGCCGAGCTCATCGCCCGCCACCAGCATCGGCACCCCGGTGGACAGCAGCAGGGTCGACAGCAGGTTGCGCAGCTGGCGGCGGCGCAGCGCCCGCACCCCGGCGTCATCGGTCCCGCCTTCGGCGCCGCAGTTCCAGGAGCGGTTGTCATCGGTGCCGTCGCGGTTGCCCTCACCGTTGGCCTCGTTGTGCTTGCGCTCGTAGGAGACCAGGTCGCGCAGGGTGAAGCCGTCATGGGCGGTGATGAAGTTGACCGAGGCGTACGGCCGGCGGCCGCCCCAGCCGTAGAGGTCGCTGGAGCCGGACAGCCGGTAGCCGAGGTCGCGGACATCGGGCAGCGCACCGCGCCAGAAGTCGCGGACCGCGTCCCGGTAGTGGTCGTTCCACTCGGCCCACAGCGGCGGGAACGCGCCCACCCGGTACCCCCCGGGCCCCACGTCCCACGGTTCCGCGATCAGCTTGACCCGGCGCAGCACCGGGTCCTGGCCGACGGCGGACAGGAACGGGGCGAGCATGTCGACATCCCTCTCGGTCCGGGCCAGCGCGCTGGCCAGATCGAAACGGAAGCCGTCCACGCCCATCTCGGTCACCCAGTAGCGCAGCGAATCCATGATCAGCCGTACCACCTGCGGCCGCAGGGCGTGCAGGGTGTTGCCGCAGCCGGTGACGTCGGCGTAGCGGCGCGGGTCCGGCTGGAGCCGGTAGTAGCCGCGGTTGTCGACACCGCGCAGCGAGAGGGTGGGTCCCAGTTCACCGGCCTCGGCGGTGTGGTTGTAGACCACGTCCAGGATCACCTCGATCCCGGCCCGGTGCAGGGCGCGCACCATCGCCCGGAACTCGGCCACCTGCTCACCGCGGGTGCCGGTGGCGGCGTAGGCGGCGTGCGGGGCGAAGTAGCCGATGGTGTTGTAGCCCCAGTGGTTGCGCAGCCCCCGGCGCAGCAGATGGTCCTCGTGGGCGAACTGGTGCACCGGCAGCAGCTCCACCGCGGTCACCCCGAGCCGGGTGAGGTGCTCGACGGCGGCGGGGTGGGCCAGTCCCGCGTAGGTGCCGCGCAGTTCGGGCGGCACCCCGGGGTGGCGCATGGTGAAGCCGCGCACATGGAGTTCGTAGACCACCGACTCGTCCCACGGGGTGCCGGGACGGCGGTCCTCCCCGTCCGGGCCCCCGCCGTCCCCGTCGGCCGGGTTTCCCACCACCACCCCCTTGGGGACGTACGGGGCGGAGTCGCGGTCGTCGCGCACGGTGTCCGCCACATGCTGCTGCGGCCAGTCCCGCACATGGCCGTAGACCTCCGGCGGCAGCGCGAACTCGCCGTCCACGGCGCGTGCGTAGGGATCCAGCAGCAGTTTCGCCGGGTTCCAGCGGGCCCCGGTCCACGGGTCCCAGCGGCCGTGCACGCGGTAGCCGTAGCGGTGGCCGGGGAGCACCCCGGGGACGAAGCCGTGCCAGGTGCCGTGGGTCTGCTCGGTGAGCGGGCAGCGGCGCTCGGTGCCGTCGTCGTCGAACAGGCACAGCTCGACGGCCTCCGCACCGCCCGCCCACAGCGCGAAGTTGGTGCCCGCCACCCCGTCCGGCCCCCGGCACACCTGGGCCCCCAGCGGCTCCGGACCACCGGGCCAGGGCCGCGGACCCGCGGCCGGGACGGCGCGCGGCGCGGGCAGCGCGGCGGGGAGCCCCGCGAGGGGGCCGGGTGCCGCGTGGTGGCCGGGGGGACCGCCGTACGCCGCGGCCGGGCGCGGCGCCGGGTCCGCGTCCGGTTCCGAAGGCCCACCCGCCGCCGTCTCCTGCTCCGCTGCTCTGGACACATCGGCCTCCGGCGGCTCACGGCTCACCCGCGCCCGCCCCGGGCGGGGCACGGCGGACAGCGCCTCATGGCGGGCCGACGGCCCCGGCGGCGTCCCGTGCCGCGCGGAAGTGCCCCCGCCCTCGGAGCTGTTCTGCCCGCAATACCGGTGGTGCTCACGTGTCCGGTGCGCGACGCGCGCGGCCGCCGGACCGCCGTTCCCGGGCCACCCCTCCGACCTGGGACTGAACCGTGACCATCACGGGCAGTCCATCGTCACCGCCGTGTGATTACCTGTCGCCGTACGCGCCTGTGCGCGTGTCCGGGGCCGCCGCGGGGGCGCGCGGCCCGTGCGGAGGGGAGAGCTGTTGTGACGGTGCGGCCGATATCGGGGGCGGCGACGGCGCGGGGCCGCAAGGGCCCGCTGGCGCTGGTGACCGGGGCGATGCTGGTGCTGGTGACCGCCTGCGGAGGCGGCGGCTCCGGCGACGGGGACAAGGACAAGGACGGCAAGGACGGCTCCGGCGGACCGTCCCGCGCCCAGGTGACGATCGCGCCCGAGGACGGCACCGAGGACGTCGACACCAGCGGCGAGCTCAAGGTCACCGCCGCCCGGGGCAAGCTCACCTCGGTCACCGTCAAGGACCCCGACGGCAAGAAGGTCGACGGGCAGATCGCCGGGAACGGGAAGAGCTGGAAGCCCGCGGACCATCTCGGCGCGGACACCCGCTACTCGGTGACCGCGGTCGCCAAGGACTCCGAGGGACGCGCGACCACCCGCCACGCGAAGTTCACCACGCTGCGCCCCAAGGAGACCTTCGTCGGGAGCTACACCCCGGAGGACGGTTCCGAGGTCGGCGTCGGGATGCCGGTCTCGCTCCGCTTCAACCGCGGTATCACCGACCCGGCGGCGGTCGAGAAGGCGGTCGAGGTCACCGCCTCCCCGTCGGTCCCCATCGAGGGCCACTGGTTCGGCAACGACCGGCTGGACTTCCGCCCCGAGAAGTACTGGAAGGCGGGCACCAAGGTCACGCTGCGACTGGACCTCGACGGGGTCGAGGGCCGTCCCGGGGTCTACGGCGAGCAGAAGAAGACCGTGAAGTTCACCGTGGGCCGCAGCCAGGTCTCCGTCGTCGACGCCAAGTCCAAGAAGATGACGGTCAAGCGCGACGGCAGGACCATCAAGACCGTCCCGATCACCTCCGGCGGTCCCGGCAACGAGACCTACAACGGCAAGATGGTGATCAGCGAGAAGCTCAAGGTGACCCGGATGGACGGGGACACGGTCGGCTTCGGCGACGCGTACGACATCAAGGACGTCCCGCACGCCATGCGGCTGTCCACCTCCGGCACCTTCATCCACGGCAACTACTGGGCGGGCCGGCCGACCTTCGGTTCCGCCAACGTCAGCCACGGCTGCGTCGGTCTCTTCGACCAGCGCGGCGGCGGTGACCGCTCCACCCCCGCGGCCTGGTTCTTCCGTGAGTCGCTGCTCGGTGACGTGGTCGTGGTGAAGAACTCGAAGGACCGCACCATCCAGCCGGACAACGGGCTCAACGGCTGGAACATGTCCTGGGAGAAGTGGAAGAAGTAGTCCGGCCCCGGCTCCGGCCACCCGCCCCGCCCTCGCCGATCCGTGTTAGCGAGCGCTAACCTGCGCTCATGACTGTGAACCTCGAGGTTGCCGACGGCGTTGCCACCTTCCGCCTGGACCGCCCCCCGATGAACGCGCTGGACGTCGCCACCCAGGACCGGCTGCGGGAGCTCGCGGCCGAGGCGACCCGCCGGGACGACATCCGGGCGGTGGTCATCTGGGGCGGGGAGAAGGTGTTCGCGGCGGGCGCGGACATCAAGGAGATGCGGGAGATGGACCACGCCGCGATGGTCGCCCGCTCCGGGGACCTCCAGGAGTCCTTCACCGCCATCGCCCGGCTCCCCAAGCCGGTGGTGGCCGCCGTGACCGGCTACGCCCTGGGCGGCGGCTGTGAGCTGGCGCTGTGCGCCGACTTCCGGATCGCCGCGGAGAACGCCAAGCTGGGCCAGCCCGAGATCCTGCTGGGCCTGATCCCGGGCGCGGGCGGCACCCAGCGGCTCTCCCGGCTGGTGGGCCCGTCCAAGGCCAAGGACCTCATCTTCACCGGCCGTCAGGTCAAGGCCGACGAGGCGCTGGCGATGGGCCTGGTGGACCGGGTCGTCCCGGCCGAGGAGGTCTACGCGCAGGCGCACGCCTGGGCGGCGAAGCTGGCGCAGGGACCGGCCATCGCGCTGCGCGCGGCCAAGGAGTCGGTGGACCGCGGGCTGGAGACGGACCTCGACACCGGGCTCACCATCGAACGCGGCTGGTTCGCCGGGCTGTTCGCCACCGAGGACCGGGAGATCGGTATGCGCAGCTTTGTCGAGGACGGTCCCGGGAAGGCCAAGTTCTCCTAGGGAAGCGGCAGTTCCGCTCACGGTCACCGAAAAGGCCGCCCGTGCGCATGCCCCGTGCGAGCGAATTTTCTTCGCCATCGATCGACGGCCCGATGGCCGGTTCCGTACGCTCGGTGATCACGCGGATGCATGGTGATATCGCTGGTCAGCTGGGGGATTATGCCCCTCTGACTGCCATTGGCATATGTCGGATCCGGTTTGTGGAGCCTGGGGCTCCGGTGTTCGGAATCCCATGGTTCCGCCCCGGGCGCCCGTCTGGGCGGCCATGATGGGGGGCATGGCGGGCTTGGAGGGAATGGAGCAGCCGCGGCAGCGCACGGGGACGGCTGCGGTCCGGCGGATGCCGTCCGTCGACGAGGATCGGGCTCTCAGGGCGCTCGAGTCGTTCGGCAACCCCGCGACCGAGGAGGTGCGGCTGCCCTCCCTTCCGGAATCCGCGGGCACCGCCCGCCGGTTGGCCGAGTACGTGGTGGTGCGCGACTGGGGGCTGGGGTGCCAGATCGCCGAGTACGCCGTGCTGCTCGTCTCCGAACTGGTGGGGAACGCGGTCCGGCATACCGGCGCCCGCACCTTCGGTCTGCGGATGCTGCGGCGGCGGGGCTGGATCCGGGTCGAGGTGCGTGACCCTTCGCGGGGGCTGCCGTGTCTGCTGCCGGTGGGCGACCTCGACACCAGTGGACGCGGGCTGATGCTGGTGGACCAGCTCTCCCAGCGGTGGGGGGTGGACCTGCTGCCGTGCGGCAAGTCGACCTGGTTCGAGATGCGGGTGAACGATGGCGCCTGACGCCGGAGGCCGGGTCGGTCGCGGCGCCGAAGGGGAGGGTCGGCCGGATGCGGCGACCCTCCGGGTGGCTGAATCTCATTCCTCCGGCGTCCGGATCATGGATGCGGAAGAGGCCCCGAGCCGCGCTGTGTCAGCGCCGGCGGGGGCCTCTTCGGCCCGGTGCGCGGCGGAAGGGGTGTGCCGCGGCAACCGGGTGAACGACCTGGCCCGGGTCAATGGGGGTCGCGGCCCCGACTATCGCAGAGACGGTAGAGCACTTCCAAGCCAATCCAAGGTGAGCTGTAACACTTGCCTTGCTAATGCCGCGTACAAGCGTACTTTTCCTTTGTTGTCCACTTCTGGCTGGTGAATTTCCACTGGTCCAGACCGTGACGCGCGAACTTTCTTTGCCCGCCGGTCCTTGGCATGGCCCTGTCGGGCGCTCACCATGGAACGGCGCTACGCGCGTCACACCCCCCACCGTGACACCCCCATGCTCATGTCACATCCCCCCTTGTCCCGGCTACGCATTCGGGAGCCCCCCATGGAAGCGCACGGCCGCACCCCCAACCGCCGCACTCTGCTCCGCTCGGGAGCGTTAATCGCGACCGCCTCCCTCGGAGCCGCCGCCGTCTCCGGCGGCGCCCTCGCCACCGATGCCTCGGCCACCGGCGGACGCCGCCGCCGGAACGCCGTCGCCGCCGACTATCCCCCCACCCACTGGATTCCGGCCAGCAGCTCCAACTACCGGGTCTCGGACCGCCCGAGCGCGTATCCGATCGAGCTCGTCGTGATCCATGTGACCCAGGAGACCTTCCAGGACGCGATGAAGATCTTCCAGGACCCGGCCAAACAGGTCTCCGCGCACTACATGGTCGCCTCGGCCGACGGCTACATCGGGCAGTTCGTGCGCGAGAAGGACGTCGCCTGGCACGCGGGCAACAGCGACTACAACAACCGCAGCATCGGTATCGAGCACGAGGGCTGGGTGGACCAACCCGAGTGGTTCACCGACGCGTTGTACGCGTCGTCCGCGGCCCTCACCGCCGCCGTCTGCGACCGCTTCGCGATCCCCAAGGACCGGGAGCACATCATCGCCCACAGCGAGGTCCCCGGGTCCGACCACACCGATCCGGGCCCGCTGTGGGACTGGGACCGCTATCTCGACCTCGTCAACGGGGCCTGACCGCACCAACACCGCACCGCTGCCGCACCGGTGCCGAGTCCCCGGGCGGCGGGCGCCCCGGCGGCCAGGACCCATGGCCGGCGGGGCGCCCACCCGTGTGCCGCTAATCTGTGCGGGTCAGACAGACCCAGAGAAGGGGCGGAAAGTGGCGGACATCGAGGCGGCGCGCAAGGCGTTCCAGCGGTTCGACCTCAACGGCGACGGTCAGATCACCGCGGCCGAGTACAAGAGTGTGATGGCGCAGCTGGGTGACCCCTACGTCACCGAGCCCGTCGCTCAGGCCGTCATCAACGCTCATGACTCCAACGGTGACGGGCTGCTCACCTTCGACGAGTTCTGGGCGGCGCAGAGCCAGGGCAAGTGATCGGCCGCACGGCGGCGCCGCGGGCGCTTCAGCGCCAGCCGCGCCGCTGTGCGCCGGCCCGCCGTCTGCGGTCGTTGCAGAGCAGACAGCGGCCGTAACCGGGCGGCAGTGGATCGTCCGGATCCCCGTACAGCGGATCGACGGCCCCGCGCGGATGCTCGGCACAGCCCGTGGCGCCGTGCTCGGCCGTGAGGGCCCCGGCGGCGGACAGCGCCCGCCGCAGGGCGTCGGTGAGCAGCTCGGTCTCCCGCCCGGAGGGCGCGGCGTCGAGCGCGAACGCGATGTCCGAGGCGGTGGTGAGCGCGCTGCGGAGTTCGCGCAGATCTGCGTAACTCATACCGGGCAGCGTAAGCGCGCCCACTGACAGCGTCCGATCGGCCGGCCTACGCCCCGCTCCCCTCGCGCTCGCCCCGCTCCTCCTCGTCGTCGCCCAGGTCCTCGAGCGCGTGTGCCACCCGGCTGACGGCGGCCCACGCCTTCAGCGAGGTCTTGCTGGAGAAGTCCGCCACGTCCTTGTCGAGCGGGCGGTCGGTGTACTGGTGGATCCGCCACTTCGCCTGGATGCGGGGCTTGCCCGCCGTCACATAGTCCGCGATCCACAGTCCGTCCCCGGCGTAGGACGTGGTGTCGTGGTTGAGCCAGAAGCTGCGGTTGCAGTAGAGCAGCACACGGTGGCTCGGGCGCAGTTTCTTGACCTCCCGGATGAACCGGTCCTTCTCGGCGTTGCTGGCGCGGGTGCCCGAACCGGTGGTCTCCCAGTCCACGGCCAGCAGATCGTGCGTCTGCGAGGCGCATTTGTCGACGAAGTAGCGCGCCTGCGCGGCGATGTTGCCGGGCCACAGGAAGTGGTAGAAGCCGACGACGCATCCGGCGCTGCGGGCCCGGGACGCCTGGGACGTCTGCTTGGGGTTGATGTAGGAGCGTCCCTCGGTGGCCTTGATGAAGACGAAGGCCAGCCCGTCCGGGTCGAAGCTGGACTGGTGCGAACTCACGTCGATGCCGTGCAGCATGGTGCCTGCCTCATGGGGGGGGAGGGTGTGGGGAGAGAGTGCTGTTCTTGTCATGCCCGGTCCAGGACCCTATGCAACGGGGTGCGGGGGAGCGTATCGCGTTTGCGCAAACGAATGATTTCGCCAGGAAGAGCGTCGGGGCGCTCCGGCGGCATGCTACGAAGCCGCAGATCGTTTTCTGCTTTCGATCCCTCTCGCGGTGCGTGAGTTATCGGAGTTCTTGATGTGAACTCATGAATCCCCCTTGGCGTGTGTTGAATGCATGATGCCCCGTGGCCGAATAGGGCCGCGGGGCGGTCACAGAGCGGGCCCGCCACGTCCTTGGGGGGACGTGGCGGGCCCGTGTGCGCCACCGAAGGGGGTAGGTGGTGCCGCCGCGGCTCAGCGGCGGAAGGCGTCCTTCATCTTCTCTTTCGCCTGGCGGGTGTCGCCTTTGGCCTGCTCGGCCCGGCCCTCCGCGGTCAACCGCTCATTGCCCACGGCCCGGCCCGCGGCCTCCTTGGCCTTGCCCTTCGCCTGCTCGGTCTTGGCCTTGGCCTTCTTGTTCTCAGCCACCGCACTCACTTCCCAGGAACTCGACTGCAGGTGCTGACCTCCGACTATCCGCGCAGGGCGGAGTCAAACATCCGTCACCCGTCCGGCGGCGACGGAAAACCTGACCCAGTTCCCCCTTTCCTTCCTGTGAAACCCACGGAATTCCGAGGCGTGACCTGAGGAATGGGGGGCACTCGTCGTGTCGGAGGTTGATAACTATGGTTCCCTTGCTTCTGGTCCTTCTGCTCGCCCTGGTTCTCTTCGGCGCGGGATTCGCGCTCAAGGCACTCTGGTGGATTGCCGTTATCGTCCTCGTCGTGTGGCTGCTCGGCTTCGTCGCCCGCAGCACCGGAGCGGGCGGCCGCCGGAGCCGTTGGTACCGCTGGTAGCCGTCGGCGGACCGATCATGGTTCGCGCGGACGGCGTATGAGTACGCCGAGAAGGGCCCGCCCCGGTGGGGGCGGGCCCTTCTCGGCGTGATGATGTTCCGGAAGTCCGGGAAAGGAGCGGGCCCGAGGGTTTGGCCATCCCCCGGGCCCTGTGGTGCCGCCTTCTGCGCACGCCGGACCGTTTCGGTCACGGGTCAGTCTGATGTCGTCGTGTTCTTCCGTTGAACTACCGCCCCAGGAAAGCGGAGCGGGCCGGACTCGAACCAGCATCCGACGACCAGGCCCGTGCCAGGTCGCTCAAGCGATCGGCGGCGAATGCTGAGTCTGGAGCAAGAGTCTGAGATTGAACGCGTGCCACGGGCGGAATGCCGGTCGAAGACTGGGGGCTAAACCCAGCTGTCTCCGGTGGTCGGCACTCCCCTCTCGTGACCGAGTGCTGGGAGGAGGTGGTCAATACCTCCCCAACGCAGCCGCGTGTATCACGACGAGCCTCAGTTTCAGCTTGCGCTCCTCGCGCACCCCGTACCATCCCTTTGCGGGACGGCCGGGGAGATCATGACGCTACCCGAAGAGGTAGCCGAAGACCACGTCGCCGACGCGCTGGTCGGTGACCTCGATGCCATTGGCCTCCTCGCGGGCGAACTTCACCGCCTGCTGGAGCTTCTCCACCCGGGCCAGCAGCTCGTTGACCCGGCGGGCGGGCAGCGCCCCGGAGAACTTCACCGTCGTCCAGTAGCCGACCGGGATGTCCTCGTAGTACACCTCGACCTGTGCCGGGTGCTTCTCGGTGGCCTCCGCCTTCACGTGGTTGCGCGGCACCTTCTTGGTGCGGACGGTCCGCACGGCCTCGGTCCTCCACGCGTCCGTGGACGGGTCCAGCGTCCAGGACTCCGCCCCGTCGAGCGTCGGCAGCCGCCGGATGAAGCCGCCGAGGTCGGCCAGCTGCTTCTCCAGGAACAGCAGGTACGACACGGGCACCTCGCGCAGCAGCGTCCGCCCCTCGACCTCGATGTCCGCGCGGGCCTCGCAGTTGGCCCAGTCCTTGGTGGCGGTGACGTCGAACAGCCGGGTCAGGGTGGCCGCGCCGGCACGGAGCACATCCTCCGCCTTCACCTGCACCCGCGTCGACTCGGGCGGCAGCTGCTCGCCCTCCTCGTCCTTCGGCTGGTACGTCCGGGAGATCCCCGCCAGCAGCGCCGGCTTGTCCAGCCCGCGCTGGGCCGCCGTCAGGTCCTGCTGCGCCTTGGACTTGACGCCCTTCTCCACTGCGATGATCTGATTGAGTTTCGCCACGTCAGGGACGCTAGCAGCCCCAACCCCCCGCCTTCGAACCGTTATTCGGGGCGAGGGCGAGGGGCGAGGCCGCCCGACCGTCCCTCAGCACTCGATGACGTTCACCGCGAGCCCGCCCCGCGCCGTCTCCTTGTACTTGACCTTCATATCGGCGCCGGTCTCCTTCATGGTCTTGATGACCTTGTCGAGGGAGACATGGTGGCGGCCGTCGCCGCGGAGGGCCATCCGGGCGGCGGTGACGGCCTTGACCGAGGCCATGCCGTTGCGCTCGATGCAGGGGATCTGGACCAGGCCGCCGACGGGGTCGCAGGTGAGGCCGAGGTTGTGTTCCATACCGATCTCGGCGGCGTTCTCGACCTGTTCGGCGGAGCCGCCGAGGACCTCGGCGAGGCCGCCCGCGGCCATGGAGCAGGCGGAGCCGACCTCGCCCTGGCAGCCGACCTCGGCGCCGGAGATGGAGGCGTTCTCCTTGAAGAGCATGCCGATCGCGCCCGCGGCCAGCAGGAAGCGGATGACGCCCTCCTCGTCCGCGCCGGGGACGAAGTTCACGTAGTAGTGGAGGACGGCGGGGATGATGCCCGCCGCGCCGTTGGTGGGGGCGGTGACCACGCGGCCGCCCGCCGCGTTCTCCTCGTTGACCGCCATCGCGTAGAGGGTGACCCACTCCATCGCGTGGGCGTGCCGGTCGCTCTCGGCGCGCAGCGCGCGGGCGGCGTTGGCGGCGCGGCGGCGGACCTTGAGGCCGCCGGGGAGGATGCCCTCGCGGGACAGCCCGCGGCCGACACAGGACTGCATGACCTCCCAGATCTCCAGCAGCCCCGCGCGGATCTCCGCCTCGGTGCGCCACGCCTTCTCGTTCTCCATCATCAGCGCGGAGATGGACAGACCGGTCTCGCGGGAGAGCCGCAGCAGTTCGTCACCGGTACGGAAGGGGTGGGTCAGCTCGGTGTCGTCGAGCTTGATGCGGTCCTCGCCGACCGCGTCCTCGTCGACGACGAAACCGCCGCCGACCGAGTAGTAGGTCTTCTCCAGCAGCGGGACGCCCTCGGCGTCGTACGCCTGGAGGGTCATGCCGTTGGCGTGGTACGGCAGCGAGCGGCGGCGGTGCAGCACCAGCTGCGAGGACTCATCGAAGTCGATCTCGTGGCCGGGGCCGATCTCGGCCTCCAGCAGGCGCAGCCGCTTGGTGGTGCGGATGCGCTCCACCTGGTCGTCGGCGGTCTCCACGTCCACGGTGCGCGGCGAGTGGCCCTCGAGGCCGAGCAGTACGGCCTTCGGGGTGCCGTGGCCGTGACCGGTGGCGCCCAGCGAGCCGAAGAGCTCGGCGCGTACGGAGGTGGTGTGGGCGAGCAGGCCCTCGTTCTTCAGACGGCGGACGAACATCCGCGCCGCTCGCATCGGTCCGACCGTATGCGAGCTGGAGGGGCCGATGCCGATCGAGAACAGATCGAATACGGAGATGGCCACCGGTGAACTCCTTTGTCTGCACGGGGGCGTGCGGTGGTGCGGTGCGGGGGGCGCCGGGTGCGGCGCCCCCCACGGCCGGTCCTGTTACTTGCCCAGGCCCGGGTAGAGCGGGTGCTTGTCGGCCAGCGCGGTGACCCGTGCCTTGAGCGCCTCGGCGTCGTACGACGGCTTCAGCGTCTCGGCGATCACATCGGCGACCTCGTGGAAGTCGTCGGTGGTGAAGCCGCGGGTGGCCAGCGCCGGGGTGCCGATCCGCAGACCCGAGGTGACCATCGGGGGCCGGGGGTCATTGGGGACGGCGTTGCGGTTGACGGTGATGCCGACCTCGTGGAGCCGGTCCTCGGCCTGCCGGCCGTCCAGCTCGGAGTCGCGCAGGTCGACCAGGACCAGGTGGACGTCGGTGCCGCCGGACAGGACGGAGACGCCCACCTCGGTGACGTCGGGACGGGTCAGCCGCTCCGCGAGGATCCGGGAGCCCTCCAGGGTGCGCTCCTGGCGCTCCTTGAAGGCCGAGCCCGCGGCGACCTTGAAGGACACCGCCTTGGCCGCGATGACATGCTCCAGCGGACCGCCCTGCTGACCGGGGAAGACCGCGGAGTTGATCTTCTTGGCCAGCTCCTGCGTCGAGAGGATCACTCCGCCGCGGGGGCCGCCCAGGGTCTTGTGGGTCGTGGTGGTCACCACATGGGCGTGCGGCACGGGCGAGGGGTGCAGCCCGGCCGCCACCAGGCCCGCGAAGTGGGCCATGTCCACCATCAGGTAGGCGCCGACCTCGTCGGCGATCCGCCGGAAGGCGGGGAAGTCCAGCTGGCGCGGGTAGGCCGACCAGCCCGCGATCACCAGCTTGGGGTTGTGCTCCTTGGCCAGCCGCTCGACCTCGTCCATGTCGACCAGGCCGGTCTGCGGGTCCACGTGGTAGGGCACCACGTTGTAGAGCTTGCCGGAGAAGTTGATCTTCATCCCGTGGGTGAGATGGCCGCCGTGGGCCAGGTTCAGTCCCAGGATGGTGTCGCCGGGGGAGAGCAGCGCGAACATGGCGGCCGCGTTGGCCTGCGCGCCCGAGTGCGGCTGCACATTGGCCGCCTCGGCGCCGAAGAGCTCCTTCACCCGGTCGATGGCGATCTGCTCGACCACGTCGACGTGCTCACAGCCGCCGTAGTAGCGGCGGCCGGGGTAGCCCTCGGCGTACTTGTTGGTCAGGACCGAACCCTGGGCCTCCATGACCGCCACCGGAGCGAAGTTCTCCGAGGCGATCATCTCCAGGGTGGACTGCTGGCGGTGGAGCTCGGCGTCGACGGCGGCGGCGACGTCCGGGTCGAGCTCATGAAGGGAGCTGTTGAGAAGCGACATCAGGGTCCCGATCGAGAGGAGGGTCAGTTTTCGCAGAAGGAGGTGTAGTCATCGGCGGAGAGCAGGTCGTCCGGCTCGTCCGTCACCCTCACCTTGAACAGCCAGCCGCCCTCGAAGGGGGCGGAGTTCACCAGCGCCGGGTCGTTCACGACATCCTCGTTGATCTCGGTGACCTCTCCGGAGACCGGTGCGTACAGGTCGCTCACCGACTTCGTGGACTCCAGCTCGCCACAGCTCTCACCGGCGGTGACGGTGGCACCCACCTCCGGAAGCTGGACGTAGACGACATCGCCGAGCGAGTTGGCCGCGAACTCGGTGATACCGATCGTCGACACACCGTCGTCAGCGGCCGTCAGCCACTCGTGCTCCTTGCTGTAGCGCAGCTGCTGGGGGTTGCTCATGGTCCGATTCTCCTGGATGCGAGGCAGTGATGAGGAACGGGTCTTGGCTGATGGGACGGGGTGGGCGTGCTACGGGGCCGATGGCGCCGGGGCCGCCGCGCCCCTTAAGGGGGCTGCTACCGGCGCGGTCAGCGCTCGCGCCGGTAGAAGGGGAGCGCGACGACCTCGTACGGCTCACGGGTACCGCGGATGTCGACGGTCACGCCCTCGGTGCCGGGCTTCGCGTGCTCCGCGTCCACGTAGGCGATGGCGATGGGCTTGCCGAGCGTGGGGGAGGGGGCACCCGAGGTGACCTCACCGATCACCGCGCCGTCCGGGCCCACCACGGGATAACCGGCGCGCGGCACCCGGCGGCCCGACGCGATCAGCCCGACCAGCTTGCGCGGCGGCTCGCTCTCGGCCCTGCCCGCCGCGGCCCGGAGCGGCTCGCGCCCGACGAAGTCCCCGTCCTTCTCGAACTTCACCACCCGGCCGAGCCCGGCGTCGAAGGGGGTCGTGGAGGTGGTCAGCTCATGGCCGTACAGCGGCATCCCCGCCTCCAGCCGCAGGGTGTCGCGGCAGGAGAGCCCGCAGGGGATCAGGCCCACCGGGGCGCCCGCCTCGGTCAGCGCCTGCCACAGCCGCTCGGCGTCGCCCGGCGCGACGAACAGCTCGAAGCCGTCCTCACCGGTGTACCCGGTGCGGGCGATCAGCGCGGGGACGCCCGCGACGGTGCCCGGCAGCCCGGCGTAGTACTTCAGGTTGTCCAGGTCGGCGTCGGTCAGGCTCTTGAGGATGCCGGGGGACTCCGGACCCTGGACCGCGATCAGCGCGTACGCCGCGCGGTCGTCCCGGACGGCGGCGTCGAAGCCCGCCGCCCGCTGCTCCAGCGCGTCCAGCACCACCTGGGCGTTGGAGGCGTTGGCCACCACCATGAACTCCTCGTCGCCGAGGCGGTAGACGATCAGGTCGTCGAGGATGCCGCCCTCGGCGTCACAGATCATGGTGTAGCGGGCCCGGCCCACGGCGAGCGCCGACAGATGTCCGACCAGGGCGTGGTCCAGGGCCTGACCGGCCTGCGGTCCGGTGAGGGTGATCTCACCCATGTGGGAGAGGTCGAAGAGCCCGGCGCGGGTGCGCACCGCGTTGTGCTCATCGCGTTCGCTGCCGTAGCGCAGCGGCATGTCCCAGCCGGCGAAGTCGGTCATGGTGGCGCCGAGCGCACGGTGCAGCGCGTCCAGCGCGGTGCGGCGTGGCGCGGTCGGGGCGTCGGTCATGATTCAGGCTCCAAGATCAGAATCGTGGCTGGGACATCAAGGACGCGGAAAACGTCCTCCCCATCTGTCATCGGAACCTGAGAGGTTCGCCGTGACGCCCGCATGGGGTCCGGCTTGCACCTTGGGTGGAGCCACGCACAGCGGCTCGCTTTTCAGATCTGCCTCGCCCGCGCGGTATCGGGGCCTGAGAGATTCAAGGGAGGACTTGCTCCTTCGGCGCCCGGGCCTCGGCTGCTGCCGGTTTGACCCAGGACTCTCCCGCGCGGATTCAAGCGGCCGGTATGGAGTTGCGCGGCCATCATCGCACGTACTGGCGAGAAGGGAACCCCCGGTCCGTGACGTGAGCGCCTTGATGGACATTACCTTTTCTTGACACTCTTCGGGTACGAGCCGCAGTGACCGACCTGGGAGGACGATCACGGTGCATGGGCAGGGAACGTTTACGACGTCATGTGGGCCCCTGCCGGTGCGGCGCGGACGCGCGCCGTCCGCCGGGCCGGTCCGGCCGGGGCGCAGGGCCGTGGTGCACGATCTGCGCACGGGCGGTGACCGTGGCGAGGACACCGGCGGTGGCAGAGGTGCCGAAGCGGCCGGGACGGCGCCGCGGGACGGCGGCGCGGCCGTGCCCGAGCTGCGCTATCCGGCCCATGACGTACTGGTCGCCTCCGGGCTGCCGGGCAGCGGCAAGACCACACTGATCCACCGGACGGTCGCCCCGCTGGACGACGAGGGCGGCGCGGTGGTCCGGATCGATTCCCAGGACATGCGCGAGGCGTGGCAGCGGCGGCTGCCGGGCTGGCTGCCCTACGCGCTCTACCGGCCGCTGGTCCGGTGCGCCCACTACGCCGGGCTGCGCCGCGCGCTGCGCTCGGACGCCAGTGTGGTGGTGCACGACTGCGGCGCGCTGCCCTGGGTCCGCCGCTGGCTGGCCCGGGACACCCGGCGCCGGGGGCGGCGGCTCCATATGGTCCTGCTGGACGTGGACCCCGGGCTGGCCCTGGAGGGACAGGCCGCCCGGGGCCGCGGGGTCTCGGGGTACGCCTTCGGACGGCACCGCCGCGCGGTGCGGCGGCTGGTCGCCGGGGTGGAGGCGGGACGGCCGCCGGCGGGCTGCGCCTCGGTGGTGTTGCTGGACCGGGAGGCGACCAGCGCGCTGCGCGGCATCTCCTTCGAGTGACGCGGCGTCCCCTGCGGGGGAGGCGGGAGGACATCGCGCGCCCGGCGGGCGGGATGCGCACGGGATCCGTCGGGATGCGAACGGGATACGCACGGGGTGCGAGCCGGATTCGAGTGCGCCCCGAGCGCACGCCGAGCGCTGTCCGGACACCGCGCACCGCACCGAGGTGGGGATGTGGTGTGGAGATGACGACGTGCCCCATGGCCTTGCGGCGCCCAGAGGTTAGGCTTCTGGGGCAGTTCGGACGAGATGGCGGTTGAAAGAGATGAGCATCCCGGAGCAGCACGGTCTCCCACCGGCTCACGGAGGATTCCCCGACAGCACTGTGCCCGCGTTCCCCGGCAACGAGCTCGAAGAGGTGCTGGCCGCCTCTGTCGAGGTCCCCGGAGCCGGACCCCGCATCGTCGAGGTGCTCGGCCGCAGCCATGTCTGGGTTCCGCTGCCGAACGGCGGGGGTCCGGACAGCCGTGGGCTCGACCTGCCGACCATGGAGATCCAAGGCGCCGCGTATGTCCCGGTGTTCAGCTCCGAGCAGCAGTTCCTCCAGATCGTCGGCGGCCATATGTCGTTCACCGTCGCCCCCGCCGTGGAGTTCGCCCGCGGGCTGCCGCCCCAGCTGGGCATCGCGGTGAACCCCGGTGGCGCGGTGGGCGTACCACTGCCGCCTGCCGCGGTGGCCGAATTGTGCCGTAGCGGCCGCTCCGCGCTGGACGGTCCGGCCTCCGGCGGCCGGGTGCGGCTCTTCGAACCCGACTGGCAGGAAGAACCGGTCGACTTCCTGGCCGCCGCCGGGATCGAGTTCGCCAAGGACAAGGGGATACGCACCGCCCGGCGCGCCCTGGCCAGCGTCGAGGGGGACCCGCCCGCCCTCTTCGTCGGTATCGAGCTCGACGTACCCGGCCCGGAGGGTCAGGCGCTCGCGGTGGACGCGCTCGGGCGGGCGCTCGGCACGATACCGCTCCCCTGGACCGTGCAGCTCGTTCTGCTGGACGTCGCACAGGACCCGGTCGCGGACTGGATGCTGGAACGGGTGCGCCCGTTCTACGACCGTGACCTCTGACTCATCCCAGGGCCCTCAGCCGTGGCCCGTAAGCTGGTTTGATGACCAGGCGGGACGCACCCACGCGTCCCGCTGAGGTACGGGGCACAGCCGAGAGAGGGGCGGACCCAGGTGAGCGCGGGCGCGGAGTGGGGGGCGGCCGCCGGTCAGGTGGAGCGGACGCTGCAACAGGTCGCTCCTGGCCGGTACGACGCCTATGAGGCGCTGCTGCATGCCCTCGCCGAGGGTCAGGTCTGGATGCTGCTGTGGCACGGCTCGCCCGGCGCCTCCGACGCCCAGTACGGCAACATGGACGTGAAGGGCCTCGGCTACGCCCCGTGTGTGACCTCCGCCCAGGAGCTGGCCGCCAGTGGCTGGAACCGTGCCCATGAGGTGGTGGACGGCCGTCTGATCGCCGACTCCCTCTACCGCGACCGCTACGGCCTGTGGCTGAATCCGCATGCGCCCGGTGGCGGTGTGGGTATCCCCTGGCTCGATCTGCGCCGGATCGCCGGTGGTCTGGACCGGCTGCCCGCGGGGCCGCTGCGGGTGTCCGACCCCGGTATCGACATCCCCCAGTTCTACGCCCTGTTGGGGCAGAACGCGCATCGCACCGCCGCGGTGCGGTCGCTGCGCAGGGCCTGGGTGCAGCCCGCGCTGGGTGCGCCGTATCTGGCCATCGGCCTGGATCTGTACGACACCAGCGGTCCGGCCGTGCAGTCGGTACGGGCGATGATGGAGCAGTCGGTCGGCGCGGTGCCGGACGGGCTGCCGGTCTCCACCGTCGCGCTCTCCGACGCCTATGACCCGGTCGCCCTGTGGATGCGGGCCAACGCCCGTCCGTTCTTCGACCGGGACGCCTACGGCGCGGCGCCCGCCGCCCCGTCCTACGGCTATGGCTATCCGCCCCCGCGCCCCGCGTACTGATCGGCGTCCCGCCGGCTGAACCGGCCATGACCCGTTCGTTTACCAAGGTTTGACCCTGGCCCGCCGGGGCGCGCAGCCCCGGCACGTCCGGAGGCGCACATCGCCTGTATCCGGTCGAAACCCCCATAGCGGGCCCCCGTTGCTGCCTCGCTCTCGCACCACGACTGTCCGTATACCGGAACTGTGTGCCCCACATCACGGTTAGGCATCCATTGCCCGTGGGGTCTGGCGGCTGATCACAAGCGCGATGAAGACTCCCGCTCCAAGGGGTGCGGTTCTGCGCGTAGAGCCCCTTCAGGAAAGGTTCCGACCACGAGCCTGACTTTCTCCAGGTTGTGAACGAAGCCGCCACAGCGGCGAGTCGTGGGCCGGTCACCGCCGGTCGAGAAGGGGTCCCCACCACGATGACGGCACCATTGCACGGCACGAGCGCGGAGGCGGAGCCGGTCGCGACTGCCGATGTAGCGGCGAATGTAGTCAAGGCATCGGTCGAGGGCAGATCGCTGCGGCAGATCGCCTGGATGCGGCTGAAGCGGGACAAGCTGGCGCTGGCCGGTGGAGCCGTTGTCGTCCTGCTGGTGCTCGTGGCCATCTTCGCGCCGCTGATCGTGAGTCTGCTCGGCCATCCGCCGAACGAGTTCCATCAGGAGAAGATCGACCCGCTGTTCGGCACCCCCAAGGGTGACTGGGGCGGTATGAGCTCCGACTTCCTCTTCGGTGTCGAGCCCTCCAACGGCCGCGACGTGTTCAGCCGGGTGGTCTACGGGGCGCGGATCTCGCTGCTGGTGGCCTTCCTGGCGGCGGTCGTCGCCGTGGTCCTGGGCACCGTGTTCGGCATCATCGCCGGATATTTCGGTGGCTGGGTGGACACGGTCATCAGCCGCACGATGGACATGCTGCTGGCCTTCCCGCAGCTGCTCTTCATCATCTCCCTGGTGTCGGTGCTCCCGAACGACCTGCTGGGACTGACCGGCAGCGGGGTGCGCATCACCATCCTGGTCTCGGTGATCGGCTTCTTCGGCTGGCCGTACGTCGGCCGGATCGTGCGCGGCCAGACCCTCTCGCTGCGCGAGAAGGAATACGTCGAGGCCGCACGGAGCCTGGGCGCCGGCCGGCGCTACATCCTCTTCCGTGAACTGCTGCCCAACCTGGTGGCGCCGATCACCGTCTACACGACGTTGATGATCCCCACCAACATCCTCACCGAGGCGGCGCTCAGCTTCCTCGGGGCGGGCGTCAAGCCGCCGACCGCGTCCTGGGGGCAGATGCTCTCCAAGGCCGTGGGCACCTACGAGGACGATCCGATGTTCATGATCATCCCCGGTGCGGCGATCTTCATCACGGTGCTGGCCTTCAACCTCTTCGGCGACGGCGTCCGCGACGCCCTCGACCCGAAGGGCACCCGATGACGGTGACACACCCGGCTCCGGTCCGGGCGCACCCAGACGAATGTCCCCCTGCCTCATCTGTCAGGCGGCTATCCGATCACTCCCCGGCGCCATGCCAAGGACCGCTATCCCGGAGGTTGCAGCAACTATGAATCCCCTACGTTCGCCGAGAAGCAGGCGGATCGCCGGTGCGACGGCCGTCGTCTGCGCCCTCCTGGCCACGGCGGCCTGCGGCGGCGGATCCGATGACGAGAGTGGTTCGGGGGCCGGTTTCAACGCCGCGATGAAGGGCGTTGCCAACAAGTCGTCCAAGAAGGGCGGCACCCTGAAGTTCATCAACAAGCAGGACTTCGACTCCCTGGACCCGCAGCGTCAGTACTACGGTTTCGCCTGGGACTTCTCCCGCTTCTACGCGCGCCAACTGATCACCTACGCGCCCAAGCCGGGCGAGGCCGCCAACGAGCTGGTCCCGGACCTGGCCACCTCCACGGCCAAGATCTCCGATGGCGGCAAGAAGTACACCTACACCCTGCGTGACGGCGTCAGCTGGGAGGACGGCTCCGCCATCACCTCCAAGGACGTCAAGTACGGCATCGAGCGCATCTGGGCCAAGGACGTCGTCTCCGGCGGCCCCAGCTACCTGCGCCAGGTGCTGGACCCCAAGGGTGAGTACCCCGGTCCGTACAAGGACAAGGCCAAGGACAAGCTGGGCCTGAAGGCGATAGAGACGCCGGACGACAAGACCATCGTCTTCAACCTCGCCAAGCCCAACGGTGACTTCGAGCAGATGCTCGCGATGCCGACCGGCTCGCCGGTGAAGGCGTCCAAGGACACCGGCGCCAAGTACACCAACCGGCCCTTCTCCTCCGGCCCGTACAAGTTCACCTCGTACTCGCCCGGCAAGAGCGCCGCCCTGGTCCGCAACCCCAAGTGGGACCGGAAGACCGACCCGGTCCGCGCCGCGCTGCCGGACAAGGTCACGGTCACCTTCAACTCCAACCTTGAGGCGATCGACAAGCTCCTGGTCAAGGGCGACTACGACGTCTTCCTGAGCGCCACCGGTATGACCCAGTCCGGTCGCACCACCGCGCTCAAGCAGCACAAGGGCAACGTCGACAACATCGAGACCAGCTTCATCCGGTACGTCGACATGGCCACCAAGGTCAAGCCGTTCGACAACATCCACTGCCGCAAGGCGGTCATGTACGGAGCCGACTACAAGTCGCTCCAGACCAGCCGTGGCGGCCCGCAGGCCGGTGGTGAGATCGCGACCAACATGCTCCCCAAGAGCATCAAGGGCGCGGACGACTACGACCCGTACGGCGTCCTCAAGCGCGGTGGCCGGCCGGACAAGGCCAAGGCCAAGGCCGAGCTGAAGCAGTGCGGCAAGCCGGACGGCTTCTCGGCCAACATCGTGGCCCGCAACGACCAGCCCGGTGAGGTCGAAGCCGCCGAGTCGCTCCAGGAGTCGCTGGGCAAGGTCGGCATCAAGCTGGAGGTCGAGCCCATCGAGGGCGCCTCGTCCGCCAGCATCACCGGCTCCCCGTCGGTGATGAAGAAGCGCAACTACGGTCTGTCGATGACCGGTTGGGGTCCGGACTTCCCGACCGGCCAGGGCTTCTCGCAGCCGCTGATCGACGGTCGCTTCATCGAGCAGACGGGTAACTACAACGTCTCCGAGACCGACAACCCGGAGATCAACGGGTACTTCGACGAGGCGCTCAAGGAGACCGACCCGGTCAAGGCCGGTGAGATCTACAAGAAGATGAACCACAAGGTCGCCGACCTGGCGGTGCAGCTGCCGTTCATCTACGAGAAGAACATCACCTGGCGCAGCTCGCGTCTGACCAACGCCTACACGTCGGCGGCGTACAACGGCCGTTACGACTACGTCTCCCTCGGGGTCAAGTGACGGTCCGTCTGCGATCCTCCACCCCACCGTCGCCGCACCCGATAGGCCCGAAGGGCAGGTGATGGCCGCGCGTGGCGGTCCGGGAGCTCCCCACGAGGGGGCGCCCGGACCGCCGCCGGGCCGCGCACAGTGCTTGCTTATGTCATCCGGCGCTTGTTCGCCGTCGTCATGATGCTGCTGGTCGTCACCCTGACGACCTTCGCCATCTTCTTCGTGATCCCCAAGTGGGCCGGTTCCGACCCGGCACTCCTCTTCGTCGGCAAACAGGCCGACCCGGAGGCGATCGAGGGCATCAGGAAGAAGCTGGAGCTCGGTGATCCGCTGCTGGTGCAGTTCTGGCACTTCGTCCAGGGCCTGTTCGTCGGCCGCGACTACGCCAACGGCGCGGACGTCACCCACTGCCCCGCGCCCTGCTTCGGGTACTCCTTCCGCACCGAGCAGGCGGTGTGGCCGCAGCTGACCGACGCCATGCCGGTCACCCTCTCGCTCGCCGCGGGGGCCTGTCTGCTGTGGGTCGTCGGCGGTGTCGCCACCGGTGTGGTCTCCGCGCTGCGCCGCGGCACCCTGTGGGACCGCTCGGCGATGACCGTCGCCCTGGCCGGTGTCTCGCTGCCGATCTACTTCACCGGTCTGCTCTCGCTGGCCATCTTCAGTTACCAGCTGAAGTGGGTGGACGTGGACTACAAGGGGCTCGGCGACGACCCCGGTATGTGGTTCGAGAGTCTGATCCTGCCCTGGATCACCCTCGCCTTCCTCTACGCGGCGATGTACGCCCGGCTCACCCGGGCCACCATGCTGGAGATCATGGGCGAGGACTACATCCGTACCGCCCGCGCCAAGGGCCTGCGGGAACGGGTGGTCATCGGGCGGCACGCGATGCGGTCCACCTGGACGCCCATCCTCACCCTGCTCGGCCTGGACCTCGGCGCGCTGCTCGGCGGCGCGGTCCTCACCGAGACCACCTACAACCTGCCGGGTCTCGGCCGGCTCGCGGTGAACGCGATCAGCGACAAGGACCTCCCGGTGATCCTCGGGGTGACCCTGATCGCCGCGCTGTGCATCGTGGTCGCCAACCTCGTCGTGGACCTGCTGTACGCCGTCATCGACCCGCGAGTGAGGCTCGGATGACCGACTTGAACAAATCCGGGACGCCGGAGTCCGGCGCGGTGGCGGCCCCCGAGTCCGCCGCCGTCGGGGAGGTGGCCGCGGCGGGTTCGCCCGCCCCCACCGCCTTCCTCGAAGTGCGCGATCTGCGGGTCCACTTCCCGACCGACGACGGTCTGGTCAAGTCCGTGGACGGACTCAGCTTCCGGCTGGAGAAGGGCCGGACGCTCGGTATCGTCGGTGAGTCCGGCTCCGGCAAGTCCGTCACCTCGCTCGGCATCATGGGGCTGCACACCGCGGGGCAGTACGGCCGCCGCAAGGCCCGGATCTCCGGGGAGATCTGGCTCAACGGCCAGGAGCTGCTGGGCGCCGACCCGGACGAGGTGCGCAAGCTGCGCGGCCGCGAGATGTCGATGATCTTCCAGGATCCGCTGTCCGCGCTGCACCCGTACTACACGATCGGCAAGCAGATCGTGGAGGCGTACCGGGTCCACCACGACGTCAGCAAGGACGTGGCGCGCAAGCGCGCGGTCGAACTGCTGGACCGGGTGGGCATCCCGCAGCCGGACAAGCGTGCGGACAGCTATCCGCACGAGTTCTCCGGCGGGATGCGCCAGCGCGCGATGATCGCGATGTCGCTGGTCAACAACCCCGAGCTGCTGATCGCGGACGAGCCGACCACCGCCCTGGACGTCACCGTCCAGGCGCAGATCCTGGATCTGATCCGCGATCTGCAGAAGGAGTTCGGTTCCGCGGTCATCATCATCACCCACGACCTGGGCGTCGTCGCCGAACTCGCCGACGAGCTGCTGGTGATGTACGGCGGCCGCTGTGTCGAGCGCGGTCCGGCCGAGAAGGTCTTCTACGAGCCCCAGCACCCGTACACCTGGGGGCTGCTGGGCTCGATGCCCCGGATCGACCGTGACCAGACCGAACGGCTGATCCCGGTCAAGGGCTCCCCGCCCAGCCTGATCAATGTGCCGTCCGGCTGTGCCTTCAACCCGCGCTGCCCGTACGCCGATGTGCCCCGGGACGGGATCACCCGCACCGAGCGGCCGGAGCTGGCGCTGGTGGCCGGGACCGAGGGCCACTTCAGCGCCTGCCACATGGCGCAGGAGGACCGTACGCGGATCTGGACCGAAGAGATTGCGCCGAAGCTGTGACGGACACGAAGGATCCGAAGATGACCGACCCGGAGCAGGCGACCACGACGCCCGAGCCCCTGCTCAAGGTGTCGAACCTGGTCAAGCACTTCCCCATCAAGAAGGGGCTGCTGCAACGGCAGGCCGGTGCGGTGCAGGCGGTCGACGGTCTCGACTTCGATGTGCGGCCGGGGGAGACCCTGGGCGTGGTGGGCGAGTCCGGCTGCGGCAAGTCCACCATGGGGCGGCTGGTCACCCGGCTGCTGGAGCCCACCTCCGGGAAGATCGAGTTCGAGGGCGAGGACATCACCCACCTGGGCACCGCCGCGATGCGCCCGATGCGCCGTGACGTCCAGATGATCTTCCAGGACCCGTACTCCTCGCTGAACCCCCGGCACACGGTGGGCGCGATCGTGGGCGCCCCCTTCCGGCTCCAGGGCGTCAAGCCCGAGGGCGGGACCAAGGCGGAGGTCCAGCGGCTGCTGGAGCTGGTCGGTCTCAACCCCGAGCACTACAACCGCTATCCGCACGAGTTCTCCGGCGGTCAGCGGCAGCGCATCGGCATCGCACGGGCGCTGGCCCTCAAGCCCAAGCTGGTCGTGGCCGACGAGCCGGTCTCCGCGCTGGACGTCTCCATCCAGGCGCAGGTGGTCAACCTGCTGGACGACCTCCAGGACGAGCTGGGGCTCACCTACGTGATCATCGCCCATGACCTGTCGGTGATCCGGCACGTCTCGGACCGGATCGCGGTGATGTACCTGGGGAAGATCGTCGAGCTGGCGGACCGCCAAGCGCTCTACGAGTCCCCCATGCACCCGTACACCAAGGCGCTGCTCTCCGCGGTGCCGGTGCCCGACCCCAAGCGGCGGGCCAAGCGGGAGCGGATCCTGCTCAAGGGCGACGTCCCCTCGCCGATCTCGCCGCCGTCCGGCTGCCGCTTCCACACCCGCTGCTGGAAGGCGACCGAGGTGTGCAAGAGGCAGGAGCCGCCGCTGGTGGCGCTGCAGACCGGGCACCGGGTGGCCTGCCACCACCCGGAGAACGCGCCCGACCAGGTGCCCCAGGAGAAGGCCGCCGCCGAGACGGCACGGAAGGTGACGAAGAAGACCGACAGCTGAGACGGGGCGGGGGTGGCGGCCTCGGGCGCGTCGGCCGGTCTGACCGACAGGTAAGAATGTCGCGTGCTCATCGAACTGTTCACCCCCTCCCTCCAGCATGCGTTCGAGCTGGTCGGGATCTTCGTCTTCGCGATATCCGGCGCCCTGCTGGGCGTCCGGAAGAACTTCGATGTCTTCGGCATGGCAGTGCTCGCGGAGGTCACGGCGCTGGGCGGCGGGGTGTTCCGGGACCTGGTGATCGGCGCGGTGCCGCCGATCGCCTTCACCGACCTCGGCTACTTCCTCACCCCGCTGGTCGCGACCCTGATCGTCTTCTTCCTCCACCCCGAGGTCGAGCGGATCACGGCGGCGGTGGGTGTCTTCGACGCCGCCGGGCTCGGGCTGTTCTGTGTGATGGGCACGATGAAGGCGCATGACCACGGGCTGGGGCTCACCTCGTCCGTCACCCTCGGCATGGCCACGGCGGTCGGCGGCGGAGTGCTGCGCGACATATTGGCCCATGAGGTGCCCTCACTGCTGCGCTGGGACCGCGACCTCTACGCCGTCCCCGCCATCGTGGGCTCGTCGATCGCGGCGCTGCTCATCCACTTCGACGTACTGACCGGGGCCACCAGCGCGCTCGCCGCCACCACGGCGTTCATCGTGCGGCTGCTGGCGATGCGGTTCGGCTGGCGCGCGCCGCGCGCCTGGAACCGGCGCAGCACCGCGGCCGAGGAAGTCTGACACGCGCGGGACTCTGTATTCCGTTGCGGTTATATAGCCCTCGGCGTATGTTCGGGGTATGGCCATACCGTTCGACGTGCTCGCGGAGCCGAGCCGACGGCAGATCCTGGACCTCCTGCTGGAGCGGCCCCGGCTGGTCGGTGAGCTGACCGAGGAGCTGGGTCTGACTCAGCCGGGCACCTCCAAGCATCTGCGGGTGCTGCGCGAAGCCGGTCTGGTGCGGGTCCGCCGGGACGCCCAGCGCCGGTGGTACGAGCTGTGCCCGGAGCCGCTGGCCGAGGTGGACGCCTGGCTGGCGCCCTACCGGCGGCTGTGGACCGGCCGTCTGGACGCGCTCGAACGGCACCTCGACGGCCTGCCCGACGGTGCCGCCGCCCCCGCCGGCCCCGTCCCCGATGCCCCAGACGCCCCCGAGGGAGAAGAGCCATGAAGGACACACTCGGCCAGGACGGCGGCGGCCGCTCCGCCCTGCGGCTGGAGCGGTGGATCGCCCATCCCCCGGAGAAGGTCTGGCGGGCGCTGACCGAGCCCGCCCAGCTGGCCCGCTGGTTCCCCTCCGAGGTCCGGGTGGACCTGCGGGTCGGCGGGAAGATGGGCTTCGTCTTCCCCGGCCGCGAGGGCCCGGACATGGACGGCACGGTCACCGAGCTGGATCCGCCCCGGGTCTTCGCCTTCACCTGGGGCGACGACCAGCTCCGCTGGGAGCTGCGGCCCGACGGCGACGGCTGTGTGCTGACCCTCACCCACACCTTCGGCGACCGGTTCGGGGCGGCCAGCTTCGCTTCCGGCTGGCACGCCTGTCTCACCGGGCTCGCGGCCCTGCTGGACGGCGCCGAGACGGCCCACGGCGATATGGCCGAGCTGCACGAGCGGTACATCGAGGCGTTCGGCCTGGCCGAGGGGGCGGTGGAGACCGCCGAGGGCGGTGGCTGGCGGCTGCGCTTCGAGCGCCAGCTGGTGCGTCCCGCCGAGACGGCGTGGCAGGCGCTGGCCGGACGGCCCGGCCCCGCCGGGACCGGGGCCGGGGCGCCCGTCGTCGGCGGACCGGTGCCCCTCGGGTTCCGCGTGGACGCGGTACCGGCCGGACCGGTGACCGAGGTCGAGGCGCCCCGGGTGCTCTCCTACGACTGGGAGCTGGACGGCCGCCCCGCCGGCCGGGTGCGCTGGGAGCTGACCCAGGGCACCGGCCACGGTGCGCGGCTGATCCTCACCCAGACCGGCCCCGCCGAGGCGGGCGCGGAGCGGCGGGCCGAGGCGCTCACCGCCTGGCGCCACCACATCGCGCTGCTCGCGGCGAAACTGCTGCGGATGCCGGGCTGACGCGGCGGACCGGGCCGCCGCGTAGGCCCGTGGTCCGGGCGGGGCGCTACGGGGTGCGGCCGAGCCAGCCCGCGAGCTGGACGTAGGCGTCGGACTCCGCCGGGTCCACCGGCACCACCGGACCGAAGGGCATGCCCTCGCGCCCCTCGGGCGGAAGTGCCTGCCGGGCGGTAACCAGCGCGAACGCGGCCAGCTCCTGGTCCAGCGGCATCGGGTCGCCGAGCGCCCGGGACAGGTCCCAGGAGTGCATCACCGTCTCCATCACCGAACCGCTGAGGGCGTACCGGCCGGGCATCGTGCCCCACGGCACGGTGACCACCGTCTCCAGCTTGGTGTCGTCGGCCCAGGCCGCCGCCAGCTTGCGGCGCTCGGTGGCGTACGCCTCGGCCAGCCCGTCGTCGGCGACGTCCGGCGCCTCGTCGGAGGCGCCCGGCGCGGCACCGTGCTCGCCCACCGCCACGAAGAGCCGGGTACCGCCGATGACATGGGAGACCAGGCCCCGGACGTCGTACTCGCTGCAGGGGGTCGGCCGGTCCAGGGATTCCTTGCCGGCCCGGTCGATCAGCGCGGCCATCTGGTCGGCGGCGCGCTCGTAGTAGGGGCGCGGGTCGGGCAGGGGCTGTGCGGCGTCCATGAGGACCCTTTCCGTTCGTCGGGATCGGGAGGGAGCTTTCCGCGTTAAGTTGACATCTGCCGTCAGGTTTTCCTGCGGATCTTCTTCCCGTCGCCGCGGCGTTCCCGGGCCCGCCGTCAGAGTGCTCCCGCGCGGGGGCCGTCGAGGAAGCCGAGGAGTACGGCGGTCAGCTCGGCCGGGGCGTCCTCCTGGACCAGGTGGCCCGCCCCCTCGATCAGCCGCAGCTGCGCGCCGGGGATACGGGCGGCCAGTTCATGCGCCCGTCCGGCCGGGATCCAGGTGTCCTCGGTGCCCCAGCAGACCAGGACCGGCAGGTCCAGCTCGCCGTAGCGGTGCTCGATCTCATCGGTGAACCGCTGGTCGTTCTGGGCGATCTGGCGGTAGAAGGCGGGCTGTCCGTCCGCGCCGCACCAGGTGTCGACGATCCGCTCCAGCACCGCCGGATGGAGTCCCGTCGCGCTCCCCGACCGGATGTACTCGCGGACCATTCCCCGGTGCAGCGCGGAGGGCAGCCGCTCGAAGACCTGGTGGTGCTCCTGGATCAGCCGGTAGGCGGGGGAGCCCCAGGGGGCGAGGGCGAGGGCGTCGACCAGGGCGAGCCGGCGGTAGCGCGCCCCGTGCAGCAGATGGGCGCGCAGCGCCACACAGCCGCCGAAGTCATGGGCCACGACGGCCGGTTCGGAGCCGGGCGCGGTCAGCCCCCAGTGGTCGAGCAGCTCGGTGAGGACCCGGCCCTGGGCGGCCAGCGAGACGTCCTGGCCCTCGTGCTTCCCGGAGGCGCCGTAGCCCGGCATGTCCCAGACGTGGACGCGGTGGCGCACGGCCAGGGCGCGGGCGGCGCCGCGCCAGACGTAGGAGGAGAACGGGGTGCCGTGCAGGAGGACGACCGGGGGTGCGTCCGGCGGTCCGAGGGCGGCCCAGCGCACCTCACCGGAGGCGGCGCGGTACGTGCGGTCGAGGTCCCAGCGTTCTGTCATGAGTAAAATGCTAAACACTCCTTACAGGTGATGTCGAGGGGTGTTCTCACGGCCGGCGCACCGGATCTACGCCCACGCGCCCGGCACGCGCCCCCGCCCCGGCTCGTAGAATCGGGGCCACCATGGTTTACCTCGACCACGCCGCCACCACCCCGATGCTGCCGGAGGCGGTGCGGGCGCTGACCGCCCAGCTCGCCGTCACGGGCAACGCCTCCTCGCTGCACGCCGCGGGACGGCGGGCCCGCCGTACCGTCGAGGAGTCCCGGGAGTCCCTCGCCGCCTCGCTGGGTGCCCGCCCGAGCGAGGTGGTCTTCACCTCGGGCGGGACCGAGGCCGACAACCTCGCGGTCAAGGGGCTCTACTGGTCCCGCCGGGACGCCGACCCCGCCCGCACCCGGGTGCTCGCCAGCCCCGTCGAGCACCACGCCGTCCTCGACGCGGTGGACTGGCTGGCCGAGCACGAGGGCGCGCGGGTGGAATGGCTGCCGGTCGACGCACTGGGACGGGTGAGTCCCGAGGCGCTGCGCGAGGCCATCGCCGGTGACCCGGCGAGCGTCGCCCTGGCGACCGTCATGTGGGCCAACAACGAGATCGGCACGGTCCAGCCGGTCCGGGAACTGGCCGAGGTGGCCGCCGAGTCCGGCGTACCGCTGCACGCCGACGCGGTCCAGGCGTTCGGCCAGCTGGAGGTGGACTTCGCCGCCTCGGGGCTGGCCGCGATGACCGTCAGCGGCCACAAGATCGGCGGTCCGTACGGTATCGGCGCGCTGCTGCTCGGCCGTGAGCACACCCCGGTGCCGGTGCTGCACGGCGGCGGCCAGGAACGCCAGGTGCGCTCCGGCACCCTGGACGCCCCGGCCATCGCCTCGTTCGCCGTCGCCGGTGCCCATGCCGCCGCGCACCGCGAGGAGTTCGCGCGGGAGGTCGGCGCGCTGCGCGACGCGCTGATCGCCGCCGTCCGCGCCGCCGTGCCCGACGCCGTCCTCGGCGGTGACCCCGATCCCGCGGGCCGTCTCCCGGCCAACGCCCACTTCTCCTTCCCCGGCTGCGAGGGCGATTCACTGCTCCTGCTGCTGGACGCGCAGGGCATCGAATGCTCGACGGGCTCCGCCTGTACGGCCGGGATCGCCCAGCCCAGCCATGTGGTGCTGGCCACCGGGACCGACGCCGACCTCGCCCGCGGCACCCTGCGCTTCTCCTTCGGCCACACCTCGACCAAGGCCGATGTGGACGCGGTGGCGGAGGCGATCGGCCCGGCGGTGGAGCGGGCGCGCGGAGCGGGACTGAGCTGAGTCCGTACCGGGGCTCACCGCTTTCCGGGTCACCAGGAATGCCGAATTCCCGGACGATGGAAATGCACTACGGCGAGCGCTGACCGCCCCGGCCACCGCTCCCGGACCGCCGCCCGCCCGGCGGCACCGCCCGCACCAGCCGCAGATAGCGGTCCCAGTCCCACCAGGTCCCCGGATCGGTGTGGTCGGTGCCCGGCACCTCCACATGGCCCACGATGTGCTTCCGGTCCCTCGGTATCCCGTAGCGCTCGCAGATCGCGGCGGTCAGCTCGGCCGAGGAGCGGTACATCGCGTCCGTGAAAGAGCTCGGCCGGCTGACGAACCCCTCGTGCTCTATGCCGACACTGCGCTCGTTGAACGGCCGGTCGCCCGCGTGGAACGCCACGTCCAGCTCCCGGACGGTCTGTGCGACATGGCCGTCGCGGCGCACCACGTAGTGCGCCGCGGCGCGGTGTCCGGGATCGCGGAAGGCCTTCAGGGCGTCGTCGAAACCGCCCTGCACCACATGGATCACCACCCGGTCCACGGTGTAGTCGTACGGCCGGTCCGCCCGGCGCCAGTTCGACCCCGAGGCCGCGACCCACTCCGCGCCCGGGTGGTCGACCGCCCCCGCCACGCGGTCCTGGTCCACCCCGGGCAGCCGCCACCACAGCCGCTCCAGGTCCTCCCGGGCCGCATACCCGACGACTCCGGCCGTGGTCAGCCCGGCCGCCGTGCCGCCGAGCAGCACGGTGCGCCTGCTGATCCGGCGGCGCCCGCCGGATGTGGGGGTCCCGCCTGTGCTCTCGCTCACGGTCCGCTCAACGCACGGAGGGCGCGGCACGGTTCCAGGGCGCGGGGATCACTGGCGGATCACTGCCGGAGGCCGTGGCGGCGGCGTCCGCTCCGCGCGGGGGCCACACCGGGGCAGGGCCTACCCTGGAGGGGTTATGACTGACTTCCCCGGTGCGCCCACAGGTCCCCGCGACGGCCGTCGCCTGCGCGTCCTCGCCGCCATGTCCGGCGGTGTGGACTCCGCGGTCGCCGCGGCGCGCGCGGCCGAGGCGGGCCACGACGTGACCGGCGTCCACCTCGCGCTCTCCGCCAATCCACAGTCCTTCCGCACCGGCGCGCGGGGCTGCTGCACCATCGAGGACTCGCGCGATGCCCGGCGCGCGGCCGATGTGATCGGCATCCCCTTCTACGTGTGGGACCTCGCCGAGCGGTTCCGCGAGGACGTGGTCGAGGACTTCATCGCCGAGTACGAGGCGGGGCGCACGCCCAACCCCTGTCTGCGCTGCAACGAGAAGATCAAGTTCGCCGCGCTGCTGGACAAGGCGCTCGCGCTCGGCTTCGACGCGGTGTGCACCGGCCACTACGCCACCGTGGTGTGCCACGAGGACGGCTCCCGCGAACTGCACCGCGCCAGCGACATGGCCAAGGACCAGTCCTATGTGCTCGGGGTGCTGGACGAGCGCCAGCTCGCCCACGCCATGTTCCCCCTCGGGGACACCCTGACCACCAAGGACGAGATCCGTGCGGAGGCCGAGCGCCGGGGGCTCGCCGTCGCCAAGAAGCCCGACAGCCATGACATCTGCTTCATCGCGGACGGTGACACCCAGGGCTTCCTCGCGCGCCACCTGGGCACCGCCGAGGGCGACATCGTCGATGAGCAGGGCCACAAGCTGGGCACCCACGAGGGCGCCTACGGCTTCACCATCGGCCAGCGCAAGGGGCTGCGCATCGGCCACCCGGCGCCCGACGGCAAGCCGCGCTACGTCCTGGACATCTCCCCGGTGAACAACACGGTCACCGTGGGCCCCGCCGCCTCCCTGGACGTCGCCGCGCTCACCGCGATCAAGCCGCGCTGGTGCGGCACCCCGCCGAGCGGTCCCGGACACTACACCGCCCAGCTGCGCGCCCACGGCGGTGAGACCGAGGTCACCGCGGAGCCGACCGACGGCGGTGAGCTGCGGGTGGCCTTCACCGAGCCGGTCCGGGGCGTCGCCCCCGGCCAGGCCATCGTGCTCTACGACGGCACCCGGGTCGTGGGCTCGGCCACCATCGCCACCACCGAGCGGGTGCCCGCGGCCGTTCCACAGGCGTAGGACGGGCGGCCCACGGGCGCGGCACGGGCGGCGCCCGCCGGGCGCCGGACGGTTCCCCAGGCGAAGCGGCGGGCGCGGGGTGACGATGGTTGCGTCCGGTCTACCGCGATCCTCCGTTCCGAGGAGCCCCTGGAGGTGGACGACCGTGAGTTTCTCCGCCGAAACCCCTCATGGCGCCGATGACCGGCGGGACGAGCGTCCCGGCGGCCTCGGCGGTCTGCACGCCGGTCTCCTGGGCGTCCTCTCCGACGCCGCGTGGCAGGTCCTGGTCACCGCCGGTCTGGTGGCCATCGGCCTGGGCATCATCGTGCTGGCGTGGCCGGGGGCCACGCTGGTGGTGGTCGGCGCCCTCTTCGGTACGTATTTGCTGGTCAGCGGCATCTTTCAGCTGGCCGGGGCGTTCGGTTCGCATGTGCCGCGGCAACTGCGCGTCCTGGGCTTCGTCAGCGGTGCCCTCTGTGTGCTCCTCGGTCTGCTGTGCTTCCGTGGGCCCGCCCAGTCGATCCTGCTGCTCGCCCTGTGGATCGGATTCGGATGGCTGCTGCGCGGCGTCATGCTGACCGCGATGGCCATCTCGGCCGAGGGGCTGCCGGCCCGCGGCTGGCAGATCGCCCTCGGGCTCATCAGCGCGCTGGCCGGGGTGCTGCTGATCGTCCTGCCCTTCGGCTCCATCACCGCGCTCGCCGTGACGGCCGGGGTGTGGCTGCTCGCCCTGGGCGCGATCGAGGTGGTCCACGGCATCCAGCTGCGCATGGGCCGCGGCCACCGGCCCGCCCGTGGAGCCGGCCGCGGACTGCACTTCCGCTCACAGCCCCATCCCCAGCCGTGAACGCCGCCCCGGGACCCGTCCCGGGGCGGCGCGCCGCGCTCGTACAGTGGCGCCATGGACATCTGCGTCTTCTGCTCCGCCGCCGACCTCGACGCCCGCTACACCGGTCCAGCCCGGGACTTCGCCGAACTGCTGGGCAAGGGCGGACACACCCTCGTCTGGGGCGGTTCGGACAGCGGGCTGATGAAGGTCATGGCGGACGGTGTGCAGGAGAACGGCGGACGGCTGGTCGGGATCTCCGTGGAGTTCCTGGCGGACAAGGCCCGCGGGAACGCCGACGAGATGGTGATCACCAAGGATCTCGCCGAGCGCAAGGCCCAGTTGCTGGCCCGCGCCGACGCGGTCGTCGTCATGGTCGGCGGTACCGGGACGCTGGACGAGGCCACCGAGATCCTGGAGTTGAAGAAGCACGGACTGCACATCAAACCGGTGGTGCTGCTCAACACCGCCGGGTTCTACGACGGGCTGAAGCAGCAGTTCCAGCGGATGGAGGACGAGGGGTTCCTGCCCCGGCCGCTGAGTGAGCTGGTCTTCTTCGCGGACGACGGTGTGGCCGCGATGGCGTATCTGGAGTCCGTCTGACGGCTCTTCCCGGGCCGACGGCCTTACGCCGGAGCCGTTACAGGACGGGAGCGTCCGGCGGGAAGGCCACCCGTCACGGGGGCATGGGATTGCGCCAAGCCGGTGCGTGCACGTGCACGCCGTGAGGCAAGCTGGTGGGCATGGGAACGCATCTGATCACCGGGGCGGGTTCGGGCATCGGCACGGCGGTGGCCGAACGACTGGCCGAGCGCGGCGACGAACTGTGGCTGCTGGCGCGGGACGCCGGACGGGCCAAAGAACTGGAGCGGCGGTTCCCCGGGGCGCGTACGGTCGTCGGAGACCTCGCGGACCCGGAGAAGCTCTCCTGGGCGCTGAGCCACCAGAGCCTGCCGGACCGGCTGGACTCACTGCTGCACATCGCGGGCGTGGTCGACCTCGGGGAGGTCGGTGAGCTCACCCCCAAGGCGTGGAACCGCCAGCTCGCCGCAAACCTCGTCTCGCCCGCCGAGCTGACCCGGCTGCTGCTGCCGCAGCTCCGGCTGGCCCAGGGCCATGTGGTGTTCCTGAACTCCGGCGCGGGGCTGCGCGCCAACGCCCAGTGGGGCGCGTACGCCGCCAGCAAGCACGGCCTCAAGGCGCTGGCCGACGCGCTGCGCTGGGAGGAGAGCGGGAACGGGGTGCGGGTGACCACCGTCTACCCGGGCCGCACCGCGACCCCGATGCAGGTGAAGGTGCACCAGCAGGAGGGCAAGGAGTACGACCCGGACCGCTGGATCGCGCCGGAGACCGTGGCCACCACCGTGCTGACCGTGCTCGACCTGCCGCGGGACGCGGAGATCACCGACCTGTCGGTGCGCCCGCGCGGCTGATCCCGCACGTCCCCGCCGCGGACGTATGACGGGACCACCTGGCACGTCCCGCGGAGCGCATAGGCTTCCCGGGTGAGCGAGAAGAGCAGCAACCACCACAGCTGGGGCGCGGCGGCGGCGACCGGTGTCGGGTCGATGCCGGGCGGCGACGCGCGGGAGGCCGCGAAGACCGTCACCGGATCGCTGGAGGCCCTGCCGTACCTGCCGGAACTGCCCGCGCGGGGGCCCGGCGCGGACATGATCGGGCGGACCGCCGGAATGCTCGTCGAGCTGTACGCCCATGTCGAGCCCAGCGGCTGGCGGATCAGTGACCGGCCCGGGCGGGACACCCGCCGGGCGCGGTCCTGGCTGGGCGAGGACCTCGACGCCCTGGAGGAGTACACGCAGGGGCACCGGGGCGCGCTGAAGGTCTCCGCCGTCGGACCGTGGACCCTGGCCGCCGCCCTGGAACTGCGCGGCGGGGAGGCCGCGCTGAGCGATCCGGGCGCCTGCCGGGATCTGACGGCCTCGCTCGCCGAGGGGCTGCGGACGCATCTCGCGGAGGTGCGCCGCCGGGTGCCGGGCGCCGAGGTGGTGCTCCAGCTCGACGAACCGTCGCTGACCGCGGTGCTGGCCGGGAGCGTCCGCTCGGCCAGCGGCTATCGCACCCACCCGGCGGTGGACCGGGCGGTGGTCGAGGGCGCGCTGCGCGATCTGGTGACGGCGGCGCGGGCTCCCGTGGTGGTCCACTCCTGCGCGCCGTCCGTGCCGTTCCGGCTGCTGCGGCGGGCGGGGGTCGCGGGTGTCTCCTTCGACTTCTCGCTCCTCACGGAGAGTGAGGAAGAGGCGATCGGTGAGGCGGCGGAGGGCGGCACGGCCCTCTTCATCGGTGCCGTCCCCGGCGTGGAGGGTCCATTGTCGGACCCTGCCGGTAGCGTCAGGGGTGTCAGGACGCTGTGGCGCAGGCTGGGGCTGTCACCGGGGACCCTCGCGGAGTCCGTGGTGATCACTCCGTCGTGCGGTCTCGCGGGTGCTTCGCCCGCGTATGCCCGTACCGCGCTGGCCCATTGCGTCCGGGCGGCGAGATCGCTCGCGGACAACCCTGAGTAACGGGAGGACGACACGGTGGCCGGCGAAGAGCAGTCGACAGTGCCCGCCGAGGCACGGGATCAGCACGCCAAGATCGCTGAGCAGGTCGAGGAGCACCGCTTCCGGTACTACGTCAAGGACTCCCCGATCGTCTCGGACGCGGAGTTCGACCGGCTGCTGCGCGGCCTGGAGGCCCTGGAGAACGAGCACCCCGAGCTCAGGACGCCCGACTCGCCCACCCAGAAGGTCGCGGGGGCCTATGAGACGGAGTTCACCGAGGTCCAGCACCGAGAGCGGATGCTCAGCCTGGACAACGCCTTCGACGACGAGGAGTTGGCGGCGTGGACCGACCGGCTGGCCCGGGAGCTCGGGGGGATCACGTACCACTACCTCCTCGAGCTCAAGGTGGACGGGCTGGCGGTCAACCTCACCTATGAGCGCGGGCGGCTGACCCGCGCCGCAACCCGGGGCGACGGGCGCACCGGTGAGGACATCACGCCCAATGTCCGCACCATCGCCGAGATCCCCAACCGCCTCAAGGGCGACCGGGTCCCGGAGCTGGTGGAGGTGCGCGGCGAGGTCTTCTTCCCCCGCGAGCGCTTCGACGAGCTCAACGCCCGGCTGGTGGAGGCCGGGAAGCCGCCGTTCGCCAACCCGCGGAACGCGGCGGCCGGTTCGCTGCGCCAGAAGGACCCCAAGGTCACCGCCTCCCGTCCGCTGCGCATGGTGGTCCACGGCATCGGGGCCCGCGAGGGCTTCGACATCGACCGGCTGTCGCAGGCGTACGAGCTGTTGCACGAGTGGGGACTGCCGACCGCCGCGCACTCCCGGGTCGTGGACTCGCTGGAGGGCGTGCGGGAGTACATCGCGCACTACGGGGACAGTGAGCACCGGCATTCGGTCGAGCACGAGATCGACGGCGCGGTCGTCAAGCTGGACGAGATTCCGTTGCAGGGGCGGCTGGGCTCCACCTCGCGGGCGCCGCGCTGGGCCATCGCCTGGAAGTTCCCGCCGGAAGAGGTCAACAGCAAGCTGGTCGACATCCGGGTCGGGGTGGGCCGCACCGGCCGGGTGACGCCGTACGCGGTGGTGGAGCCGGTCACGGTGGCGGGCTCCGAGGTCGAGTTCGCGACCCTGCACAACCAGGACGTGGTCAAGGCCAAGGGCGTGCTCATCGGCGACACCGTGGTGCTGCGCAAGGCGGGTGACGTCATCCCGGAGATCCTGGGGCCGGTGGTGGACCTGCGGGACGGCAGCGAGCGGGAGTTCGTGATGCCGGCCGCATGCCCGGAGTGCGGCACCCCGTTGCAGCCCGCCAAGGAGGGTGATGTCGATCTCCGCTGCCCCAACGGCCGTTCCTGCCCGGCCCAGCTGCGGGAGCGCATCTTCTACCTCGCGGGCCGCAAGTGCCTGGACATCGAGAATCTGGGCTATGTGGCCGCCGCCGCCCTCACCCAGCCGCTGGAGCCCTCCGATCCACCGCTGAAGGACGAGGGCGATCTGTTCGATCTCGATATCGAACGGCTGCTGCCCATCAGATCGTACGTACTGGATCCGGACAGCGGTCTGCCCAAGCGCGACCCCAAGACCGGTGAGGAGAAGGTGGTCACCTTCTTCGCCAACCAGAAGGGCGAGCCGAAGAAGAACGCCCTGGCCATGCTGGCCAATATCGAGGCGGCCAAGCAGCGGCCGCTGGCCCGGATCATCACCGGTCTGTCGATCCGCCATGTCGGACCGGTCGCGGCCACCGCGCTGGCCAGGGAGTTCCGTTCGCTGGACCGGATCGCCGAGGCCGGCGAGGAGGAGCTGGCGGCCGTCGAGGGAGTGGGCGGCATCATCGCCGCCTCGGTCAAGCAGTGGTTCACCGTGGACTGGCACCGCGAGATCGTGGAGAAGTGGCGGCGGGCCGGGGTGCGGCTGGAGGAGGAGGCGGGCGAGGACCAGGGCCCGCGGCCGCTGGCCGGGCTCACCGTCGTGGTCACCGGCACCCTGGCCTCGCATACCCGGGACGGCGCGAAGGAGGCGCTCCAGGACCGCGGCGCCAAGGTCACCGGCTCCGTTTCGAAGAAGACCGATTTTGTCGTTGTCGGCGATAACCCCGGATCGAAGTATGACAAGGCCATGCAGTTGAAGGTCCCGGTTCTGAACGACGACGGTTTTGCCGTTCTTCTCGAACAAGGGCCCGACGCCGCCGAAGAGGTCGCTCTGACGGCTCCGGAGACATCGGAGGAGTAGTCCGGTCCACCCGTCCGGCGCAGTGGTCCGGCCATCTTGTCTGCACAGCAGTTCAAAGGTGGCCGGATTACGACTGGGAGCACTTCCCGCGCACAGTCGGCGGGCATCACCCTTACAGCGCATAGCAGAAGGTCACCGATCGTCGGGCGGCATTCGGGCAACCGCTGCCGATCCCCGCCCGTCATGGCCTTCTGCCGCCTACTGTTGAGGTGTGCGCCTGCCGTGGCGCTGGCACCGCCGGCTGTGAGAGGGACGGGTATGAAACCGACCGAAAGCGCCGCCCCGGCGTCGCGGCTGCGCCGGGCAGTCGTGCCCGCGCTGCCGGCCGCGGCGGTCGCCATGGCCGCTTTCGCGTTCGGCATCGGAGTGTTCCGGGTGCTCGACGCGGGCCACGCACTCTTTCCCGACGGCACCGTGGGCTGGTCGTTCGCCGTGCTCACCGGCATCATCGTCGGCCATCTGGTCGCCCTGGGCCGGGACCGCTGGTGGGGCGGCACCGGCTCCGGCGCCGCGTTAACCCTGGCCGCGCTGCTGCTCTACGGCTGGATCCCGGCCGTGCTGATCAGCCTCGCCGTAGTGGTGCTGGTCGGCGCCGCCCGGCGGCACCGCTGGCGGCAGGCCGTACTGCACGGCGCGGTCGACATCCTCGGCGTCGGCGCCGGTGCGCTCACCCTCGCGGCCTTCGGCACCACGCCCTCGGTCGAACACCCCTGGTACACCGAGGCCTGGGAGATGTCCGCCGTCCCCCAGACGGCCCTGGCCGCCTTCGTCTACCTCGGCGTCACCCGTGCCCTGCTCTGGTACTCCCTCGCCCCGCCCGGCGCCGGACTCCCCACCGCCGCCCGCACCGCGCTCTTCCGCCACGCCCTCGTCGGCGTCGCGCTGCTCGGCATCGCCCCGCTGATCGTCGTCGTCGCCGGGGACACCCCGCTGCTGCTCCCGCTGTTCGCGGTTCCGCTGGTCGCCCTGGACTCCACGCTGTGGATCGCCCGGGTGCGCGCCGAGGAGCAGCTGCGCGATCCGCTCACCGGACTGCCCAACCGGCAGTGGCTGCTGGAGCGCACCTGGGCCGCGCTGGACGAGGCCGAGCGGGCCGGGACCCGCACCGCACTGGTTCTGCTCGACCTGGACCGGTTCCGTTCGGTCAATGACACATTGGGCCATCTGGCGGGCGACCGGCTGCTGCTCCAGATCGCCGAGCGGCTGCGGCTGGCGCTGCCGCGCGGGGCGGAGGTGGCCCGGCTCGGCGGCGACGAGTTCGCGGTGCTGCTGCCCACCACCGACTCGCTCACCGCCGCCCAGCGCTCCGCCCGTGTCCTCGTCGGCGACCTCGGCTCACCGCTGGACCTCGACGGACTCACCCTGGTGCTGGAGGCCAGCGCCGGAGTCGCCGTCTACCCGGACCACGCGCTGGACGCCGAGGGGCTGCTGCGCCGCGCCGATGTCGCGATGTACCAGGCCAAGCGGGACCGCAGCGGGGTCGAGCTCTACGAGGCCCGCCGCGACGGCAACACCCCCGACCGGCTCGGCCTGCTGGGCGATCTGCGGCGTGCCCTGGACGCGGGCGACGTGGAGCTCCACTACCAGCCCAAGGTCGGTTTCGACGGCCATGTCTCCGGTCTGGAGGCGCTGGTCCGCTGGGTCCACCCGGACCGCGGGCGGGTGCCGCCGGACGAGTTCATCGCCATGGCCGAGAGCTCCGGGCTGATGCCGAGGCTCACCGAATACGTTCTGGAGACCGCGCTCGGCCAGGTCGCCCGCTGGCGGGCGGACGGCCTGGAGGTCCCGGTCGCCGTCAACGTCTCGCCGCGCGACGTCCACACCCCCGGTTTCGCGGGCGCGGTCGCCGGGCGGCTGGCCCGGCACGGCGTCCCGGCCGGTGCCCTCCAGCTGGAGATAACCGAGCATGTGCTGCTGGAGGACCCGCAGCGGGCCGCCGACACCCTCGCCGGGCTGACCGGCCACGGTGTGCGGATGTCGCTCGACGATTTCGGCACCGGCTACTCCTCCCTCGTGCACCTGCGGCGGCTGCCGGTGAGCGAACTCAAGATCGACCGCTCCTTCGTGGCCCGGCTCGCCGTGGACAACGAGGACGCGGAGATCGTCCGCTGCACCGTCGACCTCGCCCATTCGCTGGGACTGCTGGTGGTGGCCGAGGGCGTGGAGGACGACGAGACCTGGGAGCGGCTGCGCGACCTGGGGTGCGACGCGGTCCAGGGCTGGCTGGTGGCCGCCGCGATGCCGCCGGAGGAGACCACGGCCTGGCTGCGGGCGCGCGGTGAGGGCGGCTGGAGCCGGGAGGACCCGGACACCGAGCCCGCCCCCGCCGAATCCGACGCCGACCAGCCGGTCACGTAACCGCCCGCCCACCCTCGCGCGCGGGCCGTGCCTCGCCCCGCCGGCGACGCGGCACCCGTCACCCGGGGCACACCGCCGCGCCCCGGCGTGCGTCGCCCGATTCCGCCCCGGTGCGCGCCCCGGGCGCGGCCCGGGGCGCGCACCGTAACCACCGTCGTCGCGGGCCCGCTTCCGGTTCGCGTCCATGAGGGGCGGGTGGGGCGCATGGGCGAGCGGCGGGTGGGAACCCGGCTGGTGGCGGGGTTCCGGAACGGTTCCCCGGCCGGGTGGGGCGAAAGCGTTTCGCGCCCGGCACGGGCGGCGCCATAGGATTGGGGCCGGAACTTACTCACTCACCCCGAGGATCCCTGCATGCCTGGCATCACGCGCGAGGAGGTCGCCCACCTCGCCCGGCTGGCGCGTCTGGAGCTGAAGGACGAAGAGCTCGACCACTTCGCCGGACAGCTGGACGACATCATCGGCGCGGTCGCCCGCGTCTCCGAGGTCGCCGACCAAGACGTACCGCCGACCTCTCACCCGCTGCCGCTGACCAATGTCATGCGCCCGGACGAGGTCCGTCCGTCGCTGACCCCGCAGGAGGCGCTCGCGAGCGCCCCGGCCCAGGAGCAGCAGCGTTTCAAGGTGCCGCAGATCCTGGGGGAGGAGTGACCGTCATGGCCGATCTGATCAGGCTCACCGCGGCGGAGATCGCCGCCAAGGTTGCCTCCGGCGAGCTCACCGCCGTCGAGGTCACCGAAGCCCATCTGGCCCGTATCGAGGCCGTCGACGAGAAGGTGCACGCCTTCCTGCACGTGGACCGGGAGGGCGCGCTCGCTCAGGCCCGCGCGGTCGACGAGAAGCGGGAGCGCGGCGAGGAGCTGGGCCCGCTGGCCGGTGTCCCGCTCGCGCTGAAGGACATCTTCACCACCCGCGGGATCCCGACCACCGTCGGTTCCAAGATCCTCGAAGGGTGGCTCCCGCCGTACGACGCCACCGTCACCCGGCGGCTGCGCGACGCGGGCGTCATCGTGCTCGGCAAGACCAACATGGACGAGTTCGCCATGGGGTCCTCGACCGAGAACAGCGCGTACGGCCCCACCGGCAACCCGTGGGACCTCACCCGCATCCCCGGCGGTTCCGGCGGTGGCTCCTCCGCCTCGCTGGCCTCCTTCCAGGCCCCGCTGGCCATCGGTACGGACACCGGCGGCTCCATCCGCCAGCCCGCCGCCGTCACCGGCACCGTCGGCGTCAAGCCCACCTACGGCGGCGTCTCCCGGTACGGCATGGTGGCGTTCTCGTCCTCCCTGGACCAGGGCGGCCCGTGCGCCCGCACCGTGCTGGACGCGGCGCTGCTGCACGAGGTGATCGCCGGACACGACCCGCTGGACTCCACCTCCATCGACGCCCCCGTACCGCCGGTCGTCGAGGCCGCGCGCAACGGCAGCGTGCAGGGCATGCGCGTCGGTGTCGTCAAGGAGTTCGCGGGCGAGGGCTACCAGCCCGGCGTCATGCAGCGGTTCAACGAGTCGGTGGAGCTGCTGCGCGAGCTGGGCGCCGAGATCGTCGAGATCTCCTGTCCGTCCTTCGACAAGGCGCTGGCCGCGTACTACCTGATCGCCCCGTCGGAGTGCTCGTCCAACCTGGCCCGCTTCGACGCCATGCGCTACGGCCTGCGGGTGGGCGACGACGGCACCCGCTCCGCGGAGGACGTCACCGCGCTGACCCGCGCGGAGGGCTTCGGCGCCGAGGTCAAGCGCCGCATCATGCTCGGTACCTACGCGCTCAGCTCCGGCTACTACGACGCGTACTACGGTTCCGCGCAGAAGGTCCGCACCCTGATCACCCGGGATTTCGAGAAGGCGTTCGAGCAGGTCGACGTGTTGATTTCGCCGACCACCCCGACCACCGCCTTCCCGATCGGCGAGCGCGCCGACGACCCGATGGCGATGTACCTGGCCGACCTGTGCACCATCCCGGCTAACCTCGCGGGCAACGCGGCGATGTCGCTGCCCTGCGGGCTGGCACCCGAGGACGGTCTGCCGGTGGGTCTGCAGATCATCGCCCCTGCCATGGCCGACGACCGGCTCTACAAGGTGGGTGCCGCGGTCGAGGCCGCGCTCACCGCCAAGTGGGGCCACCCGCTGCTTGAGGAGGCACCGTCCCTGTGAGCGCTCTGAAGAAGGCCAAGGGCTTCAAGAAGTCCAAGCCCGGCACCTACCTGTCCATCGGGACCACGCTGTTCGGCGCGGTCAGTGTCCTCAAGCAGGCCAAGAAGGCCCGCTTGGAGAACGACAAGCTCCAGCTGGCCGACGCGGTGGTCTCGGCCGCCGCCATCGCCACCGGCGTCGCCCTGCTCATCCGCGAGCTGAGGCGCATGGGCGACGACGACGTCCTCGCGGACTGAGAGGTTAGTTTTCCGTGACCGTCACTGAACTGGTGTCGTACGAGGACGCCCTGGCCGCCTACGAGCCCGTGATGGGGCTCGAGGTGCACGTCGAGCTCGGCACCAAGACCAAGATGTTCTGCGGGTGTGCCACCACACTGGGCGCCGAGCCCAACGCGCAGACCTGCCCCACCTGTCTCGGCATGCCCGGCTCGCTGCCGGTCGTCAACGCGACCGGCGTCGAGTCCGCCATCAAGATCGGACTCGCGCTGAACTGCGAGATCGCCGAGTGGTGCCGCTTCGCCCGGAAGAACTACTTCTATCCGGACATGCCGAAGAACTTCCAGACCTCGCAGTACGACGAGCCGATCGCCTTCAACGGCTATCTGGACGTCGAGGTCGAGGGCGAGCTCTTCCGCGTCGAGATCGAGCGCGCCCACATGGAGGAGGACACCGGCAAGTCCACCCACGTCGGTGGTGCCACCGGCCGTATCCACGGCGCCTCGCACTCCCTCCTGGACTACAACCGGGCCGGGATCCCGCTCATCGAGATCGTCACCAAGCCGATCGTCGGCGCGGGGGAGAAGGCCCCGGAGGTCGCCAAGGCGTACGTCGCCGAGCTGCGCGAGCTCATCAAGGCCCTCGGAGTCTCCGAGGCGCGTATGGAGATGGGCCAGATGCGCTGCGATGTGAACCTCTCACTGCGCCCGCACGGCGCTTCGAGGTTCGGCACCCGCTCCGAGACGAAGAACGTCAACTCGCTGCGCTCGGTGGAGCGGGCGGCACGCTTCGAGATCCAGCGCCACGCCGCGGTGCTCGGCGACGGCGGGACGATCGTCCAGGAGACCCGGCACTTCCACGAGGAGGACGGCTCCACCACCCCCGGCCGGATCAAGGAGGAGGCGGAGGACTACCGCTACTTCCCCGAGCCGGACCTGGTGCCGGTCGCCCCGTCCCGGGAGTGGGTCGAGGAGCTGCGGGCCGGTCTCCCCGAGCTGCCGCGGGTGCGCCGCACCCGGCTGCGCGAGGAGTGGGGCATCTCGGAGCACGAGATGCAGTCCGTGCTGAACGCGGGGGCGATCGACCTGATCACCGCCACGATCGACGCGGGTGCCCCGGCGGACCAGGCCCGTAAGTGGTGGATGGGCGAGCTGGCCCGCCGGGCCAACGAGGAGGGCACCGACCTCGCCGCCCTGCCGATCACCCCGGAGCAGGTCGCGCGGGTGTGCGCCCTGGTCAAGGAGGGCTCGCTCAACGACAAGCTGGCGCGCCAGGTGATCGAGGGTGTGCTCGCGGGCGAGGGCGACCCGGACGCGGTGGTGGAGAAGCGCGGTCTGAAGGTGGTCTCGGACGAGGGTGCGCTCGGCACCGCCGTCGACGAGGCGATCGCCGCCAACGCCGCCATCGCCGACAAGATCCGCGGCGGCAAGGTCGCGGCGGCGGGCGCGCTCGTGGGCGCGGTCATGAAGGCCACCCGCGGCCAGGCGGACGCGGCCCGCGTCCGTGAGCTGATCCTGGAGAAGCTCGGCGTCGAGGGCTGACCCTCGGAACTGCGTACGAGATGACGGGGCGGGCCCGGCCGGGCCCGCCCCGTCGCGCTGTCACCGTCACCCACCGGACGGACCGCCGCTCCCGGCCGCGCCGCCCTCCGCACCGTGGGTCGGCTGTACCGTCGCCCGCGGGTGGATCCGGTGCCGCGCGACATCGCGGCGCCGGCCCGTTCCGGCGGTCTCCGACCGCCTACCGCGGTGGGGCGATGGAGTCGCGGGCGATGAAGGACGTGTCCAGCGTGATGTGGCGCGGGGGACGGGTGCCCGTTTCGATACGGGTCACCAGCGCCCGTACCGCCTCCGCCCCCAGTTCCTGGACCGGCTGGGCCACCACGCTCAGCCGCGGCCGCACCACCCGGGTCCAGTCCGCGTCGTCGAAGGCGACCACCGAGATGTCGTCCGGGACGCGCAGCCCGCGGGCGCCGACCGCGGAGAGCACCCCGAGGGCGATCATGCTGTCCGTGGCGAAGACCGCGGTCGGCGGTTCCGGCAGGGCGAGCAGCTCTTCGGTGAGCGCGGCCGGGTCCTGCCGGTGGAAGGTGCCCACCCGCAGATAGGCGTCGGTGTCCTCGACCCCTGCCGCCCTCAGCGCCGCCCGGTAGCCCGCGATCCGTTCGCCCCCGGTCGAGATGGGGAACGTCCCCGTGCCGGTGCCCCGTTCGTCCGCTGCCGCGCCCGGTCCCGGATCGCCGCCCGCCAGCGACACCAGGGCGATCCGGCGGTGTCCGGCGGCGATCAGCCTGCGTACGGCGTCCTCGCTCGCACCCTCGTTGTCCACCGTCACCGCGTCCGTCGGCAGTGAGGGCGCCCGGCGGTCCAGGAGCACCACCGGGCACACCCCGTCGAGGAGCGTTTCCAGATGGCCGACCTCGCTGGTGGAGGCGGGGGCGACCACCAGACCGTCCACGTGTTTGTCGCAGAGGGTCTTCACCGCGGCGCGCTCGGCGCGGAGGTCCTCGTCGGTGTTGGCCAGCAGCACCTGGTAGCCCGCCGCGTGGGCGGCGTCGGCGATCCCGCGGGTGACCCCGGCGAAGAACGGGTTCTGAATGTCCGCGACCACCGCTCCGAGCGTGTGGGTGCGGCCGGTGATCATGCTGCGGGCGAGCTGGTTGGCGCGGTAGCCCAGCTTCTCGGCGGCCAGGCGGACCCGTTCGCGCGCCTCGGGGCTGACCGGGCCGTAACCGGCCAGCGCCCGTGAGGCGGTGGACCGGGAGACTCCGGCCTCCCGGGCGACATCGGGGATGGTCGCGGCGCGGCGTCGGTGACTCGTCATGATCAGGTCAGGTTATCCGCCGGTGGCCGACGGTTCGACGGGGCGGTGGGAAGGCTTCCGGTTTCCGGCCGCTCAGCGGGTGAGCAGCCGGGGGGTGAGGTCAGGGGTGTCGGACTCCGCGTCGTCGAACGGGTACAGCGGCCGTTCGAGACGGCGGTGGCCCAGCCGCGGCAGGTCCTGGTCCACCCCGCCGGGGGTGAGCGCCAGTCGCCAGTCCGCCGCCATCTCGTACAGCTCGGGTTCCAGGCAGCCGCTCTTGACGACCACCAGGTCGTAGTCGCGCGGATCCAGCTCCCCGAAGTCGGCGCGGGTGTGGAACGGTTTGCGGCAGCTGACCAGGATCACGGTCACCCCGCCGCTGCGCACCGCCGCCAGGTCGCCCCCCACGGCGTCGTCCCGCCACAGGGCCACCACCTCGCCGGTGAACTCGCACGGCGCCGTGTGCTCCCCGGTTCCCGCGCTGACCGCGCCACCGACCGACAGGGTGACGGTGGCGCCGGGCCCGGCGGCAAAGCACTCCGCGACCGCCGCCGGATCGGTGACGCCCGCGTGCAGGGCGGTGACGCGGCCCGTGGCCAGCTCCTCGTGGGCCAGCAGCCGTCCCAGCACATGGGCCAGGTCACCGGCGCCCCCGGCGGTGGGGTTGTCTCCGGAGTCGCTGATCAGGAAGGGGCGGGCGGAGGAGGCCACCGCCGCGGCGATGCACTCGTCGGCGCTGCCGGTGGGAGCGGCGAAGCCGAAGTCCCGCCGCACCTCCCAGTATTCACGGGCCAGGGAACGGGCCTGCTCGACCGCGAGGACGGGGTCGTCCGCGGTGACCACCGCCGCCGCCCGGCAGCGCGGTTCGTCGGCCCAGGCGTAGCCGACCCACACCGCCGCGTCCACCACGCCCTCCATCGCCTCCACCGCGGCCAGCCGTCCGTAGAGCGACGCGGCGGGCTCCAGCCGGGTGCTGGTCTTCTCGCCGGGCAGCAGTACCGGGATCTGCACCCAGGCCAGATGGGGGCGGCCGGTGCCGGAGACCAGCCGTTCGACCAGCTTGCGGGCGGCGCGCTCACAGGTTTCCCGGGCATCCTCGTGCGGGGCGAGCCGGTGGGCGGTGATCAGGTCGAGCCGTTCGGCGAACCGGCGCGAGACATTGCCGTGGAGATCCATGGCGGCGGAGATCAGGGCACCGGGGCCGATCGCCTCCCGCACCGCGCCGGTGAGATCGCCCTCGGCGTCCTCCATACCGACCACGCTCATCGCGCCGTGGATGTCGTAGAGGAGTCCGTCGAGCGGGACGTCCCGCCCGGCCCGGCGCAGCCGGTCGGTGAGTTCGTCCCTGACGCGGTCGTAGGCGTCGCGTTCGACCGGACCACCGGGGAGGGAGCCGGCGTGGACGAGCGGCACCCATTCGACGAGCTCCGCGAGGCCGTCGTCGGCGGCGGTCCAGGCGTAGCGGTTCAGCAGATCCTCGCCGCGGGTGATCCGGAGGTCCTCGTAGGCGGTCCGGTGCGGGGAGAAGGTGCTCGACTCGATGGACATACCGCCGATCCCGATGCGCAGGCGGCGGCCGTGCGGTGCGGGGGGAGCCATGCTGTCTCGCTTTCGCCGGCACGTGATCATTTCCACCTTAGGCGCGGGCCGCGTCACGGTCCGGCACCGTCGGCCACCGGGGGCCGTTGACCAGACCCGTACCCGGAATGTGGCGATCACCACAAACGGGACAAAGGATCTTTTCCTGCTGACAGAGTGCACAGGTCACAACCACATCACGCGCTCACCGCCAACGGATCCGGCCACCGCCGGGAGCCCGCGCGAGACCGGCGCGGTACCCGGAAAGCAGCACATGGCCGCACTCGCCCGGTGGTGTCTCCAGCGCCCCGTCCTCGTCATCGTGCTGTGGCTGGCCGCGTTCGCGGGAGTCGCCTCGGCGGCGGCCACGGCCGGTTCCGCGTACTCGGGCGACTACGACATCCCGGGGACGGACTCCTCCAAGGTCTCGGCCCTGCTGGAACAGCGCTTCCCGGACCGGGCCGGGGACAGTGACACCCTCGTCTGGCACACCCCCGCCTCCGCCGGGACCGTCACCTCGGCGGAGGTCGAGCGACGGATGACCGCGGCGCTCCACCGGATCGGCCGGCTGCCCGGTGTCGTCTCGGTGACCGGCCCGTACGGCGACGAGGGCCGCGCCCGGATCAGTGCCGACCGGCACACCGCGTACGCCACCGTCGTCTTCCGCGAATCCGCGGCCGACCTGGGCGAGGCCGAGGTGCGCGAGGTGCTGGACACCGCGCGCTCCGCCGTCCGCGCGGTCCCCGGTCTCCAGGTCGAGATGGGCGGCGCGGGCGCGAGCCTCACCGAGAGCTCCGGATCGGCCCACCTCAGCGAGGTCATCGGGGTCGCGGTGGCCGCCGCCGTCCTCTTCCTCGCCTTCGGGTCGCTCGCCGCGGCCCTGTTGCCGATCGCCACCGCGGTGATCGGCGTCGGCACCGCCTACGCCGCCATCGGACTGCTCGGCCATGTGATGAGCGTGGCCGACTTCGCGCCCATGCTCGGTGTGCTGATCGGCCTCGGCGTCGGTATCGACTACGCCCTGTTCATCGTCACCCGGCACCGCCGGGGGCTGCGGCGGGGGCTGACCGTCGAGGAGGCGGCGCGCCGCGCGGTCGCCACTTCGGGCCGGGCGGTCGTCTTCGCGGGGGCCACCGTCTGTCTCGCACTGCTCGGCATGCTCGTGCTGCGGCTGGACTTCCTGGGCGGGGTGGCGGTCGCGGCCTCGCTCACGGTCGCGTTCACCGTGGCCGCCTCCCTCACCCTGCTGCCCGCGCTGCTCGGTCTGATCGGCACGAAGGCGCTGAGCCGCCGTGAACGGGCCCGGATGGCCGCGGACGGTCCGTTCCCGGTGCGCAAGCGCGGACTCGCCACCCGCTGGGCGGCCCTCGTCGAACGCCGCCCCAAACTGCTGGCCGGGGTGGCCGCCGCGGTGATGCTCCTCCTCGCCCTGCCCACCTTCTCCCTCCACCTGGGCACCTCCGACCAGGGCAACAACCCCGCCGACGCCACCACCCGGCGCGCCTACGACCTGCTCGCCGAGGGGTTCGGACCCGGCTTCAACGGTCCGCTCACCCTCATCGGCCGGATCGACGGGGCGGACGACCGGATGGCCTTCACCCGGCTGCCGCAGACGCTGCGCACCACCGAGGGCGTGGCGTCGGTGAGCGCCGCGGACCTCGGCGGCGGGGGCGACACCGGACTCATCACCGTCGTCCCCACGACCGCCCCGCAGGACGGGGCCACCTCCCGGCTCGTCGACCGGCTGCGCACCGAGGTCCTGCCCGAGGCCGAACGGGGCAGTTCGCTGCGGGTGTACGTGGGCGGACTCACCGCGGGCTACGACGACTTCGCCGCGGTGATCATCGCCAAGCTGCCGCTGTTCGTGGGGGTGGTGGTCGCCCTCGGCTCCGTACTGCTGCTGCTCGCGTTCCGCAGTGTCGGCATCCCCGTCAAGGCGGCGGCCATGAACGTGGCCGCCGTCGCCTCGTCCTTCGGTGTGGTCGTCGCGATCTTCCAATGGGGCTGGGGAAGCGAACTGCTCGGGCTGGGCCGGGCGGGCCCGATCGAACCCTTCCTGCCGGTGATCATGGTCTCGGTGCTCTTCGGACTCTCCATGGACTACCAGGTCTTCCTGGTCAGCCGGATGTACGAGGAGTGGCGGCGCACCCGGGACAACCGGACCGCGGTCCGGGTCGGCCTCGCGGAGACCAGCCGGGTCATCAACTCCGCCGCCATCATCATGATCGCCGTCTTCTCCGCCTTCGTGCTCAGCGGCGACCGGATCATCGCGATGTTCGGCATCGGGCTCGCCACCGCGGTCGCCCTGGACGCCTTCGTCCTGCGCACCCTGCTGGTGCCCGCCCTGATGCATCTGCTCGGCGGCGCCAACTGGTGGCTGCCGGGCTGGCTGGAGCGGTTGCTTCCGCGGATCAGCATCGAGGGGGAGAGCGAGGCCGCCGGTCCGGTGGCCCTGCCCGGACAGCGTGACCAGCTCCACGCCGACGTGGGGGCGCGCGGCGGCGTCTGAGGTGGGCTGGGCCACGTGGCAGGGCGTCCGGAGCGCCGTCCGGGGCTGCGTCTAAGGACCCCTCTAAGGTGCTCGGCCCCCTCGGGCCGGCGGACTAAGGCATCCGGGCGGCACAAGATCGGGCAGCCTCCCGATGTGCCGGACCGCCCTCACGGACGAGAGTGGAGTCACCTCGAAGAACCCACCGGTCTTCGAAGAACACCTCGTCCACCAGGGAGAACGCCATGCTGCACTACGAACTCCACCGCATCCGCGAAGCCGAACTGCTGCGTGCGGCCGCCGCCGGGCGCCAGGCCCGCGAGGCCGCCACCGCACGCCGTGGCCGGGCCGCGGAACATGAATCCGGAGGGTGGGTGAGGCTGATCCGGCGGGCGGGTCAGGGCCACCGCTCCGCCCACTCCTACGACACCGTGGCCTGACCGCGGTTTCCCCACCGTGACGACCACGGAGGCCGCCGGGAAAGGCGGTGCCCGAACACCGGACTCCTGTGCGATGCTCATCGACGTGCACACCACGTCTGTCAGCCCGGTGTTCGTCGGCCGCACCGAAGAGCTGTCCGCCCTCGACGACGCGCTCGCCCGCGCCACCGCGGGCGAGCCGCAGGTGCTGCTGATCGGCGGGGAGGCGGGAGTCGGCAAGACCCGGCTCGTCGACGAGTTCCTGGCGGCCGCGGTGGCCACCGGGGCCGTCGCCGCCACCGGCGGCTGTGTGGAGATCGGCGCCGACGGACTGCCGTTCGCGCCCGTCTCCACCGTGCTGCGCTCCCTGCGGCGCAAGTTGGGCACCGAGCTGGACGGCGCAGCCGCGGGCCAGGAGGGCGAACTGGCCCGGCTGCTGCCCGAACTGGGCGAGACCGCCCGGGAGTCCCATGACGGGGACGCCCGGGCCCGGCTCTTCGAGCTCACCGTCCGGCTGCTGGAGCGGCTGGCCTCGTCGCGTACCCTCGTGGTCGCCATCGAGGACCTGCACTGGGCCGACCGCTCCACCCGCGAGCTGCTCGCCTATCTCTTCCGGTCGCTGCTCAGCGCCCGGCTGCTGGTCGTCGCCACCTACCGCTCCGACGACATCCACCGGCGCCATCCGCTGCGGCCCTTCCTCGCCGAGGTCGACCGGATGCGGGAGGTCCAGCGGATCGAACTGTCCCGCTTCAACCGCGGCGAGGTCCGGGACCAGATCGCCGGGATCAATGGCACGGACCCCGAACGCCAGCTGGTCGACCGGGTCTTCAAGCGCAGCGACGGCAACGCCTTCTTCGTCGAGGAGATCGCCCGCTCCCTCAACGAGGGCTGTAGCAGCGGGCTCAGCGAATCACTGCGCGATCTGCTGCTGGTACGGGTCGAGGCACTGCCCGAGGAGTCGCAGGAGGTGGTGCGCATCCTCGCCGAGGGCGGCGCGGCGGTGGAGTACCCGCTGCTGCGCCGGGTCTCCCGGTTCGACGAGGACGAACTGATCGGCGCGCTGCGTGCGGCCGTCGGCGCCAATATCGTCCAGCCCACCCCCGACGAGAGCGGCTACCGCTTCCGCCACGCGCTGGTGCGCGAGGCCGTCGTCGACGATCTGCTGCCCGGTGAGCGGTCCCGGCTCAACCGCCAGCTGGCCGAGGCACTGGAGGCCGAGCCCTCCCTGGTGCGGCCCGATGAGCGCGCGGCCCGGCTGGCCAGCTACTGGTACCACGCCCATGATCCGGCCAAGGCGCTGCCCGCCGTGCTCCGGGCGTCGGTCGAGGCCCGCAGACGCTACGCCCACGCCGAGCAGCTGCGGCTGCTGGAGCGGGCCATGGAGCTGTGGGAGGACACCCCTGGGGAGATCCGCGAGGCGCAGCGTCCGCTGGGCTACGCCGAGGCGTATCCGCCCTACGGCAGCGAGGACGAGGCCCTGCGCCATCTCGATCTCCTCGCCGAGGTGGTGGTGGCCGCCCGTATGTCCAGCCAGCCCGAACGTGCCCTGGCCGTCAGCAAGAAGGCCCTGCGCAAGATCGCCAGGGGTGACGGCGATCCGCTGCGGGCCGCCTGGTTCTGGACCCAGCAGTCCAAACTGCTGGAGACCATGGCGCGCAGTGACGGGTGGGAGGAGCTGAGCCGCGCCCAGGAGCTGGTGCGCGGACTGCCGCCGTCCCCGGTGCACGCCGAGGTCATGGCCCATATGGCGGGCTGGATCATGACCCACCGTCCGGGACCGCAGGGGCTCGCCGTCGCCGAGCGGGCGGTGGAGCTGGCACGGATGGTGGGCGCGGAGAGCACCGAACTGCACGCCCGGCTGACGCTGGCCTACTTCACCGGCGACTCGGGCGAGACCGAGCATGGACTGACCGCGATGCGCGAGGTCTGCGCACGGGCCGTGGCCCTGGGGGACATCAGTGTCCTGGGGCGCTGCTACGTCAATCTGGCGTCCGCCCTGGAGGGCGTCGGCAGATCGACCGAGGCGGTCGAGGCGGCGGAGGAGGGCAACCAGGTCCTGGACCGCTTCGGCCTGGTGGACTCCCGGGCCTGGCTGTACGGCAACCTCGCCGAGTCCCTGTGCTCGCTGGGCCGGATGGCCGAGGCGGAGAAAACGGCCCGCAAGACCCTGCGGCTCGCGCTGGGCACCAAACCGCGCGGCACCGCCTCCAACCGACTCGCCAAACTGGCCCTGATACGCGGTGACTGGGACACCGTCGAGCGTGAACTCGGCATGGCCCGGGAGCACTTCGGTCCCCATAACTACGAACCGCAGTACACCATCCAGACCGCGGGCTTCGCCGTCGAGCTGGCCTCGGGGCGCGGCCGCATCCTGGAGGTCCGGGCCCTGCTGGAGCAGGCCCTGGAGGCCGGGTTCCCGCCCGGGATGCAGCGCTACGCCTGGCCGCTGCTCAACGCGGCGGCCGCCGCCGAGAGCGCCGCCCGGGGGCTGCCCACCGCCGAGCCCGGCCGCGCCGCCACCCTGGCCCGGATCGCCGCTGCCGCCAAGCGCGTCCAGCAGGGCGTCCCCATGTGGCAGGCCTACGCCGCGATGGTCCGCGCCGAACTGGGGCGCGCCGAGGGCCACAGCCGCGCCGACGACTGGGCGGAGGCCACCGACGCCTTCGCCGCCCTGGACCGGCCCTATCCGCTGGCCCGCGCCCGGCACCGCTGGGCGGAGGCACTGCTCGACACGGACCGCGGCCCGCTGGACACCGGCGGCCGTGAACGGGCCGCCGAACTGCTCGCCCAGGCCCATGCCGTGGCCGAACAGCTGGAGGCGCGTCCGCTGCGCGAGGAGATCGAACTGCTGGCCCGGCGCGTCCGGCTGCCCCTGGCACCCGCGGCCACCCGCGGCGCGCTCGCCACCCCCGCGACCAACACCCCCGCGCTCCCCATGGCCGCCGTCCCCGCCCCTGCCCCCGAAGCCACCGACCCCGCCGCGGAGCTGGGGCTCACACCCCGTGAGCGCGATGTGCTGCGGCTGGTCGCCGCCGGCCGCAGCAACCGGCAGATCGCCGAGGAGCTCTTCATCTCGCCGAAGACGGCGAGTGTGCACGTCTCCAACATCCTGGCGAAACTAGGTGTCTCGGGCCGGGGCGAGGCCGCCGCCGTGGCCCACCGGCTGCGTGTGGTCGACGGTCTGGCCGACGGCGCGGCGGTCCGCTGACAGCAGCCCCGGAGGCGGCCCGGCTCAGCCCGCCTCCCGGGGGCGGACCACCACCCGGCCGGAGTCGAGGTCTATGGGGCCTCTGCCCGGGTCGGTGCTGCCCACCTCGTCCAGGGTGACCTCCAGCCGGTTGCGCTCCTCCTCGGTGTGCCTGCGGCCGGGCGTGAACAGTTCCTCGATGAGGTTGAACATGGCGACCCCCGATGGGTGTACGGCTCAGACCAGTCTAGGCAGAGTCCGCCCCGAACCGGGCATGCCGGGACATCCCTGGTGAATTCCCTGGTGCGGACGTTCATTGCTCCGCCGTGCGTCGGGTCCGCCGCAGGCCAGGTCCGCCGTGCCTCAGGTCGTCATGGCCCGGACGCGCCATGTGCCAGACACGCCATGTCCCGGACGCGCCATGTCCCGGACGCGCCATGTCCCGGGCCCGTCATGCCTCAGCTGACTTTGAGCTTCAGGATCCGGTCGTCGCCCTTGCCCGGCTCACCCCGTCCATCCGTATTGCTGGTCGTCACCCACAGCCCCCCGTCCTCCGAGGCCACCACACTGCGCAGCCGTCCGTACTTCCCGTCCAGGAAGGACTGAGGCTTGGCCGCCGGCCGATCGCCCTTCAGCGGGATCCGCCACAGCCGCTCCCCGCGCAGCCCGGCCATCCACACCGATCCCTTGGCGATGGCGATCCCGCTGGGCGAGGCGTCCTCGGGCTTCCACTGCTCCAGCGGATCGACGAAGCCCTTCTCATCGGCCTTCCCCTCGGCCTCGGGCCAGCCGTAGTTCTTCCCCGGCTTGATCAGATTGAGCTCGTCCCAGGTGTCCTGGCCGAACTCGGAGGCCCACAGCCGCTTGTCGCGGTCCCAGGCCAGACCCTGGACATTGCGGTGGCCGTAGGAATAGACGACCGAATCGGCATCCGGATTGCCATGGGCGGGCTCGCCCTCGGGGGTCATCCGCAGGATCTTGCCCCCGAAGGAGTCCAGGTCCTGTGCGAGCCCCCGCTCCCCGCTCTCTCCCGTGCCCGCGTAGAGCATCTTGTCCGGGCCGAAGGCGATCCGCCCGCCGTTGTGGATCGCGCCCTTGGGGATGCCCTTGAAGAGGGTGTCCGGGGCTCCGAGCTGATTGCCCGCGGCACGCTTGTCGTCGTACATCATCCGCACGATGCGGTTGTCGGAGTCGGTGGTGAAGTACGCGTACACCATGTGGTCGGAGCCGAAGTCGGAGGAGACCGCGAGCCCGAGCAGACCGCCCTCTCCCGCCGCCGAGACACCGGGGACCGACCCCAGCTCGGTCTTCTTCCCGGTGTCCGCCGAGACCTTGAAGACCTTGCCGGTGTCGCGCGAGGACACCAGCAGATCCCCGCCGGGCAGTGGGGCCAGGCCCCAGGGCGATTCCAGCTTGGTGGTCAGGGTGCGCTCGACCTTGACCGAGCCCTTGTCCGGCGCGGCGGAGGCGGTGGGCGACGGTGCGCCCGGCGAGGAGGACGTGCCCCCGGAACCCGGCTTCGCCGGAGACGACCTCCGGCCCTCCGGTCTGGTGACGCTGTCACCGTCGGACGAGCAGCCGGCCACGAGCAGCAGCGTGGCGGCGGCGGCGATGACGGGGGTGACACGGGGACGTCGCACGTCGGATTCCTCTCCATGGGCACAGGTGCCGCGGCGCGACACTGATTCTTATACACCGCGGCCCCGCGCCGGGTTCCCTCCGTGGATCACGCGGATCACGCGGATCACGCGGATCACGTCGATCACGGGACCGAACGCACCCCGCCCCGGACAACCGCCCCGGACAACGGCCGGGCCCCCGCCCGCCGTCAGTCCCACGACCCCCGCGCCCGCGGCAGCCGCGCGATCTCCACCAACTCCTCGCCGGTCAGCATCACCTCGGCCGCCGCGCAGTTCTCCGCCGCCCACCGCTCCCGCTTCGTACCCGGCACCGGCACCACATGCGGTCCCTGCGCCAGCAGCCACGCCAGCGCCACCTGCGCCGCCGTCACCGACTCCCCGTGCCGCCGCGCCACCCGCCGCAGCCCGACCACGATCGGCTGGTTCGCGGCCATCATCTCCGCCGTGAAGCGCGGGTGCCGGGCCCGTACGTCGTCCGGTTCGAACCCCGACCCCGGGGTCAGCGTGCCGCTCAGGAAGCCGTTGCCGAGCGGCATCGCGGCCAGGAACCCGATCCCCCGCGAGGAGCACCACGGCACCAGCGTCTCCAGTGCCTCCGGCGACCACACCGAGAGCTCCGCCTGCACACACGCGACCGGGAAGACCTGCTGCACCCGCTCCAGCTGGCGCACGGTGGCGTCGTGCATCCCGCCCCCGGTCCGCCGCTGCGCCCGCGCACCCACCGCGCACAGCCCCAGCGCCCGCACCTTCCCCGCGGCGACCAGCTCCGCCATCGCCCCCCAGGTCTCCTCTATCGGCACCTCCGGATCGGCCCGGTGGAGCTGGTAGAGATCGATCACATCGGTCTGGAGCCGCCGCAGCGAGGCGTCACAGGCCCGCTTCACATAGCCGGGCCGTCCGTTCGCCACGATGTGCTGGTCGCCCACCAGCAGTCCGCACTTGGTGGAGACGAACGCGTCCGCGCGCCGCTCCTTCAGCACCCGCCCCACCAGCAGCTCATTGGTGAACGGCCCGTACATATCGGCGGTGTCCAGCAGGCTCGCGCCCGCGTCGAGCGCGGTGTGCACGGCGCGCAGCGAGTTCTCGCCGTTGCGCTGCGAAGCGGTGTACGCCCAGCTCATGGGCATGCATCCGAGGCCGATCGCACCCACCTCGAGCGCCGCCGCTCCGATTGTCCTGCGCTCCACCTGGCCTGACCCCTCCCGTTCCTCGCACCAAAGCTAACCTCTGCCGGGGACCTCTCTTCGCATAGCCTCCTGACATGAGTGCAGATCACAGCGATACGTTCCGGCACCGCGATCCGTCTCAGGGTGTTCCGGACGACTCCGCGCCTCCGCTGGCCTGGCTGCCGATCCCGCCGGAGGAGATCGACGGGCTCCCCGACGGCCTCTCCTATGCCTTCTGGGACGGCGGACCGGACTTCCCGACCGACCCCGCCCGCTGCGCCTTCTACTGCGTGCCGTACATGAAAGGCCTGGAGGTCTCCGTCCGGCCGCTGCGGGAGATGGCCGGCCTTCAGGTGATCCAGACCCTCACCGCCGGAATAGACGACATCCGCCCCGCGCTCGGCGGAGTTCCGTCCGGCGTGCGGCTGTGCAACGCGCGCGGGGTGCACGACGCGAGCACCGCCGAGCTGGCCCTGACCCTGATCCTCTCGTCCCTGCGCGGCATCCCCGACTTCGTCCGGGGCCAGGACGCGGGGGAGTGGCGGAGCGGGTTCCGTCCGGCGCTCGCCGACAAGTCCGTTCTGATCGTCGGATACGGATCCATCGGCCGTGCGATCGAGGACCGGCTTGTGCCCTTTGAATGCGAGCGGGTCATGCGCGTCGCGCGCTCCCCGCGCACCACCGAGCGCGGTCCGGTGCACCCGATCGACTCCTTGCCCCAACTGCTCCCGGACGCCGACGTGGTGGTGCTGGTGACCCCGTTGACCGAGGCCACCCGCGGTCTGGCCGGGGCGGACTTCCTGGCGCGCATGAAGGACGGGGCGCTGCTGGTGAACGTCTCACGCGGCCCCGTCGTGGACACCGAGGCCCTGCTCGCCGAGGTGGGGACGGGCCGGCTGCTCGCCGCGCTCGATGTGACCGACCCCGAACCGCTGCCCGCCGGGCACCCCCTGTGGCACGCTCCAGGAGTGCTCGTCACCCCGCACGTGGGCGGCCCCTCGTCGGCCTTCCTGCCGCGCGCCAAGCGGCTGTTGCGCGACCAGCTGACGCGCTTCGCCTCCGGCGAGTCGCTCCGTCATGTGGTGGACACGACGGGGTAGACATGCCTCTGGCACCACATACAGGCACCGAATGACTGCACTCCGTATATACAACGGCGTAGTCGGTTACGGTGCGTAGATGGCCTATGTCCCTGAGTGACCAGTCTGGTGTATCGTCCCGAGCGGGGGCTGCGCCACTGACCTGACGGCGTCAGCGAAGGACCGGAACTCGAGGGGGGCGACGGGCGATGTGTGGCCGATGGACCAACGACCCGACGCAGCTCAGGCGTCGACCGCGACATTTCCGCGCAGCCGCGCGGCTCTCGAACTCGATGAGGCGCACGGGGATACGGCCTGCGGAGCGGCGCTCCCTCACGCAGTGGACGGGCGTCCGGTGACCGCCACCGGAGCGGTGCTCGCCCGCCCGTCGGTGTCCGGTGGTGGTGCGGGGCTGCTGCCCCAGGTCGTCCTCGCCGTGGTCTGCGGTGGCTATGCCACGGGTGCCGTGCTCGGCTGGGGCTCGCCCGAACTGGCCGTTTTCATGGGTGACTTCGGACTCAGCGTCGCCGCGCTCGTCGCCGCGGCCTCCTGTCTGTGGTACGGCCGCAGACACTCCGGCCGGATGCGTCCCGCCTGGCTGCTGTTCGCCGCCTCCTCCGCCATGGCTGCGCTGGGGAACGGCGTATGGGGCTGGTACGAGGTGGTGCTCAACCGCCCGGTGCCCACACCCTCCGCGGCCGACTTCTGCTTTCTGCTCTTCGCCCCGCCCGCCATCGTCGGGATGCTGGTGCTCGCCAAGCGCCCGGTGACCCGGGCCGGCTGGATCTGCTTAGGGCTCGACGCCTGGCTGATCGCCGGATCCCTGGTCACGCTCTCCTGGAGCCTGGCGCTCGCGCACACCGGACAGGCCAGCGGTGAGTCGGTGGCCCGCAGAGCGCTGTCGCTGGCCTATCCGCTGCTGGACATCGTGCTGGTCAGCATGGTGATCGTGCTGCACTTCCGGCGCTCGTCCGCCAACCGCTCCGCGATCAACACGGCCATCGCCGCCTTCGCGCTGACCGTGCTGTGCGACGCGCTGTTCACCTCCCCGATGCTGCGCGAGCACTACCGCTCGGGGCAGATCCTGGACGCCGGATGGTTCGCCGGATCGCTGCTGCTGGCGTACGCGCCCTGGGTCGCCCGGCGGGAGGCCGTCGAGGCCCCGCCCCCGGTGCGCCGCCCGGCCCCGCACAGCCGCCCCATCGCGGGCTCCCTCGGCGCGCTCGCGCCGTATCTGGCGGCGGCCGTCTGCACCCTGGGCATCCTGTTCAACGTGATGGACGGGCGTCCGATCGACGGCGTGGTGCTCTTCACCGCCTGCGCGGTCGTGCTCGCCCTTGTCGTGCGGCAGGCCATCATGCTCATGGACAACATCACCCTGACCCAGGAACTCGCCCAGAAGGAGAACCACTTCCGCTCCCTGGTGCAGAGCTCCAGCGATGTGATCATGATCGCCGCGCCCACCGGCATCCTGCGCTACGTCAGCCCCGCCGCCTCCGGTGTCTACGGCCGTGACGCGGAGGAACTGGTCGGCTCCGAACTGGCCTCGCTGATCCACCCCGAGGACCTCGGTCCGGTCGTCCACGAGGTGCGCCGGTTCCTGGCCGCCTCGCCGGGGGAGGAGCCCACCACCCGGATCGAGTGCCGCTTCCGCTCCGGCTCGGGCGACTGGCTGAACGTGGAGTCCACGATCAACCGCCACCACGGCGGCCTGATCTTCAACAGCCGCGATGTCACCGAACGGGTCCGGCTCCAGGCCCAGTTGCAGCACAACGCCGAGCACGACCCGCTCACCGACCTGCCCAACCGGGCGCTGTTCACCAAGCGGGTCCGGCACGCCGTCGCCGGGCGCCGCCGCACCGACGCGGGCACCGCCGTGCTCTTCATCGACCTCGACGGTTTCAAGGCCGTCAACGACACCGTCGGCCACCAGGCGGGCGACGAACTGCTCATTCAGGCCGCCCGCAGACTGCAGGAGTCCGTGCGCTCGGGCTCCGGCGACTGCGCGGCCCGTCTCGGCGGCGATGAGTTCGCCGCCCTCATCGTCGGCGACGGCGACGGCGACACCGGGGACCGGGAGTGCCGCATCCTGGAGATCGCCGACCGGCTGCGCGCCCGGCTCTCCCAGCCCTACAAGGTCGAGGGCGGCACCGAGGTCCGGGTCGCCGCCAGTATCGGCGTCGCCTTCGCCGAGCCCGGGATCAGCCCCGGCGCCCTGATGCGCAACGCCGACCTGGCGATGTACCGCGCCAAGGCCGCGGGCAAGAACCGCGTGGAGCTCTACGCACCGCAGATGCAGGCCGATGTGGCCCACCGTGCCGAGGTCGCCACCCGGCTGCGCGCGGCCCTGCACGACGGTGAGTTCGTGCTGCTGCACCAGCCCGTGGTGGAGCTGGCGAGCGGCCGGATCACCGCTGTCGCGGCCCAGGCCCGCTGGCGTTCGGCGCAGGGCATCCTGTTCACCCCCGCCGAGTTCCTCCGGGTCGCCGACAACGGCCGGGGTGGTGGTGACGAGGCCGCCCGTGCCGCGGAGCTGGCCCGCTGGATGCTGGAGGCCGCCGTCGAGCAGGCAGCCCAGCGCCGCCGGGACGGCCATGCCGTCCCCGTCTGCGTCCGGCTGCCCGCCGGGCGCCTGGTGGACAAGTCGATGCCGCCCAAGAGCGTGGAGGCGCTGCTGGCCCGGCACGGCCTGCCCTCCGGCTCACTGATCCTCGAGCTCACCGACGCCGATCCGCGGATGCCGCTGGAGGAGCTGGAGCACCGGCTCGGCGCGCTGCGCCGCCTCGGGGTGCGGATCGCCCTGGACGGCTTCGGCAGCGGCTATGCCGCCATCAGATCCCTGCGCAGACTCCCCGTCGACGTCCTCAAACTGGACCCCGGGCTGGTGGAGGGCGTCGTGGAGTCCTCCCGGCTGCATAAGATCACTTCTGGGCTGCTGAGGATCGCGGGCGATCTCGGGATGCAGTCCATCGCCGAGGGGGTGGACCTTCCGGAGCAACTCGTCACCCTCCGGGGAATGGGATGCACCCACGCCCAGGGGATGGCGTTCAGCGGTCCGCTCGATGAGCACCGGCTGCGGCGGGCGCTGACCCGCGGTGCCTATCCGGTACCGCGCTCGGATGCTCCACTGCTGGTCGGAGGCGCGCTGGCAGTGCGTCACGGCGGCCATGGCGGGCTTCCCGCGCCCCGTCGTACGGAGTCCCACGCCCACCCGCCGAGCCGCTCGAATACTGAGACGCCCGTCCCACCCACTTGACACCCGATAGGCGCCGGGTGGAGGGTCGGAGCCATGCGCACCCGAATTCTCGTACTTGGACAGCGCGTCGGCTGAGCAGGGCCTCTTGAAGCCCTGCGGACCCTCACCGGCGCGCTCCCCTCGCTTGCCTCCTGGCACGAGGGGTTTTTTGTTGCACGGACACCTGGTGCAGCGCCCTCTCCCTCCCCGCACAAACCCTCATTCGAGAAGAGAATGCCGATGACCGAGCAGGCCTCCGGGGCCCACCATCCCCAGCCGCGGGCCCGTAACGGCGGATCGTCCGCCACCGTCGAGCACGTCACGGGCGCGCAGTCCCTCATCCGTTCACTCGAGGAGGTCGGGGCCGACACCGTGTTCGGTATTCCCGGCGGTGCGATCCTCCCGGCGTACGACCCGATGATGGACTCCTCGAAGGTCCGGCACGTGCTGGTGCGGCACGAGCAGGGCGCGGGCCACGCGGCCACCGGTTACGCCCAGGCCACCGGCAAGGTGGGTGTCTGCATGGCGACCTCTGGTCCGGGCGCCACCAACCTGGTCACCCCGATCGCCGACGCCCATATGGACTCGGTGCCGATCGTCGCGATCACCGGTCAGGTCGCCTCCAAGGCCATCGGTACGGACGCCTTCCAGGAGGCGGACATCTGCGGCATCACGATGCCGATCACCAAGCACAACTTCCTCGTCACCCGGGCCGAGGACATCCCGCGGACGATCGCCGAGGCGTTCCACATCGCCTCCACCGGCCGCCCCGGCCCGGTCCTGGTCGACATCGCCAAGGACGCCCTCCAGGCCCGGACCACCTTCGCCTGGCCGCCGCAGACCGATCTGCCCGGCTACCGCCCGGTCACCAAGCCGCACGCCAAGCAGATCCGCGAGGCCGCACGGCTGATCACCCAGGCCGAGCGTCCGGTGCTGTACGTCGGTGGCGGTGTGCTCAAGGCGCAGGCCACGGCCGAGCTGAGGGTCCTGGCGGAGCTGACCGGGGCGCCGGTCACCACCACCCTGATGGCGCTGGGCTCGTTCCCCGACAGCCACCGGCTCCACCTGGGCATGCCCGGGATGCACGGCACCGTCGCCGCGGTGACCGCCCTGCAGAAGGCCGATCTGATCGTGGCGCTCGGTGCCCGCTTCGACGACCGCGTCACCGGCAAGCTGGACTCCTTCGCCCCGTACGCCAAGATCGTCCACGCGGACATCGACCCGGCCGAGATCGGCAAGAACCGCGCCGCCGACGTCCCCATCGTCGGTGACGCCCGCGAGGTCATCGCCGATCTGGTGGTCGCCGTCCAGGCCGAGCACGACGCCGGGCACACCGGTGACTACACCGGCTGGTGGGAGGATCTGAACCGCTGGCGGGAGACCTATCCGCTCGGCTACGACCAGCCTGCCGACGGCAGCCTCTCGCCCCAGCAGGTCATCCAGCGGATCGGCCGGCTGGCGCCGCAGGACACGATCTTCGCCGCGGGCGTCGGCCAGCACCAGATGTGGGCCGCCCACTTCATCGACTACGAGAAGCCCGCCACCTGGCTGAACTCCGGTGGCGCCGGGACCATGGGGTACGCCGTCCCGGCCGCCATGGGTGCCAAGGCCGGTGCCGAGGACCGTACGGTCTGGGCGATCGACGGGGACGGCTGCTTCCAGATGACCAACCAGGAGCTGGTCACCTGCGCGCTGAACAACATCCCGGTCAAGGTCGCGATCATCAACAACGGCGCGCTGGGCATGGTCCGCCAGTGGCAGACCCTCTTCTACAACCAGCGCTACTCCAACACCGTGCTGCACTCCGGCCCCAGCACCCCCGACCAGCAGAACCTGGGCACCCGGGTCCCGGACTTCGTCAAGCTGGCCGAGGCCATGGGCTGTGTGGGCCTGCGCTGTGAGGACCCCGCCGACCTCGACGCCGTCATCGAGAAGGCCAACGCGATCAACGACCGTCCGGTGGTCGTGGACTTCATCGTCCACGAGGACGCCATGGTCTGGCCGATGGTCGCGGCCGGCACCTCCAACGACGAGATCCTGGCGGCGCGCGACACCCGCCCGGACTTCGGCGACGGCGAAGACGACTGAGGCCAGGACCGAGACGAGAGAAGAAGAGAGACACAAGCCATGTCCAAGCACACGCTCTCCGTCCTGGTGGAGAACACCCCCGGCATCCTGGCCCGGATCGCCGCCCTGTTCTCCCGCCGCGGCTTCAACATCGACTCGCTCGCGGTGGGCGTCACCGAGCACCCCGACATCTCCCGCATCACCATCGTGGTCAATGTCGAGGAGCTCCCCCTGGAGCAGGTCACCAAGCAGCTCAACAAGCTGGTCAATGTGCTGAAGATCGTCGAGCTGGAGGACAGCGCGGCCATCCAGCGGGAACTCGTCCTGGTGAAGGTCCGCGCCGACAACGAGACGCGTTCCCAGGTCGTGGAGATCGTCCAGCTCTTCCGCGCCAAGACCGTGGACGTCTCCCCGGAGGCCGTGACCATCGAGGCCACCGGCAGCAGCGACAAGCTGGAGGCCATGCTCCGGATGCTGGAGCCGTACGGCATCAAGGAGCTGGTGCAGTCCGGCACCATCGCCATAGGGCGCGGCGCCCGCTCCATCACCGACCGGAGTCTGCGCGCGCTCGACCGCTCAGCCTGACCGGCGGGCCGCGCCGCCACCCCGGCGCGGCCCGACCGCATCGCGAGACCCCCGAACCATTCCCCGCCCACCCGTCATACGGTGGGACGCACAACCCAAACGCTAGGAGAAACCCGAAGTGGCCGAGCTGTTCTACGACAACGACGCCGACCTGTCGATCATCCAGGGCCGCAAGGTCGCCATCCTCGGCTACGGCAGCCAGGGCCACGCCCACGCGCTGTCGCTGCGCGACTCGGGCGTCGATGTGCGGGTCGGTCTGCACGAGGGCTCGAAGTCCAAGGCCAAGGCCGAGGAGCAGGGCCTGCGCGTGGTCACCCCGGCCGAGGCGTCCGCCGAGGCCGACGTGATCATGATCCTGGTCCCGGACCCGATCCAGGCCAAGGTCTACGAGGAGTCCGTGAAGGACAACCTGAAGGACGGCGACGCGCTGTTCTTCGGCCACGGCCTCAACATCCGGTTCGACTTCATCAAGCCCCCGGCCCATGTGGACGTCTGCATGGTCGCCCCGAAGGGCCCGGGCCACCTGGTCCGCCGCCAGTACGAGGAGGGCCGCGGCGTGCCGTGCATCGCGGCCGTCGAGCAGGACGCCACCGGCAACGCCTTCGCGCTGGCCCTGTCGTACGCCAAGGGCATCGGCGGCACCCGCGCGGGCGTCATCAAGACCACCTTCACCGAGGAGACCGAGACCGACCTGTTCGGTGAGCAGGCGGTGCTCTGCGGTGGTACCGCGGCGCTGGTCAAGGCCGGGTTCGAGACCCTGGTCGAGGCCGGTTACCAGCCCGAGATCGCGTACTTCGAGTGCCTCCACGAGCTGAAGCTGATCGTGGACCTGATGTACGAGGGCGGCCTGGAGAAGATGCGCTGGTCGATCTCCGAGACCGCCGAGTGGGGCGACTACGTCACCGGCCCGCGGATCATCAACGACTCCACCAAGGCCGAGATGAAGAAGGTCCTCGGCGAGATCCAGGACGGCACCTTCGCCAAGAACTGGATGGCCGAGTACAACGCCGGTCTGCCGAAGTACAACGAGCTCAAGAAGGCGGACGAGGACCACCTGCTGGAGACCACCGGCAAGGAGCTGCGCAAGCTCATGAGCTGGGTCGACGACGAGGCGTAAGCCTCTGGTGGCGCGGGTGGCCGTGCCCCGGGCGCGGCGGGGGCTCTCCGGAGCCCCCGCCGCACCGGTCCGCGCGTTGGCCACCCCGCACCACCACGTGCGGGTGATCCTGCCGCATTGGCGCAAGACACACGCCGGACCGCCACTACACTCAAGGGCAACAAGCGCGTCAGGCTCACAGCGTCGTGCGTCTTCCACGCGGCTCCCCTTCACCGCCAGCGGCCGTCGGGACGGCCGTCCGCTGAGGACTAGTGAGGACTGAAGACCACGTGAGCACTGCTGCCACCGGTAAACCCGTCGTACTCATCGCCGAGGAGCTGTCGCCGGCCACGGTCGACGCCCTGGGCCCGGACTTCGAGATCCGGAGCTGCAACGGCGCGGACCGCGCCGAGCTGCTTCCCGCCCTCGCCGACGTGGACGCGATCCTCGTCCGCAGCGCGACGAAGGTCGACGCCGAGGCGATCGCCGCGGCGAAGAGGCTGAAGGTGGTCGCCCGCGCGGGCGTCGGTCTGGACAATGTGGACGTCGCGGCCGCCACCAAGGCGGGCGTCATGGTCGTGAACGCGCCGACCTCCAACATCGTCACCGCCGCCGAGCTGGCGTGCGGTCTGCTGGTCGCCACCGCGCGTAACATCCCGCAGGCCAACGCCGCGCTGAAGAACGGCGAGTGGAAGCGCAGCAAGTACACCGGTGTGGAGCTCAGCGAGAAGACCCTCGGTGTGGTCGGGCTCGGCCGGATCGGCGTCCTGGTGGCCCAGCGGATGTCCGCGTTCGGGATGAAGATCGTCGCGTATGACCCCTATGTGCAGCCCGCGCGCGCCGCCCAGATGGGTGTGAAGCTGCTCTCGCTGGACGAGCTGCTCGAGGTCTCCGACTTCATCACCGTCCACCTCCCGAAGACCCCCGAGACCCTCGGCCTGATCGGCGACGAGGCGCTGCGCAAGGTCAAGCCCGAGGTCCGGATCGTCAACGCCGCGCGGGGCGGGATCGTGGACGAGGTGGCGCTGGCCGCCGCCCTCAAGGAGGGCCGGGTGGCCGCGGCCGGTCTGGATGTGTTCTCCCAGGAGCCGTGCACCGACTCCCCGCTGTTCGAGTTCGACAATGTGGTCGCCACCCCGCATCTGGGCGCCTCCACCGGTGAGGCCCAGGAGAAGGCGGGTATCGCGGTCGCCCGCTCGGTGCGGCTGGCGCTCGCGGGCGAGCTGGTCCCGGACGCGGTGAACGTCCAGGGCGGCGTGATCGCCGAGGACGTCCGCCCCGGGCTGCCGCTGGCCGAGAAGCTGGGCCGGATCTTCACCGCGCTCGCGGGCGAGGTCGCGGTGCGGCTCGATGTCGAGGTGTACGGCGAGATCACCCAGCACGACGTCAAGGTGCTGGAGCTCTCCGCGCTCAAGGGTGTGTTCGAGGACATCGTCGACGAGACCGTGTCCTATGTGAACGCCCCGCTGTTCGCGCAGGAGCGCGGTGTCGAGGTGCGGCTGACCACCAGCTCGGAGTCGTCGGAGCACCGGAACGTGGTGACCGTGCGCGGCACCCTCTCCGGTGGCGAGGAGGTCTCGATCTCCGGCACGCTGGCCGGTCCCAAGCATCTGCAGAAGATCGTCGCGGTCGGCGAGTACGACGTCGACCTGGCCCTCGCGGACCACATGGCGTTCCTGCGCTACACCGACCGCCCGGGTGTGGTCGGCACGCTCGGCCGCATCCTGGGCGAGGCCGGGATCAACATCGCGGGCATGCAGGTCTCGCGTGCCGCGGTCGGTGGCGCCGCCCTGGTGGCGCTGACCGTCGATGACACCATCCCGCCGGCCGTCCTCGGCGAGATCGCCGGTGAGATCGGGGCCACCTCGGCCCGCTCGGTCAATCTGGCCGGCTAGTCCGCTCCACGGACCCCTGGGGTCCGGTTCCCGCTCCGGCGGGGACCGGGCCCATTTTTCATGTGCGGAACCGTGATGTGCAGGGGCTTCCCGATTTTTTTCATCGCATGTTGAATATCGCGGGCGACCTCGCTACGCTGACAGCTATGTGGAGAAAAACTCTCCACATAGCCCAGACGGCTTCCCCTCAGTACGTCCCGCAGGAGTACGCCCGTGTCTGCTGACCTCCCCACCGACGCCGCGCCCCGGATGCGGGCCGACGCACGGCGCAACCGTGAGCAGATCCTGCGTGCCGCCCGTGAGGTCTTCGTCGACGAGGGGCCCGACGCCCCGCTCGACGAGATCGCCCGGCGCGCCGGGGTGGGTATCGCCACGCTCTACCGGCGCTTCCCGCAGCGGTCCGACCTGTTCCGCGGGGTGGCCACCGAGGTCCTCACCGCCCTCACCGAGGCCGCGGGGGAGGCCCTGGCCGACGGCGGTCATCCGGTGGAGGCGCTGCGCCGCTTCATGCACCGGGCCCTCGACCTCAAGATCGGGTCGGTGATGCCCTCGCTGCTCGGCCGGATCAGCCTCGGCGAGGTGCTCGACGAGGTCCGCGGCGACGCCGTGGACCTGATCGACGAAATACTGCTCCGCGCCCAGGCGGCGGGGCAGCTCCGCCCCGATGTCGTCTTCGGCGACATCACGATGATGATCATGCGGCTGTCCCGGCCGCTGCCAGGCGGCGGGCACTTCCCGGACGACGAAGCCATCGCCCACCGCCATCTGGATGTGTTCGTCGACGGGCTGCGCCCCAGCGGCTCGCCGCGTCCCACCACCATGCTCAGCGGCCCAGCCGTGGACGCCCCCGCGTTCAGGCGGCTCCGGGAGCGCGTGCTCGACGACGCTCGCGCGGACGACTGAACTCCCTTTCTCTCCGCTCGGCTTTCGGAACGATCAGAAAGACCAGAAAGGCAATCCCTCATGTCCCAGCCAACCGGCATACAGCAGCCCGAGGTCAACCCTCGGCGCTGGCTGGCCCTGCTGTTCATCGGCCTCGCCCAGCTGATGATCGTCCTCGATGTCACCATCGTGAACATCGCCCTGCCGTCGGCCCAGAAGGACCTCGGCATCTCCGACGGTGACCGTCAGTGGGTGATCACGGCCTACACCCTGGCGTTCGGCAGCCTGCTGCTGCTCGGTGGCCGGATCGCCGACTACACCGGCCGCCGGCGCACCTTCCTGATCGGTCTGCTCGGCTTCGCCGGGGCCTCCGCACTCGGTGGCGCTGCCTCCGGTTTCGAGACGCTGCTGCTGGCCCGTGCCTTCCAGGGCGCGTTCGCCGCGATGCTGGCTCCCTCGGCGCTGTCCCTGCTCGCGGTGAACTTCACCGAGCCGAAGGAGCGGGCCAAGGCGTTCGGTATCTTCGGTGCCATCGCCGCGGGTGGTGGCGCGATCGGTCTGGTCGTCGGTGGCGCGCTCACCGAGTACCTCGACTGGCGCTGGTGCCTGTACGTGAACGTGCCGATCGCCGCGCTCGCCGTCCTCAGCTGGTGGGTGCTGCCCGCCGACGTCAAGGGCGAGGGCCGGGCACGCTTCGACATCCCCGGTGTGTTCCTGGCCGTGACCGGTCTGGTGGCCCTGGTCTACGGCTGCAGTGAGGCCGAGTCCGAGGGCTGGGACTCCTCGATGGTGGTCGGTCTGCTCACCACTGGTGTGGTGCTGCTCTTCGCCTTCATCCTGGTGGAGAAGCGGGTCAGGAACCCGCTGCTGCCGATGCGTGTGCTGACGGACCGCACCCGGGGCAGCGCGTACCTCGCCGTGGGCCTCGCGGTGGTCGGCATGTTCGCCATGTTCCTGTTCCTGACCTACTACATGCAGGTCGTGAAGGGTTACTCGGCGCTGACCACCGGCTGCGCCTTCCTGCCGATGACCGCGTCGGTGCTGGTCTCCGCGGGCGGTCTCGCCTCGCGGCTCATCCCCAAGGTGGCGCCGCGGGCCCTGGTCGGCCCCGGTCTGCTGATCGCGGCCACCGGTGTGGCGCTGCTGATCCCGCTGGACATCGACAGCTCCTACGCGGGCGGGGTGCTGCCCGCGGAGATCCTGGTCGGCTTCGGCATGGGCCTGGTGATGGCCCCGGCGATGAACTACGCGACGCACGGGGTGAACGAGCAGGACGCCGGTGTCGCGTCCGCCACCGTCAACACCGCCCAGCAGATCGGCGGTTCGATCGGCACCGCGCTGCTCAACACCATCGCCACCAGCGCGACGGATGACTACAAGGCCGAGCACATGCACGAGATCACCCGGCAGAACATGCAGACGCATATGAAGACCGGTCTGGTCGAGGGCTTCTCGGAGGCGTTCGTGTGGTCCTCCGCGATCCTCGCGAGCGCGGCCGTCGTGGTGACCATCCTGATGAACACGCCGCGGCCCTCCCGGGAGCCGGGCGCGCAGGACGCCATGCCCAAGGCCGTGCATCTGGGCTGACGGCGGTCCCCCCCCCGGCCGCTGTCGCACGAGCCCTCCGTTCCGCGCTCTCCTCGCGGGACGGAGGGCCTTCGTGGTGTTCCGCGGAGACCGCGCGGTGGTATGAACGCTGTCTCGTACGTCCGTATAAGACGAGCGTCTGGGACGGATGTATGACACCGGGATAGGCTGGGGCCATGGGACATCGAGAGGACCTGTTGGCCGGGGCGAAGCGCTGCCTGCTGGAGAAGGGCTGGTCGCGCACGACGGCGCGGGACATCGTGGCCGCCTCCGGCGCCAACCTGGCCTCCATCGGCTACCACTACGGCTCCAAGGACGCCCTGATGAGGGAGGCGCTCTTCGCGGCCATGGGTGACTGGGCCGATGACGTCCAGCGGTCCCTCTCGGACGGCGCGGCGGCCGGCAGTGATCCGGCCGTCCGGTTCGAGTCCGGCTGGGCGCGGGCCCTGGAGCTGTTCAGCAAGCACCAGGCGGTGTGGCGGGCGCAGTTGGAGGCCGTCATGCAGGCCGAGCGGGACCCCGAGATGCGCGAGGCCTTCGCCGCGGCCCAGCCGGAGGCCCGGCAGGCGCTGGTGGCGCTCTTCCACGGCACCGACGGGCGCGAGGCCGATGAGGAGACCTCCCGCACCCTGGGATCCCTCTATATGACCCTGATGAGCGGCCTGGTGGTCCAGATGGCCATCGATCCCGAACTCACCCCGGACGCCCGGGAACTGATCGAGGCCATGCGGCTGACCTTGACCTTGACCAAGGGGCAGACCTCAGCGTGAGGGTCACCGGGCGCGGTGCCCGGGACGGAGGATCACCACGGTGGACACACCCCTGCTCAGCATCGGCGCGTTCGCGCGCCGGACGCGGCTGTCACCCAAGGCACTCCGGCTCTACGACCGGCTGGGGCTGCTGGCCCCGGACCGGGTCGACGAGGCCACCGGCTACCGCTGGTACCGCGCCGACCAGGTGGAGCGGGCCCGGCTGGTGGCGCTGCTGCGGCGGCTGGACATGCCGCTGGAGCGGATCGGCCGGGTGCTGGAGCTCCCGGGGGAGCGGGCGGCGTGCGAGGTGGCGGCCTACTGGGACGCCGTCGAGGCACGCATCGCCCGGCAGCGGTCCCTCGCGAGACACCTCCGTGACCGGTTGTCGGACAGGAGATCCGAGATGTACGAGATCAACCTTCGCGAGGTCGGTGAGCAGACCCTGCTCACCGAGCGCCGCCATCTGCTCGCGGACGACCTCCCTTCGTGGATCGGCGCCGCGCTCGGCAGGCTGGAGTCCGCCGCGGCGGTGTGCGGCGACACCGCCGGTCCCGCCTTCGTCCTCTACCACGCCGAGGTCAGCGAGGAGAGCGACGGCCCGGCCGAGGCGTGTGTGCCGGTCGCCGACCGCGCCGCCGCCGGGAAGTACGCCGCCGCCCACCGCCGTGAGGTGTCGCTGCGTCATGAGCCCGCCCACCGGCTGGCCTACACCCGGCTGACCAAGGCTCAGGTCGCCTATCCGCAGATCACCTCGGCGTTCGACGCGGTCGAGCGCTGGGCCGCCGACGAGGGTCTGACCGTCACCGGACCCTGCCGCGAGGTCTACTTCGCGGACTGGTGCGCGGCGGGTCCGGACGACGAGGTCTGCGATGTGGCGTTCCCCGTGAAGTGACGCGGCGACTCCGCTCATCCGCCGTCCGCGCCGCCCGGCGGACCGAGGCGGGCGGCCTTGAGGGCCATGTGGAGGAGGAGGCGGTCCTCGCCCGAGTCCAGGTCCAGGCCGGTCAGCTGCTTCACCCGGGAGAGCCGGTAGTAGAGGGTCTGGCGGTGGATGCCGAGCAGCTGGGCGGTGCGGCCGGCCTGACCGGCGCAGTCGAGGAACGCCTCGGCGGTGCGGGCGAGTTCGGCGTGCGTACGCTCCAGCAGCGGGCGGACTGCCGCGTCCGGCCGGGCCGGGGGGAGACCGGCCAGCAGGCGGTACGGGCCGATGGCGGCCCATTCGGCCACCGGTCCGAGCCGGGCGTCCGCGCGGGCGGCGCGCGCGGCCGCCATCGCCTCGCCCCAGGCGGCGGGCAGCTCGTCCAGACCGCGGCGCGGCCCGGAGACGCCCGCGGCCGTGTCCCGGCCGCCGCCCGGCGGAAGCTCCGGGCCGGGGCCGGGTGCGCTCGGGGCGCTCGCCCGGGGTGAGCGCAGCAGCTGTTCGGCGGTGGCGCGCGCCGGGTCCGGGGCGCTGGCGGCGCGCAGCCGTACCAGGGCCGCCAGGGTGACGTCCGCGGTGCCGGGCACCACACAGGCCGCCGCGATCCCCGGCAGCCGGGGGAGCCCCGGATGGTCGGTGTCCGCGCCGGTGTCCGGGGTCCAGGGCACCACCGCCACCAGCGCCAGCGGACCGTCGGCCGTCTGCCGCAGCGCGGCCCGCAGCCCCGCGCGGGCCGCTTCCCGGCCGTCCGGCGGCCCGGTCAGCAGCTCGCCGAGCAGCTCGCCCAGCTCCTCCCCGGCCCGTGCCTCGGCCGCCAGCAGCGCCCCGATCCGCGCGGTGGTCTCCATGGCCCGCGCCAGCCGCGGGTCCGGTGCCCCCGAGGGGCCCCCGAGCTCCAGATCGGAGAGATGGCCGTCGTCCAGCAGCCACACATAGCCGTGCACCACACCGCGGTGGCGCACGGGCAGGCAGATGCGGCCCATGAAGACCCCGGCCGCCGGATCCGGCGGGATCCGCAGCGGGGCCTGGGCGCGGGCGATCCCGAACGCCTCGAACCAGGCCCGCACCGCCGCCGTGGAGCGCCGCTGGAGGATGGAGCGGGTGCGCACCGGGTCCAGGGCCGGTTCCTCGGCGTCACCGCTGTCATGGGCACCGAAGGCGATCAGGGCGAAGTCACGGTTCTCCAGGGTCGCGGGCGCGCCGAGCGCCGCCGTGATCTCGTCCACCAGCTGCTGATAGTCGTCCCGCACCGACCGCACGCCTCCTTCCCGCTTCCGCCTCCCCCATTCTCATACAGATGTCTGAGATCCCGGACACGGATGTAGGACAGCTGTCGATGGTCGCGGATACGAGCGATCCTTAGGTTTCACGGTGAGTTGTTGGTGCCGTTCGACGGCTGTCATCGTGGAGGTGCCCCGTGCTGGGACCCGTGCTGCTTGCCGCTTCCCGCAGTGCCGCCATCCGCCGGGTCGTCTCGGCCGCGCCGGTCACCCGCCCGATGGTGGACCGATTCGTGGCCGGGGAGCGCCTGGACGAGTCGATGGCGGCCGTGCGTTCCCTGACGTCGCGCGGTCTGGAGGTCACCCTCGACCATCTGGGTGAGGACATCACCGACCGCGCCGAAGCGCTGCGCAACCGGGACGCCTATCTCGCGCTGACCGAGGCGCTGGCCGCCGAGGGACTCGGCGTCCGCGCGGAGATGTCGGTCAAGCTGTCGGCCTTCGGGCAGGCCCTCTCCGGCGGCCATGACGTGGCGCTCGCCAATGTCACCCCGGTCGTCGAGGCCGCGGCCGAGGCGGGGACGACCGTCACCCTGGACATGGAGGACCACACCACCGTGGACTCCACCCTGGCGATCCTGGGCGAGCTGCGCAGCCGTTTCCCGCAGACCGGCGCGGTGGTGCAGTCGTACCTGTTCCGCACCGAGGACGACTGCCGGGCGCTCGCCGGGGAGGGCTCCCGGGTGCGGCTGGTGAAGGGCGCGTACAAGGAGCCCGCGAGCGTCGCCTACCAGGACAAGCGCGAGGTGGACCGGGCGTATGTGCGCTGTCTGAAGATCCTCATGGCCGGTGACGGCTACCCGATGATCGGCTCCCATGACCCGCGTATGGTCGCCATCGGCCAGGAGCTGGCCCGCCGGTTCGGCCGCAAGCTGGACGCGTACGAGTTCCAGATGCTCTTCGGGATCCGCGAGGCCGAGCAGGAGCGGCTGGTGGCGGAGGGGCACCGGATGCGGGTTTACATCCCGTATGGAACAGACTGGTATGGGTACTTCATGCGCCGCCTCGCGGAGCGCCCCGCGAACCTCGCGTTCTTCCTGCGCTCGCTGGTCAGCCGCGGCTGATCGCCGCGCCGCCCGCAGACTCCCGTAAAGCAGACCTCGTAACCCGACGATCGAAGGAGACAACGGCCACCATGGACGCCGTCACCCAGGTCCCCGTCCCGGTGAACGAGCCGGTGCACACCTACGCCCCCGGCACCCCGGAGCGCGCCCGCCTCGAGACCAAGCTCAAGGAGCTGGCCCAGAACCCGGTCGAGCTGCCGATGACCATCGGCGGCGAGAAGCGGATGGGCGGCGGCGAGCGCTTCGACGTCGTACAGCCGCACAACCACGCGGCCCGTCTGGGCACCTACGCCAACGCCACCCAGGCCGATGCGCAGGACGCGATCGACGCGGCGCTGGCTGCCGCCCCGGCGTGGCGCGCGCTCAGCTTCGACGACCGGGCCGCGATCATCCTCAAGGCCGCCGATCTGCTGTCCGGCCCGTGGCGGGAGACCCTCGCTGCCTCCACCATGCTCGGCCAGTCCAAGACCGCCCAGCAGGCCGAGATCGACACTCCCTGCGAGTTGATCGACTTCTGGCGCTTCAATGTGCACTTCGCGCGCCAGATCCTGGCCGAGCAGCCGATGACCAACTCGCCCGGTGTCTGGAACCGCTCCGACCACCGGCCGCTGGAGGGGTTCGTCTACGCGATCACCCCCTTCAACTTCACCGCCATCGCGGGCAACCTCCCCACCGCCCCCGCCCTGATGGGCAACGTGGTGGTCTGGAAGCCGTCCCCGACCCAGACCCACGCCGCGGTGCTGCTGATGCAGCTGCTGGAGGAGGCCGGGCTGCCCAAGGGCGTCATCAACCTGGTCACCGGTGACGGCAAGGACGTCTCCGAGGTGGCGCTGGCCCACCCGGACCTCGCGGGCATCCACTTCACCGGCTCCACCCGCACCTTCCAGTACCTGTGGAAGACGGTCGGCGCCAACATCGAGAACTACAAGACCTACCCGCGGCTGGTCGGCGAGACCGGCGGCAAGGACTTCATCGTCGCCCACCCGTCCGCGGACCCGGCGGTGCTGAAGACCGCGATGACCCGTGGCGCCTTCGAGTTCCAGGGCCAGAAGTGTTCCGCCGCCTCGCGCGCCTATGTCCCGCGCTCGCTGTGGGAGAACGGCTTCAAGGAGGAGTTCGCCACCGAGGTCAACGGGCTCTCCATGGGCGACGTGTCCGAGCTGGGCAACTTCATGGGCGCGGTCATCGACGACCGGTCCTTCGCCAAGAACAAGGCGGCGATCGACCGGGCGAAGTCCGACCCGACCGTCGAGGTGATCGCGGGCGGCACCTACGACGACAGCGAGGGCTACTTCGTCCGGCCGACCGTCCTGGTCTCCACCGACCCGGAGAACGAGATCTTCAAGGACGAGTACTTCGGCCCGATCCTGGGCGTGTACGTCTATGAGGACGCCGAGTACGACGCGATGCTCCAGCAGATGGAGTCGGCCTCGGCCTACGGTCTGACCGGCTGCGTCATCGCCCGGGACCGTGCCGCGGCCGCCGCCACCTGTGAGGCGCTGCGCTTCGCGGCGGGCAACTTCTACATCAACGACAAGCCCACCGGTGCCGTGGTCGGCCAGCAGCCGTTCGGCGGCGGCCGTGCCTCCGGCACCAACGACAAGGCGGGCGCCAAGCAGAACCTGATGCGCTGGACCTCCACCCGCTCCATCAAGGAGACCCTGGTCCCGCCGACGGACTACCGCTACCCGCACATGGGCTGACCTGCCCGGCGCGCTCCGCGCCCGTTGTCCCGCCCCCGGCCGTGTCCACACGCGGCCGGGGGCGGTGTGCTGTGCGGAGGCGGAATACGCCGTAAAGCTGTGGACGCCCGAGCGGTGACGGTGCTAGCGTCAGGCAATCAAGTAGGCATTATTTACCGCAGTTTACGTGGGTAACCGGACGCGAGGTCACCCACGGCGGTTCGGGATCGGCCAGGGTGGTCGAGGTCGGACGGGGGTCGGCCTCGATCATCAGGACGGGCCCGCCGTGGCTCCGCCACGGGACAGCAGGACGGCCGATGGTTTCCATCGGCCGTTTTTTGCGTCTCAGATAGTAGGACGTCCGACTAATTGTGCAGACAGCGACGGCCGGCTGTCGTACTTTTGTGGAAGCCGAACGTCTCGCTCCATCGAGCGACGGCGGACGTGGTCGGTGCACATCCGCAGGTGACCCCTGCCGCACCCAGACCCCCGCCCTTTCCGGTTGCCACCTTCTCGGGGATTCCCCCCGGCCTTTTCCGGGGTTGAGCCAAGGAGACGTGAACATGGCCGAGACGACCATCCGCAGGGTCCGCCGCAAGACGGACAACACCGACCGCCAGAAGGCGGCCGCCGCGCTCCAGCGCGCGCTGGACCGCCGGGACAACGGCGGCTCCACCGGTCACTGACGCCGGGAGCGCGTGATCGTGAAGTGATCCACGCGCTCACCGGACTCCGTCAGCGCCGTGACCTTCAGTTTCGGAGCGGCACCGGGCTCCACCTCCACCGCGAGGAAGGAGAAGCCGGTGTAGCGGACCCGTGACCACTCCACGGTGTCGTGGTCCTTCTCCCCGCCCTTCGTCCAGTGGTAGGTCTTCACCTCGTCGAGGTCCCGGACCTTCCCCTCGTAGCTGTCGGGCACGGGGAAGGAGTACAGGTCCGCGCCCGCTCCGCCCGCCGTCACATAGACGATCCCGTCGCGCACCGCGTCGGCGTCCCCGCCGACCGGCACCCGGCGGGCGGTCTTCCCGCCCCGGATGGCGTCGGTGCGCTCGTAGACGTGGTTGTGGCCGTTGATCACCAGGTCCACCTGGTGCCGCTCCAGCAGCGGTACCCATGCGTCGCGCACACCCCCGTCCGAGGCGTGGGACCTGGTCGTGGAGTACGCGCAGTGGTGGAAGAAGACCACCACGAAGTCGATGTCCTCCCGCGCCCGCAGCTCGGTCAGCCGCCGGTCCAGCCAGCGGGTCTGCTCACCGCCGCTCCATCCGGTGTTGGCGGTGATCTCGTGGCTGACGTCATTGGCGTCCAGCGCGACCACGCCCACGTTCCCGTAGGTGAAGGAGTAGACGCCGGGCGCCGAGCGCGGTGCGGGTCCGTTCTGCGGCAGTGACCAGCGGGCCAGCTGTCCCCCGTATCCGTCGGGGGAGTACCAGGCCTCCATGTCGTGGTTGCCGGTGGTCACCATCCAGGGCACGGTGGCCGCCACCGCGTCGGTCTGGGCGAGGAAGGAGTCCCAGACCCGCGCGTCGTACAGGTCGGACTTCTTGCCGTGGCCGGTGGTGTCCGCGTAGCACAGATCGCCCGCGTGCAGATGGAAGGACGGGTTCTGGCCCAGGATCACCCGGTCGTTGGCGAGTGCGTGATAGCTCACGCCCTGGTCGCCGAAGGCGGTGAAGACGAACGGCGCGGGCCGCTCGGGCGCGGTGCGGAAGGTGCCCACCGAGGACAGGTGCCGGGGGTCGGCCGGGTCCCAGCCCTCGTGGCCGACACCGTAGTAGTAGGTGACGTCGGGGCTCAGCCCGTCCACCGCGGCGTGCAGGTAGTACTGGTCGACCGCGGGGAGCTCGTCACCCAGCGCCGGGGTGTGCAGCGGGCGCACCTCGGCCTCGACCGTCCGGGTCAGCTCTCCGGGCCCCGGGCCGATCCGTACCCGGGGCCGGCGCACCGCCAGCGGTACCTGCCAGGAGATCCGCATCTGGGTCATGGGGTCGGCGCCGAACGCCAGATGACGGCCGAACGGCGCCACCAGTGAACCGTCCACGGTGGTCCGGCGCGGTGCCGGGACCGCCGCGGGGGCGAGCCGGGCGCCGGTGGCGCACGCCGAGCCGCCCAGCAGCCCCGCGCCGACGCCCGCGCCCGCCGCGGCCGCGCCCCCGCGCAGCACCCTCCGGCGGGAGAACCGCGCCCGCAGGTACTCGTGCTGCTCGGCCATGCTCATCCGGCGCGCGAGCGGCTCAGGGATACCGAACCGTGGAGTGTCCATGAACCGGAATCTCCCCCGGCCGGTCAACGGCGCGCGGTACACCGGGTGAACGGCGGCTTACCGGTTGACGGGGCACACCGGCTGTCCGAATGGCGGACGGTCAGTGTCAGTCCATGGGACGAGGAGTAGGGTCCCGGTATGTCTCGCTCCCTTCGCCTCGCAGTGATCCCCGGTGACGGTATCGGCCAGGAGGTCGTGGCCCAGGGCCTCAAGGTCCTCGCCGCCGCGCTTCCGCAGGACGTGAAGCTGGAGACCCGGAACTACGACCTCGGTGCCCGCCGCTGGCACGCCACCGGTGAAACCCTGCCGGACGCCGACCTGGAGTCGCTGAAGGACCACGACGCGATCCTGCTCGGCGCGATCGGCGATCCGTCGGTGCCCTCCGGGGTGCTGGAGCGCGGGCTGCTCCTCAAGCTCCGCTTCGCCTTCGACCACTACGTCAACCTGCGTCCGTCGAAGCTCTTCCCGAACACCCCGACCCCGCTGGCCGGACGCCCCGACATCGACTTCGTGGTCGTCCGCGAGGGCACCGAGGGCCCCTACGTGGGCAACGGTGGCTCGCTGCGCACCGGGACCCCTGCCGAGGTGGCCACCGAGGTGAGCCTGAACACGGCCTACGGCGTGGAGCGGGTGGTACGTGACGCGTACGAGCGCGCCAACGCCCGGCCGCGCAAGAAGCTGACCCTGGTCCACAAGAACAACGTCCTGGTGCACGCCGGTCACCTCTGGAAGAACATCTTCGACCAGGTCGGCCAGGAGTACCCCGAGGTCACCACCGACTATCTGCATGTCGACGCCGCGACGATCTTCTTCGTGACCCAGCCCGAGCGGTTCGACGTGATCGTCACCGACAACCTTTTCGGTGACATCCTGACCGACCTCGCCGCCGCCGTCACCGGTGGTATCGGGCTCGCCGCGAGCGGCAACATCAACCCCTCCGGCACCTTCCCCTCGATGTTCGAGCCGGTCCACGGCTCCGCCCCGGACATCGCGGGCACCGGCAAGGCCGACCCGACGGCGACCGTGCTGTCGGTGGCCCTCCTCCTGTCGCACCTCGGTCACCCGGAGGAGGCGGCCCGGATCGAGGCCGCCGTCGCACAGGACCTCGCCGAGCGGGACGGCACGCCCCGCACCACCGACGAGATCGGCGACGCGCTCGCCGCGCGGGTGGCCGGCTGACCCCAGCCGGTGCCCCTGCGCGGCCGGGTGCGACCATCGACCTGGGCCGCGCGCCACCCGCACACCTCTTCCCCCGGCCCCACCTAGGCGATAATCCTGGTGGGGCCGCTGTGCGAAGCGAAACTCGGACGTCCTCGTACCGATGACGGTCGGGACGGTGTGAGCGCGGTCCGCGACAACCGAACGGTGAAGGACTACCACTCATGACGACGCCCACGATCGAGCTCAAGCCCTCGTCCCACCCGCTCTCCGACGCGGAACGGGAGCGGATCCTGGCCAGCCCCGGGTTCGGCCGCCACTTCACCGATCACATGGTGACCGTCAGGTGGACGGAGGGCCGTGGCTGGCACGACGCCCAGCTGGTGCCGTACGCCGCGCTGCCGCTCGACCCGGCGAACATGACGCTGCACTACGCGCAGACCATCTTCGAGGGGCTCAAGGCGTACCGGCAGCCCGACGGCACGGTCGCCACCTTCCGCCCCGAGCAGAACGCCGAGCGCTTCCAGGCGTCGGCGCGCCGGATGGCCATGCCCGAGCTTCCGGTGGAGACCTTCATCGCGGCCTGTGACGCGCTGGTCACCCAGGACCGGGCCTGGGTGCCCGGCACCGGTGAGGAGTCGCTGTACCTGCGGCCGTTCATGTTCGCCACCGAGGTCGGGCTCGGGGTCAGGCCCGCCAACGAGTACCTGTTCGTGGTCATCGCCTCCCCGGCCGGGGCCTACTTCCCCGGCGGGGTCAAGCCGGTCTCGGTGTGGCTCTCCGAGGAGTACGTCCGCGCGGCCCCCGGCGGCACCGGCGCCGCCAAGGCGGGCGGCAACTACGCCGCCTCGCTGGTCGCCCAGGCGCAGGCCGCCGAGCAGGGCTGTGACCAGGTGGTCTGGCTGGACGCCATCGAGCGCCGCTGGATCGAGGAGATGGGCGGGATGAACCTGTACTTCGTGTACGGGGACCGCATCGTCACCCCCGAGCTCTCCGGTTCGCTGCTGCCCGGGATCACCCGCGCCTCGCTGCTGCGGATCGCCGCCGACCTCGGCCACGAGGTCTCCGAGGGCCGGATCTCGGTGGACGACTGGCGCGAGGGGAACGCGGACGGATCCCTCACCGAGGTGTTCGCCTGCGGCACCGCCGCCGTCATCACCCCGGTCGGCTCGGTGAAGTCCGCCCGGGGCAGCTGGACGGTGGGCGACGGTGAGCCCGGTGCGGTCACGATGAAGCTGCGCCGCGCGCTGCTGGACATCCAGACCGGCGCCGCCCCGGACACTCATGGCTGGATGCACCGTCTGGGCTGACGCCCGCCGTTCGCATCCTGAGACGGAAGGGAGCCCGGGGGCGGAATGTGCCAGACTGCCCCCGTGCTCTCGTTCGCCATGATTATTGGCAGCAGGCGCGCCGGTCCGCAGTGACCGCCCCGTACGACCCGGTACGGCGCGGACACCGTGCCCCAGACCCGCGCGCAGACCTCTCGCACCCGCGAGGGGTCTTTTCGTTTTCCGGACCATCCCACCGGATGCGGAGCGTGAGGGATCATAGGAGGGCGCGGAACCGGTTATTCCGGTAGACCGAGATCCATCCGACAGGAGCCCGACCACCATGAAGGATCTGCCCGACGACGGTTTCCATGTCTTCGACACCACGCTGCGCGACGGCGCGCAGCGCGAGGGCATCAATCTGACGGTCGCGGACAAGCTCACCATCGCCCGTCACCTCGACGACTTCGGCGTGGGCTTCATCGAGGGCGGCTGGCCCGGAGCCAACCCGCGCGACACCGAGTTCTTCGCGCGGGCGCGCGAGGAGATCGACTTCAAGCACGCACTGCTCGTGGCCTTCGGCGCGACCCGCAAGGCGGGGGTGAGCGCCGCGCACGACCCGCAGGTGAAGGCGCTCCTCGACTCGGGCGCACCGGTGATCACGCTGGTCGCCAAGTCCCATGACCGCCATGTGGAACTGGCGCTGCGCACCTCGCTCGAGGAGAACCTCGAGATGATCCGCGACACCGTCGCCTACCTGCGCTCCCAGGGCCGCCGGGTCTTCCTGGACTGTGAGCACTTCTTCGACGGCTACCGGGCCAACGCCGCCTACGCCAAGCAGGTCGTGGCCACCGCCCACCAGGCGGGCGCCGAGGTGGTCGTGCTGTGCGACACCAACGGCGGGATGCTCCCGGGGCAGATCGACGCGGTGGTCCGCACCGTCCTGGCCGACACCGGCGCCCGGCTGGGCATCCACGCCCAGGACGACACCGGCTGCGCCGTGGCCAACACCCTGTCCGCCGTGGACGCGGGCGCCACCCACGTCCAGTGCACCGCCAACGGCTACGGCGAGCGGGTCGGCAACGCCAACCTCTTCCCGGTCGTCGCGGCGCTGGAGCTGAAGTACGGCCGTGCGGTGCTGCCCCCGGGCGCACTGGCGGAGATGACCCGGATCTCGCACGCCATCGCCGAGGTCGTCAATCTGACGCCCTCCACCCACCAGCCCTATGTGGGTGTTTCCGCGTTCGCCCACAAGGCCGGGCTGCACGCCTCGGCCATCAAGGTCGATCCGGACCTGTACCAGCACATCGACCCCGAGCAGGTCGGCAACACCATGCGGATGCTGGTCTCGGACATGGCGGGCCGCGCCTCGATCGAGCTCAAGGGCAAGGAGCTGGGCATCGACCTCGGCGACGACCGCGCACTGGTCGGCCGGGTCGTCGAACGCGTCAAGGAACGGGAGCTCGCGGGCTACACCTACGAGGCCGCCGACGCCTCCTTCGAACTGCTGCTGCGTGCGGAGGCCGAGGGCCGGGCCCGCCGTTTCTTCCGGGTCGAGTCCTGGCGGGCGATCGTCGAGGACCGCCCGGACGGCACCCACGCGAACGAGGCCACCGTGAAGCTGTGGGCCAAGGGCGAGCGGATCGTCACCACGGCCGAGGGAAACGGTCCGGTCCACGCCCTGGACCGGGCGCTGCGCGTGGGTCTGGAGCGGATCTACCCGCAGCTGGCCGCCCTGGAGCTGGTGGACTATAAGGTCCGCATCCTGGAAGGCAAGCACGGTACGCAGTCCACGACCCGGGTGCTGGTCTCCACCACCGACGGCAAGGGCGAGTGGTCGACGGTCGGCGTCGGGGAGAACGTGATCGCCGCGTCCTGGCAGGCGCTGGACGACGCCTACGCCTACGGCCTGCTGCGGGCCGGGGTGGAACCGCAGGAGTGATATGGCCGCGGCCCCGGCAGCGCCCTCGGGGGCGTGGCTCTGCCGGGGCCGGGCGGGGTCCGGGATCAGTCCTGCGCGGTGTTCCTGATCGCGGAGATGTCGAAGGTCAGCCGGACCTTGTCGCTGACCATCACCCCACCGGTCTCCAGTGCGGCGTTCCAGGTCAGCCCCCATGCGGAGCGCTGGATCTCGGCGCCGCCCTCGAAGCCGACCCGCTCATTGCCGTAGACGTCGGTGGCCGAGCCGTTGAACTCCAGATCGATGGAGAGCGGCCGGGTGACGTCCTTGATGGTGAGGTCACCGGTGATCCGGTAACGGTCGCCGTCGATCCGCTCCGCGGCGGTGCTGCGGAAGGTCATCAGCGGGAAGGCGTCGGCGTCGAAGAAGTCGGCGCTGCGCAGATGGGCGTCCCGGTCCTTGATGCCGGTGTCCACGCTGCCGATGGTGATGTCGATCGACGCGGTCGAACGGGACGGGTCGGCACCGTCCAGGCTCAGGGTGCCGCGGTGGTCGGCGAACGTCCCGCGGACGTTGGTGACCATCGCGTGCCGCACCGTGAAGCCGATGGCGCTGTGGGCGGGGTCGATCGTGTACTCACCGGTCAGGGCGGCGAGCGCCGGATCGGGCGCGGTCACGGAGCCGACGGCCGCGGTGCCGGGGGTCGTGCTGCTGGTGTGGCGACGGAACAGAGCCATGGCTCCTCCTCCGGGTCAATGTGGTTGAACGTTGAACAACCTTGGGCGCTCCCGAGCGTAGACCCATTCCGTTCAACTTTCAACATCCCGGAGTGAACGGTTCCGGCGGAGGCCGCCCCGGCGGCTGCCGACCATCCGGGTGGTCAAGCTCGTACGGTGACCGCGCGGGGGTCCGAAGTTTGTGGAGGACCCACAGCGGCGAATGTGGTGCGGCACAGCAGGTGGCACGAAATCCGCTGTCCAGTTCTGTGTCGCCTGCCCACCAAAACGCCGTCGACGTTGTATGGAATTGACATGCGCTTCCGAGGGTCCGGGAACGTACCGTCGTTCCATGACCAATCTCGAAGGTGCGCCCGCTGAGGCGAGTGACGTTCGCGGGCGCGTCGCCGAGCTGCACGCGATCCGCGAGCAGGCTCGGCGCGGCCCGAGCGAGCGGGCGACCGAGGCCCAGAAGGCCAAGGGGAAGCTGACGGCTCGCGAGCGGATCGATCTGCTGCTGGACGAGGGGTCCTTCAACGAGGTGGAGCCGCTGCGGCGGCACCGCGCGACCGGCTTCGGGCTGGAAGCGAAGAGGCCCTACACCGACGGGGTCGTCACTGGCTGGGGGACCGTCCACGGTCGGACGGTGTTCGTCTACGCACACGACTTCCGGATCTTCGGTGGGGCGCTGGGCGAGGCCCACGCGACGAAGATCCACAAGATCATGGACATGGCCATCTCGGCCGGGGCCCCGCTGGTGTCCCTCAACGACGGTGCCGGAGCCCGCATCCAGGAGGGCGTCTCCGCCCTCGCCGGATACGGCGGCATCTTCCAGCGCAACACCAAGGCGTCCGGTGTCATCCCGCAGATCAGCGTGATGCTCGGCCCGTGCGCGGGCGGCGCCGCCTACTCCCCGGCCCTCACCGACTTCGTGTTCATGGTCCGGGAGACCTCGCAGATGTTCATCACCGGACCCGATGTGGTCCAGGCGGTGACCGGCGAGAAGGTCTCGCAGAACGGGCTCGGCGGTGCCGATGTGCACGCCGAGACCTCCGGTGTGTGTCACTTCGCGTACGACGACGAGGAGACATGCCTGGAGGAGGTGCGCTACCTGCTGTCGCTGCTGCCGCAGAACAACCGGGAGAACCCGCCGGTCGCCGAGTCCGACGACCCGGCCTCCCGGCGCGGTGAGGCGCTGCTGGACCTGGTCCCGGCCGATGGCAACCGCCCGTACGACATGCGCAAGGTCATCGAGGAGATCGTCGACGACGGCGACTACCTCGAGGTCCACGAGCGCTGGGCGACCAACATCATCTGTGCCCTGACCCGGCTGGACGGCGCGGTGGTCGGCATCATCGCCAACCAGCCGCAGTCGCTGGCCGGAGTGCTGGACATCGAGGCGTCGGAGAAGTCCGCGCGCTTCATCCAGATGTGCGACGCCTTCAACATCCCGCTGATCACACTGCTCGACGTGCCCGGCTTCCTGCCCGGTGTGGACCAGGAGCACGGCGGGATCATCCGGCACGGCGCCAAGATGCTCTACGCGTACTGCAATGCCACTGTTCCGCGTATCTCGGTCATCCTGCGCAAGGCGTACGGCGGGGCCTACATCGTCATGGACTCCCAGTCCATCGGTGCGGACCTGACCTACGCCTGGCCCACCAACGAGATCGCGGTGATGGGCGCCGAGGGCGCGGCCAACGTGATCTTCCGCCGGCAGATCGCCGACTCGGACGACCCCGAGGCCATGCGCGCGCGCATGGTCAAGGAGTACAAGTCCGAGCTGATGCACCCCTACTACGCGGCCGAGCGGGGCCTGGTCGACGACGTCATCGACCCGGCCGACACCCGTGAGGTCCTGATCCGGTCCCTGGCGATGCTGCGCGACAAGCACGCCGACCTGCCGTCCCGCAAGCACGGCAACCCGCCGCAGTAACCGCGGCACCGCCACAGAGGGAACTGAGGGAGAAGCCCACCATGAGCATGTCCGAGGACTCCGCCGATACCGCCGCCGCGGTGGCCACGCTCGTCCGCGTCGAGAAGGGCCACGCGGACGCCGAGGAACTGGCCGCGGTCACCGCGGTCCTCCTCGCCCGCGCCGCCGCCACCGCCGGTCACCACCGCACCGGTGGCTCGGTCCGCCCGCGCCGCAGCGCCGCGCGCTGGCGCCGCCTGGAGCGCCAGTCGGCGTTCCGCGCGCCGCACAGCTGGCAGGGCTGACACCCCCGCGACGCGACCGCCGCCGGGCGACCGCACATCGTCCGGAGGCGACGGAAGCGTCAGCGAGCATGAGAAAGCCCCTGCTCTCCTCGGAGAGCAGGGGCTTTCGCGTTGCGCGGGACCGCCGGGACGGCCAGGTCGTGTCGTTCGGATCTTCGCGGACCCGCGAAGATCCGAACGACACGGCCTAGCGCAGCCGGGCCATCAGTGCGTGCTCGACCAGGGTGATCAGAGCGCTCTTGGCCTCGCTGCGGTGGCGGGCGTCGGTGATGATGATCGGCGCGTCGGGGCCGATCTGGAGCGCCTCGCGGACCTCTTCGGGGTTGTACGGCTGGTGGCCGTCGAAGCCGTTGAGGGCGATGACGAAGGGCAGTCCGGAGTTCTCGAAGTAGTCCACGGCCGGGAAGCAGTCCGCCAGGCGGCGGGTGTCCACGAGCACCACGGCGCCGATGGCACCGCGGACCAGGTCGTCCCACATGAACCAGAAGCGGTCCTGTCCCGGCGTGCCGAACAGGTACAGGATCAGGTCCTGGTCGAGCGTGATACGCCCGAAGTCCATCGCCACCGTGGTGGTGGTCTTGTCCGGCGCGTGGGTGAGATCGTCGATCCCCGCCGAGGCGGAGGTCATCACGGCTTCGGTGCGCAGCGGGTTGATCTCCGAGACCGCGCCGACGAACGTGGTCTTGCCCACGCCGAAGCCGCCCGCCACCACGATTTTCGCGGAGGTGGTGGAGCGGGCTGCACCGCTAGAGCTTGCGAAGTCCACTGAGCACCCTTTCGAGCAGTGTCACGTCAGGCTGGCCGCCGGCGGACTGGTCGCCGCCGGGCTGGTGAATGGCGACGAGCCCGGCCTCGGCCAGGTCGGCGACAAGGATCCGGGCGACGCCCAGGGGGATGGTGAGCAGTGCCGAGATCTCGGCGATCGACTTGATCTCACGGCACAGTTGGCAGATCCGCTGGTGCTCGGGCAGCTGGCCCTGGAGCTGGGCGGGTTCGGCCGTGGTGTGCACCAGCGCCTCGATGGCGAGCTGGTACCGGGGCCGGGTCCGGCCCCCGGTCATGGCGTACGGCCGCACCAGGGGATTGTGCGTGCCGCCCGCGGGGGAGGGGTCCGGGGCGGGGCGCGCGGGCGGCTGTACGGGCTGGATACGCGGCGCGGGCGGCGGCTCGTACCGCGGCCCCTCCGGCGCGCCCTGGGGCGCGTAGGAGGGCGGGTACGGCTGCCGGCGGCCCTGCTGCGGCTGGCGCTGGGGCGGCAGCGGCTGCTGGTACCGGTCACCCGGCTCCTGGTACCGGTCGTCCGGCTCCTGGGAGTGGGGCTGGCCGCTGGGGGCGGAGGGGAAGTTGAAGCGCTTCAGCGGCGCTTCTCCGCGCGGTTCCGACGGCTGCCCAGAGCCGTACGGATATCCGCTAGGGGGCGTTGCCACGTTTCCTCCTCCAACTCGCCTGTCTTGCCGTGCGCGCCACCGCACCTTATGGCGCGGTGGCGCGTAACGCACTCCATGTTTGCTAGTTGAGAAGACTGCCTTGCAGTTCGGCGCGGAGGTCCGGGGTGAGGACGTTGCCCGCGCGGTCGACCAGCAGGGCCATCTCGTAGCCGACGAGGCCGATGTCGCA
>NZ_JBWKKP010000008.1:0-306380 GCF_056431485.1 Streptomyces sp. NPDC045899
TACCTCCCCGACATCGGCCCTTCCCCCCCTCCCCCCCCCCCCCCCACCCCCCCCCCCCCCCCCCCCCCCCCCCCCCCCCCCGCCGGTTCAGGGGTGTGGACGCGGGAGGTTATTCCTCCCTGCGGTAGCCGGTCGGGCCACCGAAGATGCCGCCGCTGTCGTCCCCTGGTGGTTCCGTGGTCGGCGTGTCCGTGGGGTCGCCCCCCGGACCGCCGCCCGGACCGCCGTTGTTCCCGCCGTTGCCGTTGCCCCCGCTGTCCTCGGTGCACCGGGGGTCCAGCGGATCACAGGTCTCGGTGGGCGACGGTGACTCGGAAGGCGTCTCGGACGGCTTCTCCGAGGGCGTCTCGGACGGCTTCTCCGAAGGTGTCTCGGAGGGCGTCGGAGGCGGCGGGCTCGGGCTCGCGTCGTTGCCGAAGACCTTCTGCCCGATCGGCCCGGGCTCCGGGAAGCTCTTGGCCTTCTTGCCCTTCATCGCCTCGCGCATGTAGTCGGCCCAGATCTCGGCCGGATAGGAGGCGCCGTGGATCGACTCCTGACCGCCCACACCGCGCATGGACAGGAACTTCTGGTTCTTGGCCTTGTCGTTCACCCGCCACATGCCGATGGAAGTGGACAGCTGCGGGGTGTAGCCGGAGAACCACGCCGACTTGTTCTCGTCGGTGGTACCGGTCTTGCCGGCCACGGGACGGCCGATCTGCGCCGAGGTGCCGGTGCCCTTCTGGACGACGTTCTCCAGGACGTCGGTGACGTTGTTCGCCACGTTCGCGTCGAAGGCCTGGGTGACCTTGACGTGGTCCTTGTGGTTGTAGACCTCGCCCTTCTTGTTTTCGATCCGCTCGACCGAGTACGGATCGACCTGCTTGCCGCTGGCCGCGAAGGTGGCGTACGACCCGGCGAGCCGGATGGCGCTGGGCGCGGAGGTGCCCAGGGAGAAGCTGGGTGTGATCTCGGCCAGCTGCTCCTTGCTGAGGCCCGCCTGGAGTGCCGCGTTCCGCACCTTGTCGGTGCCGACGTCCATGCCCAGCTGGATGAAGGGGGTGTTCACCGAGAACTGCATCGCGGTGCGCAGGGTGATGGGCCCCTTGCTCTGGTCACCGTCGTTTCTCTGGTGCCATTCCTTGTTGTGCTTGTCCAGCCAGACTTTCCCGTCGTAATCACGCAGGGTCAGTTTGTTGTCACCGTTGTACACACTGCTCGGTGAGACCTGGGTCCGCTCGGTGGCGGTCTGATCCCTTCCGCCCGCCGGATCCCGCTTTCCGTCGGTCATCGCGGCGGCCAGGACGAAGGGCTTGAAGGTCGACCCCACCTGGACACCGGTGTAGTCGGCGTTGTTGCGGTAGTGCTCCAGCGCGTCCTTGCCGCCGTAGATCGCCATGATCTTGCCCGTCCTGGGCTCCACCGAGGCGCCGCCGAACTGCACGTAGTTGTCGACGTCACGGTCGTCAGGATTGAGGTTCTCCTTGGAGACCTTCTGGACGGCCTTCTTGAGCTGGCCCACCTTCTTGCGGTCGAAGGTGGTGTGGATCTGATACCCGCCCCGGTGCAGCTGCTTACTGCTGATCCCGGTGTTGGCGACGATGTAGTTGTCGGCGAGTTCGGTCAGATACCCGATCTGGCCCTGCTTGTTCGTCGCGATCTGCGGATCACGCGGGGTGGGGAACTTCTTTGCGATGATCCCCTCGGCCTGGCTCTTCGAGATCTTGCCCACCTGGGCCTCACGCCTGAGGATCCAGGCCCAGCGCGCCTTGGCACGCTTGGTGTTGCTGGCCTTGTCGGCGTTGGGGCCGTAGCCGCCGTTCGGGTCGTAGAGGTTCGGACCGTTCAGCGTGGCGGCGAGGAAGGCGGACTCACTGGCCGTGAGCTTCACACAGTCCTTGTCGTAGTAGGCGCGGGCCGCGGCCTGACAGCCGTAGGCACCGCGTCCGTAGTACGCGGTGTTGAGGTAGCCGGCGAGGATTTCGTCCTTCTCCTCGGTGGCTCCCACCTTTATGGAGATGAACAGCTCCCTGACCTTGCGCGTCAGCGTCTGCGACTGGTCCAGGTAGGTGTTCTTGACGAACTGCTGGGTGATCGTCGAACCACTCTGGGTCTCTCCGCCGCGCGCCATGTTCACCACGGCGCGCGCGATGCCCATGGGGTCGACGCCGGAGTCGTCGTAGAAGCTGGCGTTCTCCGCGGAGATCACCGCGTTCTGCATGTCCTTGGGGATCTGGTCCAGCGGAACGATCTGACGGTTGAGGTCACCACCGCCCGAGACCACCATCTGCGAGCCGTCGGCCCAGTAGTACACGTTCTTCTGGGTCTGGGACGCGGCCTGCGCGGTGGGTACCTCCACCAACCACAGACCGATGCCCGCGGCGCCGATCAGCGCCGCGAAGAAGAAGAGGAAGGTGCCCGTCACCAGTTTCCAGGACGGGACCCAGCGCCGGAAGCCCGACTTGCCCGCCCGGGGGTAGTCGATGAAGCGCTTCTTGGCGGGCTGATCGCCGCCCCGGGTGCGGCCCGCGCGGCCCGCACCCGGATCGGGTGCGCGTCTGCGGCCGCCACCACGCTGGGCGGCTCGCCGGGCCTCGGCCCGGCTACCAGTGGGGCGCTCTTCACCGTGCGGGCCGGACCCCGACCCGCTGGTGGCATGGTGCGCCGGTGCTGCGCGACGGCCGGACGACTGCTGTCCGGCTCGCCGGGCCGCTGCTCGTCCGCCGCCCTGGGGCTGCGGCGGCTTGCGACGGTGCTCGCTCATGGAACGACTACTCCTCGGGCAGGCTCAATCGCCTGAAAGCGGCAGGTGGCTTCCGGTCCCCCCGACGTGCGATCCAGCCACGCCAGGCAACCGGACGCACAGCATCCGGGACGAGGACGCATCTCGGCGTCGCATGGTTCCCGTAAGTCTGCATGGCGAACAGAGTACGCACGGTCAAAACCCGCCCACCCGGCATCTTCACTCCATAACCGTCAGATTGAGTCGCACGAATTGATGATGTGACGCCGTTCACCGTGGTCGCTCTTGTCCCACCAGGATCGTGGTTCTATCGTCTAGATGTATCGAGCCGATACATCAGCTCGGCATAGCGACTCAGGAGACAGGGGAGGCAGGACATGAGCAGACGCTCCGGCGTGCTCGAGTTCGCTGTCCTCGGCCTGCTCCGCGAGTCCCCGATGCACGGATACGAGCTGCGGAAACGCCTCAACACCTCGCTCGGGGTGTTCCGTGCGTTCAGCTACGGCAGCCTCTATCCCTGCCTCAAGACTCTGGTCGCCAACGGCTGGTTGATCGAAGAGCCCGGCAGCGCCCCCGACGAAGCCCTCGCGGCGACCCTCGCCGGGCGCAGGGCGAAGATCGTCTACAGGCTGACGGCGGAGGGCAAGGAGCGCTTCGAAGAGTTGCTGGCCCACACCGGGCCGGACGCCTGGGAGGACGAGCACTTCGGTGTTCGCTTCGCCTTCTTCGGCCAGACGTCGCGTGAGGTGCGGATGCGGGTGCTGGAAGGACGGCGCAGCCGTCTGGAGGAGCGTCTGGAGAAGATGCGTGCCTCCCTCTCCCGCACCCGTGAGCGCCTGGACGACTACACCCTCGAGCTGCAACGGCACGGGATGGAGTCGGTGGAGCGCGAGGTCCGCTGGCTGAACGAGCTGATCGAGAGCGAGCGGGCCGGGCGCGAACAGCGCAGCGGTACCGCCGGGCAGGACCGGACACCGGAGCAAGGGCCGGGCCGGGCGCCACATCAGGACCAGTCACCAGATACGGGCGGCCTGCCCCGGCACCGGGGTGGTTCCCGGCCGGATCCGTCCGATGACACCGCCATATGAGGTCCCGCAATCCGCAGGGCTTCATCCAGTACACACAGGGAGCAACCGGAATGGGTTCGGTTCGTGTAGCCATCGTCGGCGTGGGCAACTGCGCCGCCTCGCTGGTGCAGGGCGTCGAGTACTACAAGGACGCCGACCCGGACGCCCGCGTGCCGGGTCTGATGCACGTGCAGTTCGGCGACTACCACGTCCGTGACGTGGAGTTCGTGGCCGCGTTCGACGTGGACGCGAAGAAGGTCGGCCTCGACGTCGCCGACGCCATCGGCGCCAGCGAGAACAACACCATCAAGATCTGCGACGTGCCGTCCACCGGCGTCACCGTCCAGCGCGGTCACACCCTCGACGGTCTGGGCAAGTACTACCGCCAGACCATCGACGAGTCCGACGAGACCCCCGTCGACGTCGTCCAGGTCCTCAAGGACAAGCAGGTCGACGTTCTGGTCTGCTACCTGCCCGTGGGCTCCGAGGCCGCCGCGAAGTTCTACGCGCAGTGCGCCATCGACGCCAAGGTCGCCTTCGTCAACGCGCTCCCGGTCTTCATCGCCGGCACCAAGGAGTGGGCGGACAAGTTCACCGAGGCCGGCGTTCCGATCGTCGGTGACGACATCAAGTCGCAGGTCGGCGCGACCATCACGCACCGTGTGATGGCCAAGCTGTTCGAGGACCGGGGCGTCATCCTGGACCGCACCATGCAGCTGAACGTCGGCGGCAACATGGACTTCAAGAACATGCTCGAGCGCGAGCGCCTGGAGTCCAAGAAGATCTCCAAGACCCAGGCCGTCACCTCCCAGATCCCCGATCGGGACCTGGGCGAGGACAACGTGCACATCGGCCCGTCCGACTACGTGGCCTGGCTGGACGACCGCAAGTGGGCGTACGTCCGCCTCGAGGGCCGCGCCTTCGGTGACGTCCCGCTGAACCTGGAGTACAAGCTCGAGGTCTGGGACTCCCCGAACTCCGCCGGTGTCATCATCGACGCCCTGCGCGCCGCGAAGATCGCCAAGGACCGGGGCATCGGCGGCCCGATCCTCTCCGCCTCCTCGTACTTCATGAAGTCGCCGCCCGTGCAGTACTTCGACGACGAGGCCCGCGCCAACGTGGAGAAGTTCATCAAGGGTGAGGTCGAGCGCTAAGACCGTGCTCGCCGCATGATCACGGGCCTCCGGGTAATACACCCGGAGGCCCGTGTCGTGTGTGAAGGTGGCGTCATGCCTGTTGTGCGTGATCTCCGCGTACTGCTGCAACTCCGCGACTTCCGCCACCTCCTGGCCGTCCGTCTGCTGTCCCAGTCGGCCGACGGCGTCTACCAGATCGCGCTGGCCACCTATGTGGTCTTCTCCCCCGAGAAGGAGACCTCCGCCGCCGCCATCGCCTCCGCCATGGCGGTGCTGCTGCTCCCCTACTCCCTCCTCGGCCCGTTCGCCGGTGTGCTGCTGGACCGCTGGCGCCGTCGGCAGGTCCTGCTCTACGGCAACCTGCTGCGCTCCGGACTGGCCGCCGGAACCGCCGTTCTGGTGCTCGCCCAGGTGCCGGACTCGGTCTTCTACGTCTCCGCCCTCTCCGTGACGGCGGTGAACCGCTTCGTCCTGGCGGGGCTCTCGGCCGCGCTGCCGCGGGTGGTGGACACACCGGAGCGACTGGTGATGGCCAACTCCTTGTCACCGACCGCGGGAACCCTGGCCGCCACCCTGGGTGGCATGGTGGCGCTCGTCCTCCGCCTGTCGGGCCCGGGCGGCTCCTCGTCGGACGCACTGGTCGTCCTGCTGGGCGCCACTCTCTACCTCGCCGCGGGGCTCACGGCGCTCGTGATGCCGCTCGATCTGCTCGGCCCCGACCCGGCGGTGCTCCAGCCACGGCTCCGCGCCGCGCTGCTGAGTACGGCTCAGGGCCTGGTAGCGGGGGTGCGGCATCTGCTCAAGCGCCGGGATCCGACCCTGGCGCTGACCGCGATGACGCTGATGCGCTTCTGCTACGGCGCGCTCACGGTGATGGTGCTGATGCTCTGCCGCCATGAGTGGGCCGGCACCGAGGCCGACGGACTGGCCCTGCTCGGTCTGGCGGTCGGTGTCTCCGGAGCGGGCTTCTTCGCGGCCGCGCTGATCACTCCCTGGGCGGTGGGCCGCCTCAGCAGCGTCGGCGTTCACTCCCGCACGGATGGCCAGCTTTCCTGGATCATGGTGTGCGCGGCGGCCGCCGCCCTGCTGGAACCCGGGCTGGGGCTGCCCTTCGAGCCCGCCCCGATGCTCGTCGCCGCCTTCGTCCTCGGACTCACCACCCAGGGAGCGAAGATCGCCACCGACACCGTGGTGCAGTCATCCATCGACGATGACTTCCGCGGCCGGGTCTTCTCCCTCTATGACGTCCTGTTCAACGTCGCCTTCGTGGGCGCCGCGGGAGTCGCCGCCGTCATGCTGCCGCCCGACGGGGTCTCGTCGCTCCTGGTGATCTGTGTGGCGCTGCTCTACGCGATCACCGCGACCCTGGTCCTGTTTCACGTGAAACAGGACCAGGAGGAGGCGAAGCGGCGCGATGTTTCACGTGAAACGTAGCCACGCCACCGACGCCGGCCCTATGACTGGGCCGTCCACCACTCCTTGAGTGCCGCGACGGCGTCATCCCGCTCCATGGGGCCGTTCTCCAGCCGGAGCTCCAGCAGGTGCTTGTACGCCTTGCCGACCTCCGGACCCGGGGCGATACCGAGGACCTTCATGATCTCGTTGCCATCCAGGTCCGGGCGGATGGCATCCAGCTCCTCCTGCTCCTGGAGGCGGGCGATGCGCTCCTCCAGCCCGTCGTACGCACGCGAAAGCGCCGATGCCTTGCGCTTGTTGCGCGTGGTGCAGTCCGAGCGGGTGAGCTTGTGCAGCCGGTCCAGCAGCGGTCCCGCGTCGCGTACATAGCGACGCACCGCGGAGTCGGTCCACTCGCCCGTGCCATAGCCGTGGAAGCGCAGATGAAGTTCCACCAGACGCGAGACGTCCTTCACCATCTCGTTGGAGTACTTCAGCTTGGTCATCCGCGACTTGGTCATCTTGGCGCCCACCACCTCGTGGTGGTGGAAGGAGACCCGGCCGTCCTTCTCAAACCGGCGCGTCCGCGGCTTGCCGATGTCATGCAGCAGGGCCGCCAGCCGCAGCACCAGGTCCGGTCCGCTCTCCTCCAGATCGATGGCCTGCTCCAGCACGGTCAGCGAGTGCTCGTAGACGTCCTTGTGCCGGTGATGCTCATCACGCTCCAGCTGCAGCGCCGGGATCTCCGGCACAACACAGTCGGCGAGCCCGGTGTCGACGAGCAGCCGCAGCCCCTGGCGGGGGTGAGCACCGAGGACCAGCTTGTTGAGCTCCTCACGCACCCGCTCGGCCGAGACGATCTCGATACGGCCCGCCATGGAGGTCATGGCGGCGATGACGTCGGGGGCGACCTCGAAGCCCAGCTGGGCGGCGAACCGCGCGGCACGCATCATCCGCAGCGGATCGTCGGAGAAGGACTCCTCGGGCGTCCCCGGCGTACGCAGCACCCGGGCCGCCAGGTCCTCCAGACCGTTGTGCGGGTCGATGAACTCCTTCTGCGGAAGAGCCACCGCCATCGCGTTCACGGTGAAGTCCCGGCGGACCAGATCGTCCTCGATGGAGTCGCCGTAGGACACCTCGGGCTTCCGGGATGTCCGGTCATAGGCTTCTGACCGGTACGTCGTGATTTCAATCTGGAAGCTCTGCTGTGTCCCGTTTTCGGCAGGACCGTCCTTGCGGCAGCCGACCGTACCGAAGGCGATACCGACTTCCCAGAGGGCGTCCGCCCAGGGACGGACGATCTTCAGCACGTCATCGGGCCGGGCATCCGTCGTGAAGTCCAGGTCATTGCCGAGGCGGCCGAGCAGCGCGTCCCGTACCGAGCCCCCGACGAGGGCCAGCCGGAAACCGGCCTGCTCGAACCGGCGGGCGAGATCGTCAGCGACGGGAGAAACCCTCAGCAATTCGGCCACGGCACGGCGCTGCACCTGGCTGAGCTCATTGGTCGACTGCGGGGATCGGCTGTCATTGTTGGCGTTCGGCACAACAGCACAGGGTACGTGGCCGCACGCCACGGGGCCTCCACGTTGATCGGCGTTGATCGGCGCAACCGATCCCGTAACGATCTTGTGGAGCTCTCCACCGCACTTCGCCACAGCGGGCATCGTTACCATTCCGTGGACGCACATTGCGACGACCACTGACGACCACTGACGAAGAGGGACGGGCAAGCGCGTGGCCGATGCGGCAGACCTCCGGGGGAACACTTCCGCTCGTGCCCGTCGATGGCTGCGGCACACGGCGGCATGGCTCGCGGCCGTGCCGGTGCTCGCGGGCGGAACACAGCTCCCCGCGGCGCCCACCGCCTACGCGGCCCCGGCGGAGCACACGGCCCGGACGACCCAGGCGGTCTCCGCGGCACCATCCGAGAGCAAAGTCACCCGCTCACGTTCCGTGGACGTCGCCATCACGTCGATGACACCCACCGCACCGAAGAAGGGCGACACGGTCACGGTCGATGGAACCGTGACGAATGGCACTAAAACGGCCATCTCCGGTGCGCATGTCGGCCTGCGGACCGGTTCGCCGCTCAACGGCCGCAACGCGATCGACAGCGCCGCCAGAAGCACCAGCTACTCCCCGGCCACGGACGGCGCCGAGATCGGCGGCAAGTACACCAAGAAGATCGGAAAGCTGGCGGCCGGTGCCAGCCGTGACTTCTCGCTCTCCATACCGGTGGACAAGCTGAACCTCGGCCAGGACGGCGTCTACCCGCTCGGAGTCTCCCTCAGCGGACAGACCCAGAACCGGCCCTGGCCGCAGGTGCTGGGGATCCAGCGCACCTTCCTCCCCTGGCAGACCAGCCCGGCGGACAAGAAGTCACAGCTCACCTTTCTGTGGCCGCTCATCTCCTCCACCCATATGACTCCTCGTACGGAGAACGACGAGGACCGCACCCCCATCTTCCGCGATGACAGCCTCGTCAAGGAGCTCTCTCCGGGCGGCCGGCTGCAGCAGATGGTGACGCTGGGGAAGAGTCTCCCCGTCACCTGGCTGATCGACCCCGATCTGATCGCCACGGTCGAGTCGATGACCAAGGGGTACGAGGTGCAGGGCCCCAAGGGCGCGGACGACGACACCACCCCGGGCCGCGGAGAGGCCGTCGCCAAGCAGTGGCTCGACGACCTCCAGAAGGCCGTGGAGAACCACCAGGTGGTCGCGCTCCCCTTCGCCGACCCCGACCTCGCCTCCGTCGCCCACCGCGGCAAGAACTACGGCGCGCTCCGCCACCTCCAGGACGCCACCGAGCTCGCCTCCAGCACCCTGCAGACCGTGCTCGGCGTGAAGCCCCGCACCGACTTCGCCTGGCCGGTGGACGGAGCGGTCGACTCCTCCGTCGTGGATGTCGCCACCTCCGCGGGCGCGCACAACGTGATCGCCCGCAGCGACAGCTTCCGGGAGACCGGCGGGCTCTCCTACACCCCGACCGCGGCCCGTCAGATCGGCGGCGGCAACACCGCGGTGGTCGCCGACGCACGGCTCTCCACCGCGTTCACCGGCGACATGTCCACGCCGGAGAACTCCACACTCGCCATCCAGCGGTTCCTGGCCCAGAGCCAGATGATCAACCTCCAGGATCCGGACAAGCAGCGCAGCATCGTCGTCGCACCGCAGCGGATGCCCACCGCCAGCCAGGCGCAGGCCATGGCGGCGGCGCTGAAGGGCCTTCCCGGGCAGTGGAGCGAGCCGCTCGACCTGGGCCGGGCCGCCCAGGCCAAGCCCGACCCGAACGCCACCCAGCGGGTGCCCGGCGCAGCCGCGTACCCCCAGGCGCTGCGCAAGCAGGAGCTGCCCGCCAAGGCGTTCGAGGGCATCCAGAAGACCCAGGCGACCCTCGACAGGTTCGAGCGGATCCTCACCGCGAAGAACCGGGTGGCCCCACCGTTCGGCAACGCGATCCGGCGCGACATGTCCACTTCCTGGCGGGGCGAAGCTCAGAAGGCGGCCGGTTTCCGCCATGGTGTCGCGAGCTATCTGCAAGGCCTCACCAAGAAGGTGCGCCTGGTACCGAAGTCGAACATGACGCTGTCCGGGCGGAGCGCCACCATCCCGGTGACCGTGCAGAACAACCTGCTGCAGGGAGTCGAGCTGCGGCTGGTCCTCACCTCACAGCAGGACAACCGGCTGAGGGTCGGCGATCCGCAGGTCGTCAGCGTGGAGGGCGGCCACAGCCAGTCCGTGAAGATGGGCACCACGGCGAACGCGAACGGACCGGTGTGGGTCACAGCACAGCTGGAGACCCCGGACGGCCAGCCGTACGGCGACAAGGTGAGGTTCCAGGTGAATGTCACCGAGATCACCTCGACCGTCATCCTCGTGATCGCGGGCGGTGTACTGCTGCTGGTCCTCGCCGGCATCCGGATCTACGTCCAGCGCAAGCGCTCCGCCGCGGGCGATGAGGACAAGACGGACACGGAGCCGGGCGCCGAGGACGCGGACGGCACCGATGACGCCGAGGGCGCCGCGGAGTCCGGGAGCGAAGAGACCGGGAAATGTGACGCGTTCCACGCTCTCGTGCCCGAGCAGCCGAGTGACCCGGCGTCGGACACCGGATCGCAAAGCGCTGACCCGTCCGGCTCGGGTGAGAAAGTGGAGCATTGAGCAATGCCCGGGCCGGCCGGCCGCAGCGGACGATGAGGTGGGGTAGCGATGAACGCGCCATATGACGGTGATGGCCAGGGGCCGCCACCGCCACAGCCGTCCCCGCACACTCCCCACGACCCGTACGGACCGGAGCCGCACCAGAGCGATCCGTATCTGGGCGACGCCCAGGCACCCGCGGCCGACCCCCGCCAGGCGTACGGGCAGCCGCACTACACGCAGGATCCGTACCTCCAGGACCCGTACGTCACCGGCACCTACACGCCCTACCCCTACGCGTCGGCGCCGCAGGACGGCTACGGCCATGATCCGCTGACGGATCCGCTGTACGACCGGGCCGCGCCCCCGCAGGGCGGCCATCCACAGCAGCACTACCCCCAGCAGGCAGCAGCGCCGCGGGGCCACGACCCGCATGCCTGGCCGCCGGCCGCCGGGCAGGCACCCGCCGGCCCCCCGCAGGCGCAGTACGCCGACCCCGCCGCCCAGGGATACCCGGACGCGGGCGGCGGCTACGGGGCGGGGGAGCAGCCCCAGCAGGACGCCTTCGCGCATCTCTACCGCGATCAGCAGCCGTACGAGCCCCGCCGCTCCCCGGGCCTTCCACAGAGCCCCCAGGGCTATCCGCAGCCGCCTTCCCAGAGTCAGGCCCCGGTGCCCGGTCCCGCGCGGCCCGAACCCCCTTCCGGGCCCGCGTCGGCCGCCGCACCGACGGTGGCCGCACCGGTGATCACCGAGCCGCCCGCCGAGGAGCCGCCCGCCAAGCGCTCCGGCGGCCGCGCGTCGAGCCTGCTCCAGTCCAGCGCGCTGATGGCCGCCGGAACCCTGGTCTCCCGGCTGACCGGCTTCGTCCGGCAGATGGTGATCATCGCGGCCCTCGGCGCCGCGACCCTCGGTGACACCTACGCCGTCGCCTACACCCTGCCGACGATGATCTACATCCTCACCATCGGCGGCGGTCTGAACTCGGTGTTCGTCCCGCAGCTCGTCCGTGCCATGAAAGAGGACGACGACGGCGGCATCGCCTACGCCAACCGACTGCTCACCCTGGTGATGGTGGTCCTCGGCGTCCTCGTGGCCGTGGCCGTGTTCGCCGCCCCGCTGCTGGTCCGCATGATGTCGGCGGACATCGCCGAGAACCCCCCGGCCAACGAGGTCGCGGTCACCTTCGCCCGCTACTGCCTTCCCACGATCTTCTTCATGGGCGTCCACGTGGTCGTCGGGCAGATCCTCAACGCCCGTGGCCGTTTCGGCGCGATGATGTGGACCCCGGTCCTGAACAACATCGTCATAATCTTCACCTTCGGCCTGTTCATCTACGTGTTCGGCACTGCCAGCAGCTCGAAGATGGAAGTCAGGACGATCACGCCGGAGGGCATCCAGCTGCTCGGCGTCGGCACCCTCCTCGGACTGGTCGTCCAGTCGCTCGCGATGTTCCCCTATCTGCGCGCCTCGGGCTTCCGGTTCCGGCCGCGCTTCGACTGGCGGGGACACGGCCTCGGCAAGGCCGCCAAGCTGGCCAAGTGGACCGTCATGTTCGTCCTCGCCAACCAGGTGGGCGTCGTCGTGGTGACCCAGCTGGCCACCTGGGCCGGATCCAAGGCCGACAACCAGGGCTTCCCCGGTACCGGCTACCTGGGCTACTCCAGCGCGCAGCTCATCTGGGGCATGCCCCAGGCGATCATCACCGTCTCGGTGATGGCCGCCCTGCTGCCCCGGATCTCCCGCGCGGCCGCCGACGGGGACGCGGGCGCGGTCCGCGACGACATCTCGCAGGGCCTGCGCACCTCCGCCGTCGCCATCGTGCCCATCGCCTTCGCGTTCGTGGCGCTCGGCATCCCCATGTGCACGCTGCTGTTCGGCGCCTCCGGCACCGAGGCGGCCCAGTCCATGGGCTACATGCTGATGGCCTTCGGCCTCGGCCTGATCCCCTTCTCGGTGCAGTACGTGGTCCTCCGCGGCTTCTACGCCTACGAGGACACCCGCACCCCCTTCTACAACACGGTGATCATCGCCGCCGTGAACGCCGCCGCCTCCGCGCTGTGCTTCGTGGTGCTGCCCGCCCGCTGGGCCGTCGTCGGAATGGCCGCCGCCTATGGGCTGGCCTACACGATCGGCGTAGGCGTGGCGTGGAAGCGTCTGCGCGTCCGTCTGGGCGGTGATCTCAACGGTCGCCACGTCGTGCGCACCTACACCCGTCTCGTGGGCGCCAGCGTCCCCGCCGCCCTTCTCGGCGGCGGCGCGGCCTACGCCATCACCCAGTCGGTCGGCTCCGGCCTCATGGGCTCCCTAGCGTCCCTGACGGGCGGCGGTCTCGTTCTTATCGCGGTCTTCTACATTGCGGCGAAACGGATGCGGATCGAAGAGCTGACGGCCATGGTCGGTATGGTGCGCGGACGACTCGGTCGCTGATCATTGAGCACAACCATCGTCCGCCATCGCGTGTCGTGCATAGCGGCGGACTGTGGGCACAATTGTCTTGGCTCGGACCAGGCGCAACGGATGGGGAGGCAGGAACGACGGTGGCGGAACGGAGCACGGCTGCCGTCGACGTGGCCGACAGCGGTGATGAGGAGCCGCTGACCGCCGAGGCGGGTAAGGCCACGGCCGACGGGGCGGGGACGGAAGAGAAGGCCGGCCGGGACACGGAGGCCGCGGGATCAGCCCGGGAGACGGGCACCGCGGCCGACGCGAACCCGCCCGAATTGCACAGCGGTCACAAACTCGCCAGACGCTACCGTCTGGAGGAGTGCGTCACCCGTCTGGACGGATTCAGCAGTTGGCGTGCGGTGGACGAAAAGCTGCGCCGCGCCGTCGGCGTGCACGTCCTCCCGGCCGACCATCCGCGGGCCCGCCCGGTCCTCGCCGCCGCGCGTTCGGCGGCGCTCCTCGGCGACCCCCGATTCGTCCAGGTCCTCGACGCCGTCGAGGAGAACGACCTGGTCTACGTCGTCCACGAATGGCTTCCCGACGCCACCGAGCTCACCACCGTGCTGGCGTCCGGGCCGCTGGAGCCGCACGACGCCTACCAGTTGGTCAGCCAGGTCTCGCAGGCGATGGCCGCCGCCCACCGCGAGGGGCTGGCCCATCTGCGCCTCAACCCCGGCTCCGTGCTGCGCACGGAATCCGGTCAGTACCGGATCCGCGGCCTGGCCGTGCTGGCCGCCCTGCGCGGCATCAGCACGGAACACCCCCAGCGCACCGACACCGAGGCCATCGGCGCCCTGCTGTACGCAGGGCTCACCCAGCGCTGGCCCTACGAGAGGGACGCCCACGGACTTTCCGGGCTGCCCAAGGGCATGGGGCTCATCGCCCCCGACCAGGTCCGCGCCGGAGTCCACCGCGGGCTCTCCGAGCTCGCGATGCGCGCACTGGTCAACGACGGTGCCACCGCGTCCCGTCAGGACCAGCCCTGCACCACCCCCGAGGAGTTGGCGAAGGCCGTCTCGGCGATGCCGCGCATCCGGCCGCCCGAGCCCGCCTTCACACCCACTCCGGCCTATCAGCGCACCACGTACCAGCAGGGCGGCTACGGCCAGCCGCCGTCGCGCGGCGGTGCCGCACGCACCATCGCGCCCGCTCCCGTGCCTCCGCCGCCCCCGTTGCAGACCCGCACCGGCAAGGCGCTCAAGTGGGCCGTCTCCGCACTGCTCATCGCGGCCCTGGGCCTGGGCAGCTGGCAGCTGGCCGACACCCTCCTGAAGGACGAGAACAAGTCCGACCCGGGCAAGTCCACCAGTGAGAAGGACGACGACAAGGCCCCGAAGGTTGCCACCAAGCCGATCACCATTCAGAAGGCGATGGAGTTCGGCCCCTCGATGAAGCCCGACACGGTGAGACTGGCCGCGGACGGCGATCCCAGCACTGCCTGGGTGACCCGGGAGTTCTGGAACTACCCGAACTTCGGCAACCTGAGCGAATACGCGGACGGAAGCGGCATCGTCGTCGACCTCGGCAGCGTCAAGAAGGTCTCCGATGTCGATGTCACCTTCCACGGATCCGGCCACGAGGTCGAGATCCTCGCCGCGGCCAAGGACGCGTCGGACGTGAGCACCCTCAGCGCCTTCTCCCAGAAGATCTCGTCTTCGAAGAACGCGGGCGGTCAGCTTTCCGTCTCACTCGACAAGCCCGTGCAGACGCGATACGTACTGGTCCACATCAAGAAGCTGCCGGCGACCAGTCCGGATCGCTACCGTGGCGGGATCTCGGAGATCAAGCTCAAGGGCTGACGCCGGTCGGCCCGTCATGAGGGGAGGAGGCTCGACGTTGGACGACGCCACCATCGGCGAGGCGAGCGACGCCGAGCTCCTCGCCCTGCATGTGAAGGGCGATCCGGACGCCTTCGGCGAGATAGTGCGGCGCCACCGCGACAGACTCTGGGCGGTGGCGCTGCGCACGCTCGGCGACCGTGAGGAAGCCGCCGACGCGGTCCAGGACGCGCTCGTCTCCGCCTACCGTGCCGCCCATACCTTCCGCGGCCAGTCCGCCGTCACCACCTGGCTCCACCGCATCACGGTCAACGCCTGTCTGGACCGGGCCCGTAAGGCGGCCTCCCGCCGCACCTCCCCGGTCGCCGAGACCGACCGGCTGGAGCAACTCCTCGAGCCGCATGAGTCGGCCGCCGCCCCCGCCGAGCGCGGCGATCTCCACCGCGAACTCCTCCAGGCACTGCGCACCCTCCCCGCCGAGCAGCGCGCCGCGCTCGTACTCGTCGACATGCAGGGATATCCCGTCGCGGAGGCTGCGGCGGTCCTGGAAGTCCCCACCGGTACGGTGAAAAGCCGCTGCGCCCGGGGACGTGCCCGACTCCTCCCCCTGCTGTCGCATCTCCACCCCAATGGGAGGGGTAGTACCTCTTCGGGCGGGGGAAGGAACCGGACGCAGGGGACGTCCGTCCCACCGACGGCAGGACCGAATGACACAGATGCCGTGAAGGGCGGAGGTGGGCGAGCGTGACATCCTCGACGGACACGGACGAGCACCCGGACGTCGCGGAGATCTCCGCGCTCACCGAGGGACAGCTCTCCCCGACCCGGACCGTCGATGTGCGCACTCACCTCGCGAGCTGTGCGCTGTGCGCCGATGTGCGGTCCTCCCTCGACGAGATCCGCTCACTGCTCGGCACCCTCCCCGGCCCCGTGCAGATGCCCGCCGATATCGCGGGCCGTATCGACGCGGCGCTCGCCGCCGAAGCGCTTCTGGACGCGACCACTCCTGAGATCACGGATCCTGAGACCACGGGGAACCGCGCGGAAGTTTCACGTGAAACTCCGGAGCCCTCGCCCGATCGCGTTTCACGTGAAACGGCCGAGGAGACCGATCACGCGGCGGGGGCGCTCAAGCCTTCCGTCACCGCCGACCGGCCCGCCGGGCGAGCGCGGGGCACCATCGGTCCGGGCCGCGGGTCCTCCCGTCCCGGCACCCGCTCCGGTCGCGCCCGCCGCTGGCAGAGGGTTCTCCTCGGCTCCGCTTGTGCCGCCGCCGTCATCGGTCTGGGCACGTTCTTCGTCCAGGAAGCCACCTCGGGCGGCGACAGCGACACTCCCAGCGCCTCACAGAACTCCACCGAGGGCAGGGACACCGTGTCGGCCGGGACGCTCAAGGACCGGGTCCATGAGATGCTCACCGACCGTAAGGCCACCGCCTCGCCCGGTGTGGCTTCCAAGGACACACCCGACGTGCCGCTCCGCGCACAGGACCCGAAGGTCCCGTCCTGCGTCCAGAAGGGCATCGGCCGCACCGGGCCGGCGCTTGCCGCCCAGCAGGACACCTACGACGGCAAGGCCGCCTACATCGTCGTGCTGCCGCACCCCTCCGACAGCTCGCGGGTCGACGCCTTCGTGATCGACGCGTCCTGCGTCTCCTCCGCCCCGTCCTCCACCGGGAAGCTCCTGGAGACGCGCACCTACCCGCGGAGCTGAGGTACGGCGCACACAGGCCCCGCCTGACGCCGTCCGGGAATGCCGGACCCGTAGGATCCGTTGGGTGGGGTGGCAGCGTTTTCCGGAGAATCCGGGGCCGCCGCCCAGTCAGCAGTGGCAGTCGGCAGAGACAAGGAAGACATCCGTGAGCGACGTCCGCAACGTGATCATCATCGGTTCCGGGCCCGCCGGCTATACGGCCGCGCTCTACACCGCCCGCGCTTCCTTGAAGCCGCTGGTCTTCGAAGGCTCCGTAACCGCTGGTGGTGCTCTCATGAACACCACCGACGTGGAGAACTTCCCCGGTTTCCGCGAGGGGATCATGGGCCCGGACCTCATGGACAACATGCGGGCCCAGGCCGAGCGCTTCGGCGCCGAGCTCATCCCGGACGACGTGGCCGCGGTGGACCTCAGCGAGGACATCAAGACCGTCACCGACTCGGCAGGCACCATCCACCGTGCCAAGGCGGTCATCGTGACCACCGGCTCCCAGCACCGCAAGCTGGGTCTGCCCCGTGAGGACGAGCTCTCCGGCCGTGGTGTCTCGTGGTGCGCCACCTGTGACGGCTTCTTCTTCAAGGATCAGGACATCGCCGTGATCGGCGGCGGCGACACCGCGATGGAGGAGGCGACCTTCCTGTCGCGCTTCGCCAAGTCGGTCACCGTCGTCCACCGCCGGGACAGCCTCCGCGCCAGCAAGGCGATGCAGGAGCGCGCCTTCGCCGACTCGAAGATCTCGTTCATCTGGGACAGCGCGGTCACCGAGATCCACGGTGACGGCAAGCTCTCCGGTCTGACCCTCCAGGACGTCAAGACCGGTGAGACCTCCCAGCTGCCGGTGACCGGGCTGTTCATCGCGATCGGCCACGACCCGCGCACCGAGCTGTTCAAGGGCCAGCTGAACCTGGACGACGAGGGCTACCTCAAGGTGGAGTCCCCCTCGACCCGGACGAACCTCACCGGGGTCTTCGCCGCGGGCGATGTCGTGGACCACACCTACCGCCAGGCGATCACCGCGGCGGGCACCGGCTGTGCCGCCGCTCTGGACGCCGAGCGGTACCTCGCCGCCCTGGGCGACGGCGACGCCACCGTCTGACTGCGCTTCCCACCCCCTGCACCAACCCACTAAGGAGATAGCCATGGCCGGTGCCACGGTCACCGTGACGGACGCCAACTTCGAGGAGACCGTCCTCAAGAGCGACAAGCCGGTACTCGTCGACTTCTGGGCCGCCTGGTGCGGTCCGTGCCGTCAGATCGCCCCGTCCCTGGAGGCGATCGCGGCCGAGCACGCCGACAAGATCGTCATTGCCAAGCTGAACATTGACGAGAACCCGGCCACCGCCGCCAAGTACGGCGTGATGTCGATCCCGACGCTCAATGTCTACCAGGGCGGCGAGGTCGCCAAGACCATCGTCGGCGCCAAGCCGAAGGCCGCGATCGAGCGCGACCTGGCTGACTTCATCGGCTGAGCGCACAGCTACCAAGCGAAGGGGCCGCCCCGGAGGGCGGCCCCTTCGTGTTTCACGTGGAACTCTCAGAGCGGACGGAGCGCCGGCTCCTTCTGGACCGCACCGAGCAGCCGGTCCAGGGCGAGCTCGACATCTTCCTTCCAGGAGATCGTCGTTCTCAGCTCAAGTCTCAGCCGGGGGTACCGATGGTGGGGACGGACGGTCTTGAAGCCCACGGCCAGCAGGTGATCGGCAGGCAGGACACACGCCGGTTCCTTCCAGGTGGCGTCCCCGAACGCCTCGATCGCCCTGAAGCCCCGGCGGATCAGATCCTTGGCGACCGTCTGCACCATCACCCGGCCCAGTCCCTGCCCCTGATAGCCGGGCATCAGCCAGGCCGTCATCAGCTGTACGGCATCGGCGCCGACCGGGCTCGTGGGAAAAGCCGTGGACCGCGGCACATAGGCGGGGGGCGCGTAGAGCACGAAGCCGACCGGCACCTCATCCACATAGACCACCCGGCCGCAGGAACCCCACTCCAGCAGGACCGCGGAGATCCACGCTTCCTTCTCCAGCTCCGGACGTCCGGCCCTTACCGCGGCTTCACCGCTGACGGGGTCGAGCTCCCAGAAGACACAGGCGCGACAGCGCTTGGGGATGTCCGGGAGGTTGTCCAGCGTGAGCGGTACGAGCCGACGCCCCATGAAGCCAGTCCTTCACTTCCATGGCCAGCCGCGGCACGGGCGGCTGACAGAGCACTACGCTCCCTGATCAGACTGCCGACGAAACCGCCGACAGCTCCCAGGCCCAGTCCTGTGGCCAACAGTCCGGTGCGGCTCACCGATCGCATGGCCCTGCCCTCCGCATGAGGAGCCTCCACATGGATCCGCCCAACCTGGTCGCATCGTATCCGTGCGGCGAAAACACCGATACCGCCCTGGGGAAAAGAACGGGTCGTGTTCCGACCTGATCGGAACACGACCCGCCCCACACTGCCAGTCCGTACGACACGGCCGTACGGCCGCTGGCCTACTCGTCCTCGTCGTCCGCCTCCGCGAGCGACTGCTCCATCACCGGTCCCTCACCGGGGGCGAGGGTCCCGAGAATACGCTCAAGATCCTCTATCGAGGCGAACTCGACGACGATCTTTCCCTTCTTCTGGCCCAGGTCGACCTTCACCCGGGTCTCGAAGCGGTCGGAGAGCCGCGACGCCAGATCCGTGAGCGCGGGGGACACCCGGGTACCGGCGCGCGGACCCTTGGCCTTCGGTGTACCACCCGAACGGGACCCCATCAGGGTGACGATCTCCTCGACCGCGCGCACCGACAGCCCCTCGGCGACGATGCGGTGCGCCAGCCGGTCCTGCTCCTCCGCGTCATCCACGGAGAGCAGGGCTCGTGCGTGTCCGGCGGAGAGCACCCCGGCGGCGACCCGGCGCTGAACGGCGGGGGAGAGCCTCAGCAGCCGCAGCGTGTTGGAGACCTGGGGACGCGAACGCCCGATACGGTCGGCCAGCTCGTCATGGGTGCAGCTGAAGTCCTTGAGCAACTGGTCGTAGGCGGCCGCCTCTTCCAACGGGTTCAGCTGGGCCCGGTGCAGGTTCTCCAGCAGCGCGTCGAGAAGGAGCTTGTCGTCCTCGGTGGCCCGGACGATCGCCGGAATCTTCTCCAGCCCCGCCTCACGACAGGCCCGCCACCGGCGCTCGCCCATGATGAGCTCATAGCGCTCTGGCGCCAGCTGCCGCACCACGACGGGCTGGAGGAGACCGACTTCCTGGATCGAGGTGACGAGTTCGGCGAGAGCGTCCTCGTCGAAGACCTCACGAGGCTGACGGGGGTTGGGGGTGATGAAGTCCAGCGGCAGTTCCGCGAAATGGGCTCCGGCCACCTCCTCCGTCAGCACCGGCGGAGCGGCTTCGGGCTCCGGCTCCCGCGGTGCTCCGGTTTCCTGTGAAACACCGTTGGAGGCCAGTGCGGCCACCTTGGCGGCCGCGACTCCACGCTCCTGGGTGAGCACCGGGACCGCGGTCGGTGAGGTGGTGCCGCCAGACGTGGTGACCGTTCCCGCCCCCGCCCGGGGTCCGGAGTTATCCGCCCCCTTCGGCGCGGGAGGGATCAAGGCACCGAGCCCACGGCCCAGCCCTCTGCGTCGCTCACTCACTGAATCCCCTCCTGCATGCTGTGCTGGTCGTGCTGGCTGATCTCGGGCAGGGCATGAGCGTGCTGGGCGTCGTACTGCACGTCCACTCCCCTGAGCGCGATCTCCCTCGCCGCCTCGAGGTAGGAGAGCGCCCCGCTGGATCCCGGGTCGTAGGTGAGGACCGTCTGCCCGTAACTGGGGGCTTCGGAGATCCGCACCGACCTCGGGATGCTGGTTCTGAGGACCTCTCCACCGAAGTGGCTGCGGACCTCGTCCGCCACCTGCGAGGCCAGCCGGGTACGGCCGTCGTACATCGTGAGCAGGATGGTCGAGACATGGAGCTTGGGGTTGAGATGGCCACGGACGAGATCCACGTTCCGCAGCAGCTGGCCGAGTCCCTCGAGCGCGTAGTACTCACACTGGATCGGGATCAGCACTTCGGCGCCGGCGACCAGCGCGTTGACCGTCAGCAGTCCGAGCGAGGGCGGGCAGTCGATGAGGATGTAGTCCAGCGGTTGCTCATAGGACTGGATGGCCCGCTCCAGTCGGCTCTCACGTGCGACCAGCGAGACCAACTCGATCTCGGCACCGGCGAGATCGATGGTGGCCGGAGCGCAGAACAGTCCCTCCACATCGGGGACCGGCTGCACCACATCGGACAGGGGCCTGCTGTCGACCAGCACGTCGTAGATCGACGGAACCTCGGCATGGTGGTCGATCCCCAGCGCCGTCGAGGCATTGCCCTGCGGGTCGAGGTCGATCACCAGCACACGACCGCCGTGCAGAGCGAGTGAGGCAGCCAGATTGACCGTGGTCGTGGTCTTGCCGACCCCACCCTTCTGGTTGGCCACCACCATCACCCGGGTCTGTTCCGGTCGCGGCAGCCCCTCGCCGGCCCGGCCCAGAGCTTCCACCGCCAGCTGGGCGGCGCGGCCAATGGGGGTGTCGTCCATCGGGGGCGGCGTTTCACGTGAAACATCCTCCCCCGCCGATTCGGTACGGGGGCCGGGGACCGGGTCGGTCATCGGCCCCGCGATGTTGGCGTCGGACCGCAAGGATTCACTCTCCTCGACATCAGGCTCGCGATGAGGAGAGCCTGCCATGCTTTTGGGGTCGTGAACCAGCGAGGCCCGTTCTCCTGTGGATGAATCCACGTCCTGACGGGGTCGGCGGTCGCGGGGCGAGGCCGCCGCACGACCGCGACTGATGATTCCATGCAGCAGGGAGCGACGTTTCACGTGAAACACGATGCATGGCTGGGCCTGGCGTTCTGCCGCGACACTCCGGATTGCGTAGTTTAGCCAGCTTGTATGGAGCACGTCCGCCCTCCGTACGGAGGGCACTTCACATATGAATCAGACCGGGATCCGCGTCACGGCCGCACTCACGGCCTGCGCCGCGGGCTGCGTCGTGCCGCCTTGGCCCGCTTGGCCGCGAACCGCACCCCTCCGGGGCTCTCCCCGACCTCCACCCGCACCACGGTGGACAGCGGATCGACCACGCCCTCACCGACGTGCAGTACGGAGGTTTCCACCACACCCAGCTTGCCCAGCGCCGCACGGGCCTGCTTGAGCTCCTCCTCGGCGGTGTCGCCCTTCAGCAGGAGCATCTCTCCGTAGGGCCGCAGCAGCGGAACCCCCCAGCCCGCCAGCCGGTCCAGCGGGGCCACGGCCCGTGCCGTCACCACATGGACCGGAGGCAGCTTGCCCAGGACCTCCTCGGCGCGGCCACGGACCACCGTCACATGGTCGAGTCCGAGCAGCTCCACGACCTCCTGGAGGAAGTTGGTACGGCGCAGCAGGGGCTCCAGCAGCGTGATCCGCAGATCCGGCCGGGTCAGCGCGAGCGGGATACCCGGCAGCCCAGCACCCGAGCCCACATCGCAGACGGTGACCCCCTCCGGGACCACCTCGGAGAGCACGGCACAGTTCAGCAGATGCCGCTCCCACAGCCGCGGCACCTCACGCGGACCGATCAGCCCGCGGGTCACCCCGATATCGGCCAGCAGCTCTCCGTAGCGGACGGCCTCCGGGAAGCGCTCACCGAATACCTCCCTCGCCTCGTCGGGCGCCGGGGGGAGCTCCGCTGCTTCCGTCACGGGGACCGTCCTTCCGTACCGCACTCTGTGGCTGAACGCTGGTGCAAGGCTGACTGATGCAAGGCTGACAAGATTCGGCCCCGTCTGCGCGCAGACGGGGCCGTGTGCAAGGTGAAGCCGGACCGGGTCAGGCCGGGAGCACGACCACGCAGCGCTGGGGCTCCTCGCCCTCGGACTCACTGCGCAGCCCCGCCGCGGCCACCGCGTCGTGGACGACCTTCCGTTCGAAGGGCGTCATCGCCTTGAGCTTCACCGGCTGGCCGGTGTCCTTCGCCTCTTCCGCGGCCTTGGTGCCGAGCGCCGTGAGCTCGGTCCGCTTACGGGCCCGGAATCCGCTGATGTCGAGCATCAGCCGACTGCGGTCGCCGGTCTCCCGGTGGACGGCGAGCCGGGTCAGCTCCTGAAGGGCTTCCAGCACCTCGCCATCGCGTCCGACCAGCTTCTGGAGGTCGCGGCTGGTCGAGTCACTGATGATCGACACCGCAGCGCGATCGGCCTCGACGTCCATGTCGATGTCGCCGTCGAGGTCCGCGATGTCCAGCAGCCCCTCGAGGTAGTCGGCCGCGATCTCCCCTTCCTGCTCCAGGCGGGTCAGGGTGTCGACGCCCTCGGCGGCCGGGGTGGTGCCTTCCGTCACGGATGGACTCCTTCGTTACTTCTTGGAGGGGTGCTTGGGGCGCTGCTGGCCCTTGCGCTGCCCGGACTTCGTGGTGCGGGAGGAGCCGCCGGCCGGCTTGCCGCCCTGTGCCGCCTTCTTCTCCGGCTTCTGTGCCTCGTCCTTGCCGGATTCCTTGGCGAGCGAGGTCTTGGCGGTGCCACCGGACTGCGCCTTGGCGCGGCCCTGGCCCTGGGTGCTGCCCGAGGTGCGCTGCGACTTGCTCTGCCGCTTGGGCTGCTGACGGTTGGCGCGCGCGGTCTCGGCGGCCTCCTTGGCGGCGACCTCGGTGGGCTCTTCCTTCAGCTTGCCCTTGGCGCGCAGGCGCTCCTGGCGGGCCTGGAAGGCGACGCTGCCCGGGGTGGGGTTCCGGCGGATGATGAACATCTGCTGGCCCATGGTCCAGACGTTGGTGGTCAGCCAGTAGACGAGGACACCGACCGGGAAGTTGATACCGAAGACGGCGAACATGATCGGGAAGACGTACATCAGCATCTTCTGCTGCTGCATGAACGGCGTCTTCACCGTGAGGTCGACGTTCTTGGTCATCAGCTGGCGCTGGGTGAAGAACTGCGAGGCCGACATCAGGACGATCATGGTGACCGTCACGACCCGGACGTCGGTCAGCGAGGCGCCGAGCTGCTCGACCTGGGAGGCGGACGACATGAACTTCACGGACAGCGGGGCGCCGAAGATATGGGCGTTACGGGCGCTGTCCAGCAGTCCCTGGTCGATGAAGCCGACCGTCTTGTTGTTCGCGATGTGGTTCAGCACCTGGTAGAGCGCGATGAAGAACGGCGACTGCGCCAGGATCGGGAGACAGCTCGAGAGCGGGTTGGTGCCCGTCTCCTTGTAGAGCTTCATCATCTCTTCGGACTGACGCTGCCGGTCGCTCTTGTAGCGCTCCTGGATCGCCTTCATCTTCGGCTGGAGCGCCTGCATGTTCCGGGTCGCCTTGATCTGCTTCACGAAGAGCGGGATCAGACAGATCCGGATCAGGACCACCAGGGAAACGATCGACAGACCCCACGCCCAGCCACTGTCCCGGTCGAACATGAGGCTGTAGAACGAGTGGAACTGGACGATGATCCAGGAAACTACGTCATAAAGAGGACCGAGGATCGTGTCCACGAATCAGGCTCCTTGGGCGTTGGGCTGGGTCTCGGGCTGTGCGGCAGGCTCCACAGCCGGATGCCCGCCGAGGCGGTTCCGCAGCCGCTGGTGCCACACCGGACGCTTCCGGGGCGGAACGTGGTCGACGCCACCGAGCGACCACGGGTTGCAGCGCAGGATGCGCCAGGCCGTCAGCGCCGTTCCTTTCACCGCGCCGTGCCGGTCAATGGCCGTGTAGCCATAGTGCGAGCACGACGGGTAGTACTTGCAGACCGGGCCCAGCATCGGGCTGATGGTCCACTGGTACAGCTTGATCAACCACAGCAGCGGGTACTTCATCGCGGCACCCCTCCCAGTAGCCGCTGCACCGCCGTGTCGAGATCGCGGGCCAGCTGGTCGTGACCCGCCTCACCCGCACCGGGCAGTGCCCGTACGACCACAAGGCTACCTGCGGGAAAACGATCGAGCCGGTCCCGCATGAGATGGCGCAGCCTCCGCTTCACCAGATTGCGGACGACGGCACCGCCGACCGCCTTGCTCACGACGAAACCCGCACGCGCCGGGGGAGCACTCCCCCCGGATGCGTGCGGGTCCCTGTCACCGCTGGTGAGGCCGCTGCGAAAGTGCACGACAAGGAGCGGGCGACCGGCCCTGCGTCCTCGGCGTACCGCGGCCGCAAAGTCCTCGCGCCGCCTCAGCCGATGCTCGGTAGGCAGCACGTCATGGACCTTGAGGTCAGGCTGCTCAGGCCGACAGGCGGCCGCGACCCTTGCTGCGGCGGGACGCGAGAATCGCGCGGCCGGCACGGGTGCGCATACGCAGCCGGAAGCCGTGGGTCTTCGCGCGGCGGCGGTTGTTCGGCTGGAAGGTGCGCTTGCTCACTCGGGGGCTCCAGAAATGAATCGGGTGGTGGCGGGAGATCGCCTGGCTGTCACCGTGCGCCCACGAGAAGCTCGCAATACGCCCGAGTGCACCGCTTCACGATCGTGGATCATGGTGTCCGCGATCATTGCCCATCGGAGGCAGGCGGCAGCAGCCATCGACAACTCGACCTGGTTACGGTACGCGCGGTTACGCCATCCGGTCAAACCGGTGGATGCCACGGCCAGACTACCCGCTCCGCCCGCGCCGGACGGGGGCAGGGGAACGCCCGGCGACATCGCATGGCACATTTGTACACACCCTGTGGACAACGACTTGAACCGCGCACCCCGGCCTGACTACCGTGGCCGGGCTCCGATTCCTTCACGCCCGTCCCGAGAACCACACATTCGTGGGACCCGTCGGCGTCCCCCACCCAGCGAGTGAGAGAGCGTGCCCTGTGGCTGACGTACCCGCCGATCTTGCCGCAGTGTGGCCACGCGTACTCGAGCGGCTGCTCGGAGAGGGCGCGGCGGGACAGGACGGACAGAGTGTCGAGGCCAAGGACGAGCACTGGATCAAGCGGTGCCAGCCGCTCGCGCTCGTCGCCGACACCGCGCTGCTGGCCGTCCCCAATGAATTCGCCAAGGGCGTACTCGAGGGCAGGCTCGCCCCGGTGGTCAGCGAGACGCTGAGCCGGGAGTGCGGCCGCCCCATCCGCATCGCGATCACCGTCGACGACTCCGCCGGAGAGCCGGTCGTCCCCCAGCAGACCCAGCGCGATCAGCGCGAGACATATGAGAGCCGGGAGCAGCGGGAGACGTACGACGGCTACGACGGCCGGGAGAACTACGGCCGTCCGCAAGCCTCCGACGAGCTGCCCACGGCCCGTCCCGCCTATCCCGGTTATCAGCCGCCGCGTCCCGAGCCCGGCGCCTGGCCGCGCCCACGGGACGACTACGGCTGGCAGCAGCAGCGGCTCGGAGGCTTCACCGAGTCCGACCCCTACGCCTCACAGCCCTCCTCCACCCGCTACGACCAGCAGCCGTACGACCAGCAGCCGCAGCGCGGCAACTACCGGAACCCGGCGGCGGAGCGCCCCGGCCCCGGCTCCGGCGGCGGGCACCACGGTCACGGGGGTCACGACAATTCCGGTGGCCCGAGCGGCCCGGGCGGCCCGGGCGGACGCCCCGCGTCCGCCCCGGAGCGTCCGCCGTACGAGCAGCAGCGCCACGATCTTCCCGATCCGCTGGAGCGCGGCCGCGGCGGACCGCCGGTGCTGCCCTCCCAGACCGGCGCGCCCGGCCCGCTGGCCGCACAGCCCGCGCCGGCGTCCGGTCCCGGTGAGCCGACCGCCCGGCTGAACCCCAAGTACCTCTTCGACACCTTCGTCATCGGCGCCTCCAACCGCTTCGCGCACGCCGCCGCGGTCGCGGTCGCCGAGGCACCGGCCAAGGCGTACAACCCGTTGTTCATCTACGGGGAGTCGGGGCTCGGCAAGACCCATCTGCTGCACGCGATCGGGCACTACGCCCGCAGCCTCTACCCCGGCACCCGGGTGCGCTACGTGAGCTCGGAGGAGTTCACCAACGAGTTCATCAACTCCATCCGCGACGGCAAGGCGGACGCGTTCCGCAAGCGCTACCGCGACATGGACATCCTGCTGGTCGACGACATCCAGTTCCTGGCGAGCAAGGAGTCGACGCAGGAGGAGTTCTTCCACACCTTCAACACCCTCCACAACGCCAACAAGCAGATCGTGCTGTCCTCGGACCGGCCGCCCAAGCAGCTGGTGACCCTGGAGGACCGGCTCCGCAACCGCTTCGAGTGGGGTCTGATCACGGATGTGCAGCCGCCCGAGCTGGAGACGCGTATCGCGATCCTCCGGAAGAAGGCGGTGCAGGAGCAGCTGAACGCGCCGCCGGAGGTGCTGGAGTTCATCGCCTCCCGGATCTCCCGCAACATCCGGGAGCTGGAGGGCGCGCTGATCCGGGTGACGGCCTTCGCGAGCCTGAACCGGCAGCCGGTGGACCTCGGTCTCACCGAGATCGTCCTGAAGGACCTGATCCCCGGCGGCGAGGACGCGGCCCCGGAGATCACCGCCACCGCGATCATGGCCGCGACCGCCGACTACTTCGGACACACGGTGGACGACCTGTGCGGCGCCTCGCGCAGCCGGGTTCTGGTGACCGCGCGGCAGATCGCGATGTACCTGTGCCGGGAGCTCACCGATCTGTCGCTGCCCAAGATCGGCGCCCAGTTCGGCGGACGCGACCACACGACCGTCATGCACGCCGACCGCAAGATCCGGGCCCTGATGGCCGAGCGGCGCTCCATCTACAACCAGGTGACCGAGCTGACGAACCGCATCAAGAACGGCTGACGGCGGGGCACGGACGGCTGCCACGAGCCACTCCGAGGGCGCTCCGGGAGGACAACTCCCGGGGCGCCCTTCGTCGTTGGACGGCCGGGCTGTTCGAATCCGCGTCGGGGCGAAGCGATTCTCCACAGATGTGCGGCGAATCCCCCGTCCACACCCTGGGGACGTGTGAGTTGTCCCGAACCCATCCACAGGCCGGGCCACCAGGATCGCATCACCCGAGGTCAGCCGGTTGTGGAATTGTGGCTATCCGGAGTCCACAGACTGTGGACGACCGCTTTGCCCACAGGGCTCCGATCGAGTTGTCCACCGCCCGCCCACAGGAGGAAGGCGGTTGCCCACAGCTTTTCCCCATCGTCGTCCACTGTTCGGCAACGAAACGGGCACGGTCACCGGGTCGAGTGAAAGGCGTCACACCAAGGAGGCGGATTGGGCTGTGGGGAAGCCGGGTAAACCTGGGGACAGCGCTGGGGAGAACCGGGGGTTGTCTGTGCATCGCATGTGCAGAACTTTCCGGCATCCACAGATCGCCTGGGTTTTCCACGGGCGCCGCCCACAGGCGCAGTGGATAAAAAACCGCTCCTGGCCTGGGAAGACGGAGTTTTCCACGGTATCCACAGGCCCTACTACTACGACCACAGAGTTGTAGCCGGGAAATCGCTTCGAAGTGGGGCCTGTGCACAACCTCGGGCCGAGCCGCCCGACACCCCGGGCACCGACTTGACCCCGAGCCGCACCGACTGTCGGCGGCGTACGTCAGACTGGTCCCCGGCGACTCAGCCGACGACGAAGGCCAGCAGGGCGAGCCAGCAACAGCAGGAGGCGGTTCCGGTGAAGATCCGGGTGGAGCGCGATGTACTCGCGGAGGCAGTGGCCTGGACGGCCCGCAGCCTTCCGGCCCGTCCGCCGGTGCCCGTCCTCGCGGGCATCCTGCTGAAGGCGGAGGAGGGCGCGCTCAGCCTCTCCGGTTTCGACTACGAGGTCTCGGCCCGTGTCTCGGTGGAAGCCGATGTGGAGGACGACGGCACGGTCCTGGTCTCCGGCCGTCTGCTCGCCGACATCTGCCGCGCTCTCCCCAACCGCCCTGTGGAGATCTCCAGCGACGGTGTACGCGTCACCGTCGTCTGCGGCTCGTCGCGATTCACACTCCACACACTGCCTGTGGAGGAGTACCCGGCGCTGCCGCAGATGCCCACCGCGACCGGCACCGTCCCCGGGGACGTCTTCGCCGCCGCCGCCGCCCAGGTCGCCATCGCGGCCGGCCGTGACGACACCCTCCCGGTGCTCACCGGCGTCCGGATCGAGATCGAGGGCGACACCGTCACCCTGGCCTCCACCGACCGCTACCGCTTCGCCGTCCGCGAGTTCCTGTGGAAGCCCGAGACCCCCGACGTCTCCGCGGTCGCCCTGGTGCCGGCCAAGACGCTCCTGGACACCGCCAAGTCGCTGACCAGCGGTGACACCGTTTCGCTCGCGCTGTCCGGCTCCGGTGCCGGTGAGGGGCTGATCGGTTTCGAGGGCGCCGGCCGCCGTACCACCACCCGGCTGCTCGAAGGTGACCTGCCGAAGTACCGCACGCTGTTCCCGACCGAGTTCAACTCCGTCGCGGTGATCGAAACCGCCCCGTTCGTCGAGGCCGTCAAGCGTGTGGCCCTGGTCGCCGAGCGCAACACCCCGGTGCGGCTCAGCTTCGAGCAGGGCGTGCTGATCCTCGAGGCCGGTTCCAGCGACGACGCACAGGCTGTGGAAAGGGTCGACGCCCAGCTCGACGGCGACGACATCTCGATCGCCTTCAACCCGACCTTCCTGCTGGACGGCCTGAGCGCGATCGACTCCCCGGTCGCCCAGCTCTCCTTCACCACGTCCACCAAGCCCGCCCTGCTGAGCGGCAAGCCCGCCGTGGACGCCGAGGCGGACGAGGCGTACAAGTACCTGATCATGCCGGTCCGGCTGAGCGGATGAGTCCGAGCGAATGAGCGGGTGTAGCCCACAACTGTGCGGCAACCCTCGGGCGTAGGCTCGGCCTCAGGTGCGTAACGCAACGTCTACGGCATAAGGATCAACTGATGGAGCTCGGTCTCGTCGGCCTCGGCAAGATGGGCGGCAATATGCGCGAGCGCATTCGCCGCGCAGGCCACACCGTGATCGGATACGACCGCAACCCGGACGTCGCGGATGTCCACAGCCTCGACGAGCTTGTGGGCAAGCTCAAGGGGCCGCGCGTGGTGTGGGTCATGGTCCCGGCGGGTGTTCCCACCCAGATCACCATCGACGAGCTGGCCGAGCTCCTCTCACCGGGCGACGTCGTCGTCGACGGCGGAAACTCCCGCTGGACCGACGACGAGAAGCACGCCGAGCAGCTCAACGCCCGGGGTATCGGCTTCGTCGACTGCGGTGTCTCCGGCGGTGTCTGGGGCCTGGAGAACGGCTACGCGCTGATGTACGGCGGCGCGTCCGAGCATGTCGCCAAGGTCCAGCCGATCTTCGACGCGCTCAAGCCCGAGGGTGAGTACGGCTCGGTCCACGCGGGCAAGGTCGGCGCGGGCCACTTCGCCAAGATGGTCCACAACGGCATCGAGTACGCCATGATGCAGGCCTTCGCCGAGGGCTGGGAGCTGCTGGAGGCCGTGGACTCCGTCACCGACGTCCGCGAGGTCTTCCGCTCCTGGCAGGAGGGCACCGTCATCCGCTCCTGGCTGCTGGACCTGGCCGTCCGCGCCCTGGACGACGACGAGCACCTGGCCGAGCTGAAGGGCTACGCGGCGGACTCCGGCGAGGGCCGCTGGACCGTGGAGGCCGCGATCGACAACGCGGTGCCGCTGCCCGCGATCACCGCGTCGCTGTTCGCCCGCTTCGCCTCGCGCCAGGACGACTCCCCGCAGATGAAGATGATCGCCGCGCTGCGCAACCAGTTCGGCGGCCACGCGGTCGAGAACTCCAAGTAATCCGCCCCCACGGGGGCACAGCACTGCCGGGGGAGGTCGGCGCAGCCCATCATGCACGTCACGCATCTCTCGCTCGCCGACTTCCGCTCGTACACCCGGGCCGAGGTCGAACTCGGCCCGGGTGTCACCGCTTTCGTCGGTCCCAACGGGCAGGGGAAGACCAACCTCGTCGAGGCCGTCGGCTATCTCGCCACCCTCGGCAGCCACCGGGTCTCCTCCGACGCCCCGCTGGTGCGGATGGGGGCCGAGCGGGCGGTCGTCCGGGCCTCGGTGGTCCAGGGCGACCGGCAGCAACTCGTGGAGCTGGAGCTCAATCCCGGCAAGGCCAACCGCGCCAGGATCAACCGCTCCTCGCAGGTCAGACCGCGTGATGTGCTGGGGATCCTGCGCACGGTGCTGTTCGCGCCCGAGGACCTCGCGCTGGTCAAGGGCGATCCGGGCGAGCGCCGGCGCTTCCTGGACGAGCTGATCACCGCCCGCGCCCCGCGGATGGCGGGAGTCCGCTCCGACTACGACCGGGTGCTCAAACAGCGCAACACCCTGCTCAAGACCGCCGCCCTGGCCCGGCGGCACGGCTCGCGCGGCGGCGGTGGTGACGGGGCGCTGTCCACCTTGGACGTCTGGGACCAGCATCTGGCCCGCGCCGGTGCCGAGCTGCTCGCCCAGCGTCTTGAGCTGATCTCCGTGCTCCAGCCGCTCGCCGAGAAGGCGTACGAGCAGCTCGCCCCGGGCGGTGGACCGGTTCAGCTGGAGTACCGCTGCTCGGCGGGCGAGGACCTGGCCGCGGCCACCGGCCGCGAGGAGCTCTACCAGCGGCTGATCGCCGCGCTCACCGAGGCCCGCAAGCAGGAGATCGAGCGTGGTGTCACCCTGGTCGGGCCGCACCGCGACGACCTGGTGCTGAAGCTGGGGCGGCTCCCCGCGAAGGGTTACGCCAGCCATGGCGAGTCCTGGTCGTATGCGCTGGCGCTGCGGCTGGCCTCCTACGAACTGCTGCGCACCGAGGCCGGTGAGCCGGTCCTGATCCTGGACGATGTCTTCGCCGAACTGGACGAGCGGCGCCGCGAGCGGCTGGCCGAGCTGGTCTCCCCCGGTGAGCAGGTGCTGGTCACGGCGGCGGTGGAGGACGACGTCCCCCGGCTGCTGACGGGCACGCGCTACGCGGTGTCCGACGGTGAGGTCCGGCGCGTATGACGGACGCCCCACGGCAGCCGACACCGCCCGAGCCCTCGGGCGTCGATCTGGCCCGGGTCGCGCTGCGCGCCGCCAAGGAGCAGGCGCGGGCCCGCGGTGCCGCGGCCCAGCAGAAGAAGCAGGCGCGCCGCGGGGGCCTGCGCTCCGGCGCGCGCGCCGACGGCCGTGATCCGCTCCCCCTCGGTGCCGCGATCAACCGGCTGATCACCGAGCGCGGCTGGGAGGCCCCGGCCGCCGTCGGCGGGGTGATGGGCCGCTGGCCGCAGATGGTCGGCCCGGAAGTGGCCCAGCACTGTGAGCCGCAGCGGTACGACGAGGACGCCCGGGTGCTGACCGTGCGCTGCGACTCCACGGCGTGGGCGACCCAGCTGCGGCTGCTCGCCCCGCAGCTCGTCGCCCGGCTCAACGCCGATCTCGGCCAGGGCACCGTGAAATTGATCAAGGTGTTGGGACCCGGCGGTCCGCCCCGCCGCTACGGTCCGCTGCGCTCTCCGGGGTCCACCGGACCGGGTGACACCTACGGTTGATCACACCTGGTGAACGGGTGAGCACAGGGTGACGTATGAGACCCCGGTCACCGTAGCCGGTGGTTGACAGCCTGAAGCGCTGAGTGGCGGCGTGAGCCTCTTGGAGCCCTTCCCCAGATATGGGGAGTCGGTGGCGACCGGTTCAGGGCGGCACATGCGGACTCAGGCGCCAGCAAGCCCCCATTCTTGTCGGCGCTACCGGTAGACTGAGCGGGTACACCGTCGCTTGCGCGTCGAAGCGCACGCGGACACATGTTGAACGACGCAGCCGCTCCCGCCTGCCCCGGAGACGGCTTGTGCTGTGCCAGAAAGGGCGCTTCGTGGCCGATTCCGGCAACCCCATCGAAAACATTTCGTCCGATGACGGCGAGGGCCTGGCCCCGCCGTCGTACGACGCCAGTGCGATCACCGTCCTGGAAGGTCTGGACGCGGTCCGCAAGCGACCCGGTATGTACATCGGATCCACCGGCGAACGCGGTCTGCACCACCTCGTCCAGGAAGTCGTCGACAACTCCGTCGATGAGGCCATGGCCGGTCACGCGGACACCATCGACGTCACGATCCTGCCCGACGGCGGCGTTCGCGTCGTCGACAACGGCCGCGGTATCCCGGTGGGCATCGTCCCGTCCGAGAACAAGCCCGCCGTGGAGGTCGTGCTGACCGTGCTGCACGCGGGCGGCAAGTTCGGCGGCGGCGGCTATGCCGTCTCCGGTGGTCTGCACGGCGTCGGCGTCTCCGTGGTCAACGCGCTGTCGACCAAGGTCGCGGTCGAGGTCAAGACGGACGGCTACCGCTGGACGCAGGAGTACAAGACCGGCGTTCCGACGGCTCCCCTCGCGCGCAACGAGGCCACGGACGAGACGGGTACGACGGTCACCTTCTGGGCCGACGGCGAGATCTTCGAGACGACCGACTACTCGTTCGAGACGCTCGCGCGTCGCTTCCAGGAGATGGCGTTCCTCAACAAGGGGCTGACCATCTCGCTGACCGACGAGCGCGAAGCCCATGTGGACGAGGAGGGCAAGCCGCTCGCGGTCAGGTACTACTACGAGGGCGGCATCGTCGACTTCGTGAAGTACCTGAACTCCCGCAAGGGCGAGCTCGTCCACCCCTCGGTCGTCGACATCGAGGCCGAGGACAAGGAGCGGATGCTCTCGGTCGAGATCGCGATGCAGTGGAACACCCAGTACACCGAGGGTGTCTACAGCTTCGCCAACACCATCCACACCCATGAGGGCGGCACCCACGAGGAGGGCTTCCGGGCCGCGCTGACGTACCTGATCAACAAGTACGCGCGCGACAAGAAGCTGCTCCGCGAGAAGGACGACAACCTCACCGGTGAGGACATCCGCGAGGGTCTGACCGCGATCATCTCGATCAAGCTGGGCGAGCCGCAGTTCGAGGGTCAGACGAAGACCAAGCTGGGCAACACGGAGGCCAAGACCTTCGTCCAGAAGATCGTCAACGAGCACCTCGCGGACTGGCTGGACCGCAACCCCAACGAGGCGACCGACATCGTCCGCAAGGGGATCCAGGCGGCGACCGCCCGGGTCGCGGCCCGCAAGGCGCGTGACCTGACCCGCCGCAAGGGGCTGCTGGAGACGGCGTCGCTGCCGGGCAAGCTCAGCGACTGCCAGTCCAACGACCCCGAGAAGTGCGAGATCTTCATCGTCGAGGGTGACTCCGCCGGCGGCTCGGCCAAGTCCGGCCGTGACCCGCAGTACCAGGCGATCCTCCCGATCCGAGGCAAGATCCTCAACGTCGAGAAGGCCCGTGTCGACAAGATCCTGCACAACAACGAGGTGCAGGCGCTGATCTCGGCGTTCGGCACCGGTGTGCACGAGGACTTCGACATCAGCAGGCTCCGCTATCACAAGATCATCTTGATGGCGGACGCCGACGTCGACGGCCAGCACATCAACACCCTGCTGCTGACCTTCCTCTTCCGCTTCATGCGGCCGCTGGTCGAGGCCGGGCACGTCTTCCTGTCCCGTCCGCCGCTCTACAAGATCAAGTGGGGCCGGGACGAGGTCCAGTACGCGTACTCCGACCGCGAGCGGGACGTCCTCATCCAGGCCGGCCGCGAGCAGGGCAAGCGCATCAAGGACGACTCGGTCCAGCGCTTCAAGGGTCTGGGCGAGATGAACGCCGAAGAGCTGCGCGTGACCACCATGGACATCGACCACCGTGTGCTCGGCCAGGTCACCCTGGACGACGCGGCGCAGGCCGACGACCTGTTCTCGGTTCTCATGGGCGAGGACGTCGAGGCACGGCGCTCGTTCATCCAGCGCAACGCCAAGGATGTCCGCTTCCTCGACATCTGAGTCGGCCCCCAGCCGCAGACGACAGAAGGACTTGACCAGCAATGGCCGACGAGAACACCCCGAACACGCCTGAAGACCCCGCCGAGGGCGCCGGACTCCGTGTGGAGCCGGTGGGCCTCGAGACGGAGATGCAGCGCTCCTACCTCGACTACGCGATGAGCGTGATCGTGAGCCGTGCGCTGCCCGACGTCCGGGACGGCCTCAAGCCGGTGCACCGGCGCGTGCTCTACGCGATGTACGACGGCGGGTACCGCCCCGAGAAGGGCTTCTACAAGTGTGCCCGTGTCGTGGGCGATGTCATGGGCACGTACCACCCGCACGGCGACTCGTCCATCTACGACGCCCTGGTGCGACTGGCCCAGTCGTGGTCGATGCGCATGCCGCTGGTGGACTCCAACGGCAACTTCGGCTCCCCGGGCAACGACCCGGCGGCGGCCATGCGGTACACCGAGTGCAAGATGGCCCCGCTGGCCATGGAGATGCTCCGGGACATCGACGAGGACACCGTCGACTTCCAGGACAACTACGACGGCCGTAACCAGGAGCCCACGGTCCTGCCGGCCCGCATCCCCAATCTGCTGGTCAACGGCTCGGCAGGGATCGCGGTCGGTATGGCCACCAACATCCCGCCGCACAACCTGCGCGAGGTGGCCGAGGGTGCCCAGTGGTTCCTGGCGAACCCGGAGGCCACCTCGGAGGAGCTGCTCGACGCCCTGATCGACCGGATCAAGGGCCCGGACTTCCCCACCGGGGCGCTGGTCGTCGGCCGCAAGGGCATCGAGGAGGCGTACCGCACCGGCCGCGGCTCGATCACCATGCGCGCGGTCGTCGAGGTCGAGGAGATCCAGGGCCGTCAGTGCCTGGTCGTCACCGAGCTGCCGTACCAGGTCAACCCGGACAACCTGGCGCAGAAGATCGCCGACCTGGTGAAGGACGCCAGGATCGGCGGCATCGCCGACGTCCGTGACGAGACCTCCTCGCGCACCGGCCAGCGACTGGTCATCGTGCTCAAGCGGGACGCGGTCGCCAAGGTGGTCCTCAACAACCTCTACAAGCACACCGATCTGCAGACCAACTTCGGCGCCAACATGCTGGCGCTGGTCGACGGGGTGCCGCGCACGCTCTCGCTCGACGCGTTCATCCGCAACTGGGTCACCCACCAGATCGAGGTCATCGTCCGCCGGACGCGCTTCCGGCTGCGCAAGGCCGAGGAGCGGGCGCACATCCTGCGCGGTCTGCTCAAGGCGCTGGACGCCATCGACGAGGTCATCGCGCTGATCCGGCGCAGCGACACGGTCGAGATCGCGCGCGAGGGCCTGATGGGCCTGCTGGAGATCGACGAGATCCAGGCGAACGCGATCCTGGAGATGCAGCTGCGGCGGCTGGCCGCCCTGGAGCGCCAGAAGATCATCCAGGAGCACGACGAACTCCAGGCGAAGATCAACGAGTACAACGCGATCCTGGCCTCGCCCGAGCGGCAGCGGCAGATCATCAGCGAGGAGCTCACCGCGATCGTCGAGAAGTTCGGCGACGACCGGCGCTCCAAGCTGGTCCCCTTCGACGGCGACATGTCCATCGAGGACCTGATCGCCGAAGAGGACATCGTCGTCACCATCACGCGTGGCGGCTATGTGAAGCGCACCAAGACCGAGGACTACCGCTCCCAGAAGCGCGGCGGCAAGGGGGTGCGCGGTACGAAGCTGAAGCAGGACGACATCGTCGACCACTTCTTCGTCTCGACCACCCACCACTGGCTGCTGTTCTTCACCAACAAGGGCCGGGTCTACCGGGCCAAGGCGTATGAGCTGCCGGACGCGGGCCGGGAGGCGCGCGGCCAGCACGTCGCCAACCTGCTGGCGTTCCAGCCGGACGAGCAGATCGCGCGGATCCTGGCGATCCGGAACTACGAGGCGGTGCCGTACCTGGTGCTCGCCACGAAGTCGGGTTTGGTGAAGAAAACTCCGCTAAAGGATTACGACTCGCCCCGCTCCGGCGGTGTGATCGCCATCAACCTCCGGGAGATGGAGGACGGCCGCGAGGACGAGCTGATCGGCGCGGAGTTGGTCTCCGCCGAGGACGATCTGCTGCTCATCAGCAAGAAGGCCCAGTCCATCCGGTTCACGGCCACGGACGAAGCGCTGCGGCCGATGGGCCGGGCGACCTCCGGTGTGAAGGGCATGAGCTTCCGCGAGGGCGATGAACTCCTCTCGATGAATGTCGTGCGGCCGGGTACGTTCGTGTTCACCGCCACCGACGGTGGATACGCGAAGCGGTCGAATGTCGACGAATACCGCGTCCAGGGTCGCGGCGGCCTCGGAATCAAGGCCGCCAAGATCGTGGAGGACCGTGGATCCCTGGTCGGTGCGCTGGTGGTCGAGGAGACCGACGAGATCCTGGCCATCACGCTCGGCGGCGGTGTGATCCGTACGCGGGTCAACGAGGTCAGGGAAACGGGCCGTGACACCATGGGCGTCCAACTGATCAACCTGGGCAAGCGCGATGCCGTCGTGGGTATCGCCCGGAACGCCGAGGCCGGTCGTGAGGCTGAAGAGGTCGAGGAGGAAATCTCCGCGGCCGGGATCGAGGCAGCCGAGGGGGCCGCGCCCGAGGTGGCCGAGGGCACCGAGCCCCCGGCTGACGAGACCGAGGAGTAAGTCGTGAGTGGAGCCACGGGTGCCACGGGCGGCGGTGCGGACGCCGGAAGGCGGTCCGGATCGGGAGCTCCGTCCTCAGCGGGCGGTGGTTCCGCTCAGAAGGGTGCCCGTGGCCCGGCGGCCGACCCCCAGCGGGGCACGGTGACCGACACCCGTGAGCTCCGGCCCCAGCGGTCGGGTGAGCCGCGTGAGAAGCGTTCCGGCAGCCCGCTGCCCAGCGAGCGCCCCTCCAGTGCGGCGCCCGCGCAGCCGTACCACCCGCCGCAGGCGTACGCGCCGCCGACGGGCGGCGGTACGGCGGGCCGCGGGACCGCCGCGGCCCCGGCCCAGTCCGGGGGCCAGGCCACCGCGGGCATCCGGCGCCCCCGTACGGGCGCGGGTGCCCGGCCGGTGCCGCGCACCCGCAAGGCGCGGCTGCGGGTCTCCAGGGTGGACCCGTGGTCGGTCATGAAGGTCAGCTTCCTGCTCGCCATAGCGCTGGGGATCTGCACGGTGATCGCCACGGCGGTGCTGTGGATGGTCATGGACGCCATGGGCGTCTTCAGTGCCGTGGGCGGCACGATCAGCGAGGCGACGGAGTCCCAGAAGGGCACCGGGTTCGACCTGGAGTCGTTCCTGTCGCTGCCGCGTGTCCTGGGGTTCACCTCGATCATCGCCGTGATCAACGTGGTGCTGGCGACCGCCCTGGCCACCCTGGGCGCGTTCATCTACAACCTGTCCGCCGGGTTCGTGGGCGGCGTGGAGCTGACGCTCGCCGAGGACGAGTAGCGGCCCGGCGATACCGATTTTGGGACAGGGCTGGTGGTGCGCTAATCTTTCGGTGCAGCGCGGGGCTATAGCTCAGACGGTTAGAGCGCTTCCCTGATAAGGAAGAGGCCACAGGTTCAAGTCCTGTTAGCCCCACCGACGCGAACGGCCCGGACGGAGGATTTCTCCGCCGGGCCGATCTCGTATGGGCGCCCGTGGAGTTGATGTCCGGTAGTTGCCGTGTGAATGGCGGGCATAGGTCACCGAACGGTATCGGTCGGTGTGTATCATCGGGCGCCAGAGGTCCCCTACGTCAAGAAAGAGACGAGGTAGCGCGGTGAAGAAGCTCCTCCTGGTCGCACTGGCCGCCATCGGCGGGCTCCTCGTGTACCGCCAGATCCAGGCGGATCGCGCCGAGCAGGATCTGTGGACGGAGGCGACCGACTCCGTGCCCGCGGGTTCGGGCGTGTGACCCCCACGAGTCCCGGTACGGGGCCCCGACCGCTGGAGCGGTCGGGGCCCCGTCCGCTTTACTGGCGACCGTGGCGGGGATGAAGGTCGCGGGGGCCTCGGGGATCTGCTGACGGGGGCCGTCGCGTTCACTCTCGCAAACGAATTGCTTGCACACGCAAAGCCGGGTGGGGTCCGCGGCCACGGCCGGTACGACGAGGAGTGACGCGCGATGAGGGACCGCTGCAGGGTCAGGTCGGGCCTCGCCGCGGTGGCGGCGCTGTGTGCGGTGGTGACGACGCAGGGGCAGGCCCTGGCGGCGCCCGCCGACGTCAGCGGCGAACCCCGGGAGTACGAGACCCAGGGCACCCGGATACACGGCGCCGGGGACGCCGCCGGCGCCCCGGCCCTGGATTCCGGCCGGACCTACACCGACACCCTCGGTCCGGGCGAGAAGCGGCACTACGCGGTCGGACTCGATGCGAAATCGGCCGCCTACGTCTCAGCGGTCGCCGCTCCCCAGCCGGGCTCGGGCGTGGCCTCGTTCCGCGACGGTGTCCGGATCACCCTCCAGAATCCGGACGGTGGCACCTGTGACACCGCGTCGCCCCGGTTCGAGAGCAGCGGTGCCGCCTATCCCCTGACCGACCACGTCGTCCGGCAGACCGGCGCCGGCTCGCTGGCGTCCTGCCGTACGGCGGGGCGCTATCTGGTCACGGTGGAGCGTCAGGAGGGGGCGCAGGACCCCGCCCGCTGGCCCCTGGAGCTGCGGCTGATGACGGAGCCCCCGGTGAAGGGCGGTGCCACGGGCGGTGCGCCGGAGGGGAGTTGGCGCACCGATCCGCCGCGGCTGCCGAGCGGATCCCCGCGGGAGCGCGAAGGGGGCATCGGCCTCGCGGACGCGCCGACGGTCTCCACGGGGGTGTGGAGGGACGGTTTCCGGCCGGGTGAGACGCACTTCTACCGGGTCCCGGTCGACTGGGGCCAACAGCTCTCCGCCGTCGCCGAACTGCCCGCGGATGCCCAGGGCAAGAGCTCCACGGTCCTCGACAAGGCAGTCGCCCTGCGGGCCTACAGCCCGGCGCTCGGCCTCGCCAAGCGCGGCGCCGTCGGCGTCGGGGCGGGGAAGTCGACGGGGACGCAGGTGAGCACCGCCCCCGTGGCCTACGGGAACCGCTACGCCAAGGCCGACTACTCGGTCCGCGCGATGAGCGTGGCGGGCGGGTACTTCCTGGCGGTCACGCTCAGCCCGACCGAGGCCGCCCCACAGCTGAAGGGCACGGTTCCGGTCACCCTGCGGGTGCGGGTCGCCGGGGCCACGCGTGGTGGGCCGGAGTACCAGGGAGACGCCCTGAAGCAGGGCTTCGGCCTCACGGCCGCCGAGAAGAAGCTGGCGCGGCAGGGCGCGCTGTCCGCGGGGGACGACGGGACGTCCGTGCCGGGGGAGGACGACGGAACCAACTCCGCGCTCCGGCTGGTGGGCTGGACCGGGCTCGGGGCGGGCACGGTGCTGCTGGCCGGGCTCGGCACCTGGACCGTGACCGCACGGCGGCGGGCGGCGGGGGAGCCGGACGGGGGTCCGCGAACGGGAGCGCCCGGGGTGGGAGCGGCTGGATCGGGCCCTGGGGTGGGCGCACCTGGGGCGGGGGAGCCGTCGACGGGACAGCAGCGGCCCTACGGGACACCGTCGGGCTGGTAGCGGGCCCGGCGGCACCGTACGCCGTACGCCGCTGAGGGGCACCTGTACGTCCCGGGACAGCGGCGGCACCACCACATGCCCGGGGGCGGCGGTGGCGCGCTCTGACGGGCGGCGGACGGCCTTCCCGGGGCCGGGGCGCCGACGTCCCGGGGCCGGGGGCGCCGCCGTCCCGGGGCGGTTGCGGTGGCTGTGCGGCCGGTTCCGGCGTTTCCGTGGTCGGTTGCGGCGGTTTCGCGGCGCGGCCGGGCTCAGCCCGCGACGATCAGTGCCCAGGCGCCGACGGCGAAGCACACGGCCGCGGCGATCAGGATCGAGACCGTCGCCTTCCGGGACGGACCGGGACGCCGTGCGGCCCGGTGCGGAACCCGCGGCTGCTGAGCGGTGTATGGACGAGTAGGAGGGTGAGCGAGCGGCACCGAGGAGGGTGTCGCGTTCGGTACGGGGGTGGGCGTATGGAGATGAGGCGGGCCGTGCGGCTCGGAACGGTGCCCGTGCGGCGGCTGTACGGGGTGCTGCGGGGGCTGCGGCAGCGGGGTGCCCGGCAGCGGGGCGATGGTCGAGGGAGTCTGCGGAGTCTGCGGGGTGTGGGGATGGGACACCGAGGACTGGGGGACCGAGGGCCGCTGGACCGGCGGATGGGGCGTCAGGGGGTGTGGTGTCGGCGGGTGCTGCGGCGGCAGCGGCTCCTGGACGGGGGGATGAGCCGGAGTCGCGGGCTGCTCCCCCTGGTGCGAGGGGGTGTGCTGCTGGGACCGGGGCTGTGGCTGCGGCGGCGGGAGGTTGAAGCTGCCGGTGTCCGACATGGAGGGCCGCGGCGCGCCGGGTTCGGCCGGTTCCGCTGGTCCGGCCGGGTTGGCCCGGCTGGCCGGGTCTGCGGCGGGCCGGGGGCCCGGCTCCGTCTCGGCGGTCGAAGTGCTCAGGGCCGCCCCCGGGGTCTCGTCCGGAGAGTCGGACTTGGCGTGGCGGCGCCCCGGCCGGGTCGGCCCCGCGGAGCCGAATCCGGTGGGCAGTGGGCCGAGCTGATCGAAGACCTCGATCGCCTCGTCGTCGATGTCCGCCTCGGGCAGCGACTCGACAGCGGTCGCCAGCGCCTTGCGCGCCCCGACGGCCGTGCGGAAGCGGTCCTCCGGATCCGGCTGCAGCAGCCCCGCGATCACCTGCCAGAGCGGCTCCGGCACCTCCGCGGGCGGGTTCGGCACCCCCTGCTCGCTGAAGCGCTTCACCAGCGCCTCCGCGTCCGGCTTGTGCCCGCTCAGCAGATAGAGCGTCACCAGCCCGACGGCGAAGAGATCGGCCGGGAAGTCGGGCTCCTCCCCCATCATCTGCTCGGGCGCGAAGTAACCCGGCGTGCCCATCACGTAGTTGGCCTCGGTCAGCCGCGGCTCGCCCTTGGTCAGTGCGATGCCGAAGTCGGACAGGCGCACATGCGGCCGTCCCGTCCCGGTGGCCTCCAGCAGGATGTTCGCGGGTTTGATGTCCCGGTGCACCACACCCTCGGCGTGCACTGCGGCCAGCCCGGAGAGCAACTGGTCCAGCAGGGTGCAGACATAGCGCGGTGGAAGCGGTCCGTAGTCACCGATGAGATGGGCGAACGAGCCGCCGCCCACCAGATCCATGGTGAAGAGCACCTTGTCGTCGTCCGCCGCCCAGCTCGCGGGCGCCAGCACATGCGGGTGGTCGATCCGCAGCGCCTGTTCCCGGACGAACCGCAGCAGCGTATGGGCGTCCCGTTGCTGGAGCACCTTCGCCGCCACGTACCGCCGGCGGCGGTGGTCCCAGACCCGCCAGACGGCTCCCACACCCCCGCGCCCGATCGGGTCCACCAGCTCGTACCGGCCCGCGAAGATCTCACCCATCGCGTCGTGCCCGCCCCGTCATCGACTCGTCAGCAGCCCATCAGTCCGTCAGCTCTGGTGCGCCTCGTAGTGCGCGACCGCCTCGGCGGTCCGCCCGGCGCCGTACACCCGGAGGAACTCCGCCAGCTCGGGATGGGTGGGGGCGAGGGAGTCCGCGGCGTCGATGATGTCCCCCGCGGCGGCCACGGACCGCAGCAGCGACTGGATCTCGCGGACCACACGCCGCACGGTCGGGGCACCCGTGCTGGCCGCGGTCTGGGTGGAGTTGAGGACCGAGCCACCCGCGCTCTTCTTGATCTCCTCCATGCGCTCGGCGGCCTCCGCGGCGCTGACCCTGCCGTCCGCCGCCTGGCTGGAGAGCTCCTGGAGCGCCTGTACCCGCTGGACCACCGCGGGGTTGCCGATCTTTGCCCGCTGACCGCTCATGAGCTGCGACAGCATGGGTGCGGAGAGACCGAGCACGGCGGCCAGCCGGGCCTGATTGAGACCGAGATCATCGATGAGACGGCGAAAGAGCGCCCCCAGCGGTTCCCCGTACCAGCTGCGCTGCAGCTCCCGTGCACGCGCGGTGGCGTCCTGCTGTGTTGCGTCCATCCCGGTCTCCCCTTCGCTTCGCTGCCGCGAATCTTGCGTGGCATCCTACGGAGAGCGGTACGCGCGAGCGATACCCGGTCGGGAAAGGCAGCCGACACCGGGTATCCTGATCGGCGACGGGGCCTTAGCTCAGTTGGTAGAGCGCCGTCTTTGCATGGCGGATGTCAGGAGTTCGACTCTCCTAGGCTCCACCCCTGTCACCAGCCGGGACACCACTGCGGTGTCCCGGCTGGTTCGTTGTGCGGCCGTGTTCCGCGGCCCCCGTGTTGCCACTCCCGGCGTTGTCCGGCGCAACACCCGCGCGATCCTCCAGGCTGTCGCCCACAACTCGGGCAAGCCGCCCGGGAATCGTCTGATCGGCGTGAGTCGCCGTAGAGGGGGACGAGATGGGTGAGCTGCGTCCGCTGGGGGACAATCTGCCCGAGGAATGCCGGGCGTTCGCCGTGGAGCTGAGACGGCTCTTCGCCGGGCTGGAGGTCTCGGTACGCAGATACGCGGTGCGACGGCACCGAGATCCCAGTACGGTCTCGCGCTTCCTGAGCGGGACGCGCATCCCGCCGTGGGAGTTCGTCTTCGATCTCTTCACGGATCTCGCGGCGCGACGGGGTGCCGCCGTCACCCCGGCCGCCATCGAACTGATGCGGGATCTGCACCGGGCCGCGGTGCGCACCAGCCGGTCCCCCGCCCACGCCATGGAGATCCTCCAGGTGCAGCTGGCGGACGCGGACCGGGAGGCGCGCTGTTCGCTCGCCCACCAGGACGCGCTGGGCGAGGTGCTGCTCGACCGCAAGCACCGCATCGCCGATCTGGAGGTACGGCTGAACCAGGCCGAGGCGGCCTGGGCCATGGAGCGCGCGCGGGCGGATGCTCTGGAGCGCGGGTCACCGGACCGTGAGGAGCTGATCAAGGAGCGGGACAAGCTGGAGCGGGAGGTGCGCCGGCTGGCCGAGGAGCTGGCCGAGGTGCGCCGACGCGGACGGCTGGCGGAGGACCGCTGTCTGGTGCTGGAGAGGCAGCTCGCCGTGGTGGAGGCCCAGGGACCCGCCGCGGCCCCGCAGCCGGACGAGGAGCCGGGCGCCCCGGTGGGGCCGATGGCACGCCCCTGCGGAGGTCCCCGCCCCAAGATCCTGGTGGTCGACGACCAGCCCAACAACCTGCTGGCCATGGAGGCCGTGCTGGCCACCCTCGACCAGGAGCTGGTGACCGCGAGCTCCGGTCAGGAGGCCCTCAAGGCGCTGCTGGACCACGACGACTTCGCCGTGATCCTGCTCGATGTGCAGATGCCGGAGATGGACGGCTACGAGACGGCCGCCCACATCAAGCGGCGTTCCCGGAACCGGGACATCCCGATCATCTTCCTGACCGCGATGGGCGCCGACCCGGAGCACTCCTCGCGCGGATACGCGGCGGGTGCCGTCGACTACATGGCGAAGCCGTTCGATCCCTGGGCGCTGCGGGCCAAGGTGTCGGTCTTCACCGAGATCTTCCTGGAGCGGCGGCAGCGGCGCACCGCCGAGCGGGTACCGGAGGGCTGAGCCCAGGAGCCCAGGAGCCCAGGACGCATATGAACGGCCGAGGGGCGGAAGACCCCGGGTCTTCCGCCCCTCGGCGAACCTCGTGTCACCGCGCCGGCGTCGTCAGCGCTGGTCGTCGTCCTTGCGCGCCTCGGCCTCGGCCTGCTTGGCCTGCACCTCCGGGTCGAGGGCGTCCTGGTCACTGCCGTCCACCGTGGCCAGCCGCTCGCGGTCGCCCACCTCGGTCGCCGCCGGGGGCTCCACCAGCCAGTCGGGGTTGGCCTGCCGGTCCCACCACTTCCACGCGGCGAAGAGCCCCGCGCCGATCAGCCCGATGAAGGTGGTCCGCTTGGCCACCCTCCCGGCACGGGCCCGGCGGGCGCGCTTCCTGGCCAGCTTCTCGATGTCGGCGGCGGTCACATGGGTGCGCAGCGCGGCGACGGCCGCGGCCGTGCGGACCACCGCCTCCTCACGGGCGGGTCCGGCGGCCGCGCGCACTCCGGCCACCGCGTTCTCCACGCGGGGCGTCGTGTAGTCGGCGGCCTGGCGGGCGGCCTTGCGGGTGCGCTTGGCGGCACGGGTCGCGGCGGCGTCCACCTTGGGTGGCAGGTTCCCCCTGGCCTGGGTGAGCCTGGGCGCGATGTGCGCGTGGTACTGCGTACCGGCGCTGCACCGGGCCTGGTGTGCGGCGTGCGAGACCTTCGGCGCCAGCCGCACGCGCGCTTCGTGCGCGTAGCGGGTGGCGGTGTCCTTGGCCGTGCCGGCGTAGGGCGCCACCGCCTCCGCGGCGTGCAGGACGCCGCTCTTGGCGGTGCCGGTCGCGGCTCGCACGCTGTCAATGCGGGTCACGGGATCCTCCTCCTCGGTGGCGTTGGTCATGGCTCCGGGGTTCAGAGTTCAGAGTTCTGTGCTCAAGCTGCGCAGTTTCGTGTTTCCATCCCAAGAAAGATCATGCCTGTTTGTGGAGATCATGCCCGTTCGCAGCACGCGGAGCATGTGAGGCCGGGCATCTGGGTCATAGCGGAGATTCTTCCGGAAACACTAGGTATCGGCGCGCCGTCCATGGCCTTCACGGATACCCCCGGGCATCGGGTCCGTGCGAGGATCAGGAGACGGAAGTGAAAACGATGGAAGGTAGATCGTGGCCGAGCAGCTTTACGCCACTCTGAAGACGAACAACGGCGACATCGTGGTGCGGCTGCTGCCGAACCACGCGCCCAAGACGGTCAAGAACTTCGTGGAGCTCGCCGAGGGCAGCCGCGAGTGGACCCACCCGGCCACCGGCAAGAAGGCCAAGGAGAAGCTCTACGACGGCACGGTCTTCCACCGCGTCATCAGTGGCTTCATGATCCAGGGCGGGGACCCGCTGGGTAACGGCACCGGCGGCCCGGGCTACGAGTTCGGCGACGAGTTCCACCCGGACCTGGCCTTCAACAAGCCGTACCTGCTGGCCATGGCCAACGCCGGTCCGGGCACCAACGGCTCGCAGTTCTTCATCACCGTCTCCCCGACCACGTGGCTGACCGGCAAGCACAGCATCTTCGGTGAGGTCACCGACGAGGCCAGCAAGAAGGTCGTGGACACCATCGCGGCCGCCGCGACCAACCCGCGCACCGACCGTCCGCTCCAGGACGTCGTGATCGAGTCCGTCGTCGTGGAGACCCGCGAGGGCTGATCTCCCCGCTCGGGAACTCCATGCCCCGCTTGTCCGTGTGAACAAGCGGGGCGGAGGACGTGACCGAGCGTGTGGACAGGGGGCGAGAGGACACCATGGAGGACCAGGCGGTCTGCTGTTACCGGCATCCGCAGCGGGAGACCGGCATCACCTGCACCCGCTGTGAGCGCCCGATCTGTCCGGAGTGCATGATCAGTGCCTCCGTGGGGTTCCAGTGCCCCGAGTGTGTGGGCGGCAGGGCCTCCGCCGGGTCGGGGCCGGCGGCGCCGGGCCCCGCGCCGCGCGCGACCCAGCCGCGCACCCTGGCGGGCGGTGCGATCACTTCCGACCCACGGCTGCTCACCAAGATCCTGATCGTCCTCAACCTCGTCATATGGCTGGTGGCGCTGGGGGCGGGCGACCGCTTCGTGGATGACCTCGATCTGGTCGGCCGGGCCTATGACCCGGGTGCCGGTGAGATCGTCGGGGTCGCCGAGGGCCAGTGGTATCGGCTGGTGACCTCGGTCTTCCTGCACCAGCAGGTGATGCACATCGCCTTCAACATGCTTTCGCTGTGGTGGATCGGCGGTCCGCTGGAGGCGGCGCTCGGCCGCGCCCGCTACCTCACCCTCTATCTGCTCTCCGGTCTCGGCGGCAGCGCGCTGTCCTACCTGCTGGCCGCGCAGAACCAGCCCTCACTGGGCGCCTCCGGCGCGATCTTCGGGCTGCTGGGCGCCACCGCCGTGCTGATGCGGCGGCTCCAGTACGACATGCGGCCGGTCATCGCGCTGCTGGCGCTGAACCTGCTCTTCACCTTCACCTGGTCCGGGATCGCCTGGCAGGCCCATGTCGGCGGGCTGGTCGTGGGTACGGCGGTGGCGTACGGGATGGTGCACGCTCCGCGTCAGCGGCGGGCGCTGGTGCAGTGGGGGACCTGTGCGGTGGCCCTGCTGGCGATGATCGCGGTGATCTGGGTCCGCACGGTCGAGCTCACCGGCTGAGCCCCGCGGGGCCATCCGGCCCCGTGTTCACCGAGGGCTTCGAACGGGTCTGACTCGGTCAGTTGTCCACAGCGTGTGGCGGATCTTGCGCAACCTGTGGAGAACATCTGTACGTGCCTCCGCTGACCTGCATTTTCGCAGGAAAGTGCAGGTGTGAAGGATCGAACCGGAATCCACCACCGGTCACACCGGCGTCAACGCGACAGAGGTTATCCACAGATCTTCTGAGTTTTCCCCGCCTGTGGATAACCCTGTGGACAGTGATCGGATGTCCCCGCCGTAGCGCATGATTCCGCCGCACCGGACGACCGTGCCACAGGGCCCGTGGAGGGCCCTGCTCCCGTCGTGGACGGATCTACTTCCACTGAGTGGAGACGACGAACCCCGCGGCGATGAAGCCGAAGCCGACGACGATGTTCCAGTTGCCGAGCGACTCGATCGGCATGTCCCCCGTGGTCACGTAGAAGACGACGATCCACACCAGGCCGATCAGGAACATCGCCAGCATCAGCGGGGCCACCCAGCGGCGGCCGCTGTTCAGGTTGATGCTCGCCGCCTGCTTCGCCGGAGGCGGGGTGAAATCGTCCTTCTTGCGGATCCGTGACTTCGGCACGAGGAACTCTCCTGTCGATGCGCTGCGTGACCGCGCGGGGATATTGAACGGACGGCGCCGGGGGGGACAGCGACGGGGACCACTTCCCTCCCCCGCATGTCAGTTAGCGTAGTCCTTCCGCGGCGTCGTAAGGAGTAAGGGTACGTTGAGCAATTCCGCTGACTCCCCCACCCCGGGCTTCCGCCGCCCCGCCCTCCGCCCCGTCCGCCTGCTGACCGCCTCGGTCTTCGCGCTGGCCGGGCTCATCTTCTGGACCAGCTTCAACACGGCGCAGGGCACCAACATCCGTAGTGATGAATCGATGCTGCGGCTGTCGGACCTGATCCAGGAGCGCAGCCGGAAGAATCACACCCTCGACGACAGCACGGCCAAGATGCGCTCCGAGGTCGACGCCCTCGCCCGCCGCGACGACGGCAGCACCAGCGCCGAGCGCCGGGAGCTGGCCGAGCTGGAGAAGACGGCGGGCACCAAGAAGCTCACCGGCACCGGGGTCACCGTCACCCTCACCGATGCCCCGCCCAACGCCACCGCCCAGATCCCCGGCGTCCCCGAGCCTCAGCCCAACGACCTGGTGATCCACCAGCAGGACCTCCAGGCCGTGGTCAACGCGCTGTGGCAGGGTGGCGCCAAGGGGATCATGGTCATGGACCAGCGGCTGATCGCCACCAGCGCGGTGCGCTGCGTCGGCAACACCCTGATCCTCCAGGGCCGGGTCTACTCACCGCCCTACAAGATCACCGCCGTCGGTGACCGCGGCAAGCTGCGCACCGCGCTCGCCGCCTCCCCCGCCATCCAGAACTACCGCAGCTACGTCGACGCCTACGGCCTCGGCTGGAAAGTCGACCAGCACGACACGGTGACTCTTCCCGGCTACTCCGGCACAGTGGACCTGCATCAGGCACAGCCCATCGGGTAGCGCTTGGGGGGCCGGTGACCACGCGGGTGATCATCAGAACGCTCAGTGAACTCTGCGTCACCATCGGCACGTTGATCATTCTCCTGGTGGTCTACCTCCTCTACTGGACCTCCGTCCGCGCCGACCGCGCCATGGAGAGCGAGATCGACCACTTACAGGACCGCTGGGCCACCGGCTCCGTCTCCATGGAGGGCGCCCGTGGCCAGGCCGCACCACCCCCCTACGCGCCGGGCGCCTCCTTCGCGGTCATGTACATCCCCCGCTTCGGCAGCGACTGGGCCAAACCCGTCCTCCAGGGGACCGGCGCCGAGACCCTCAAGAAGGGGCTCGGCCACTACTCCCGCACCGCCCGCCTCGGCGCCACCGGGAACTTCGCCGTCGCCGGGCACCGCCGCACCTACGGCGACCCCTTCAAGGACTTTCCCGCGCTGCGCCCCGGCGACGCGGTGGTGCTGACCGACGGCACCACCTGGTTCACGTACCGCATCGACCGGCGCCCCTACCGCACCCGCCCCAGCGACACCGGGGTGATCGACCCGGTGCCGCGGACGTCCGGATTCCGCCGCCCGGGCCGCTATCTGACCTTGACCACCTGCGACCCGGAGTGGGGGCACAGTCACCGGCTGATCGTCTGGGCGCACCTCGACGCGACCCGCCCGGTCACCGAGGGCAGGCCCGCCGCTTTGTCCGGCTGACCCTCCCAGGCCGCCCTCGCCCTTTACTCTGGTGCTGCACTCCGGTGCTGCAATCGACTTCGTCATCGGTGAGATAGGGATGGCATGTACGGCTGGATCTGGCGGCATCTGCCGGGGAACGCATGGGTGCGGGCGCTGATTTCGCTCGTGCTGGTGCTGGCGATCGTCTTCGTGCTCTTCCAGTACGTCTTCCCGTGGGCGGAGCCACTGCTGCCGTTCAACGATGTGACGGTCGACGAGGGAATGGCGGGTCCGCGATGAGCGCGCGCGTCCTGGTCGTCGACAACTACGACAGCTTCGTCTTCAACCTGGTCCAGTACCTCTACCAGCTCGGCGCCGAGTGCGAGGTGGTGCGCAACGACGAGGTCGCCCTCGCGCACGCCCAGGACGGTTTCGACGGCGTCCTGCTGTCCCCCGGACCCGGCACCCCCGAGGAGGCCGGGGTCTGCGTCGACATGGTGCGGCACTGCGCGTCCACCGGCGTCCCGGTGTTCGGCGTCTGTCTGGGGATGCAGTCCATGGCCGTCGCCTACGGCGGGGTCGTGGGGCGCGCACCGGAGTTGCTGCACGGCAAGACCTCGCTGGTCACCCATGAGGGAGCGGGCGTCTTCCAGGGACTGCCCTCGCCCTTCACCGCCACCCGCTACCACTCGCTCGCCGTCGAGCGGGGCACGGTCCCGGAGGAGCTGGAGATCACGGCCTGGACCGAGACCGGCATCGCCATGGGACTGCGCCACCGGGAACTGCGCGTCGAGGGCGTGCAGTTCCACCCCGAGTCGGTCCTCACCGAATGGGGCCACCGCATGCTCGCCAACTGGCTGGTGGAGTGCGGCGACAGCGGAGCGGTGGAGCGGTCCGCCGGACTCGCCCCGGTGGTCGGGGCGGTCGGCGGCAAGGCAGGCGAGTGACCGCACTGCGCCCCGAGCGTGAGGGCGCGGCCCACGGCGCCCAGGGAGCCGCCCCGTACGGGTCGTACGAGTCACGGGGACCGTACGACGCCCACGGGGGATCCGGCGCGTTCACGGCGCCGGGGGAGCGGCCGGGCGATCCCCCGGCCGCCCGGATGCCGGCGGTGGCCCCCGACGGGGCCACCAGTCACACCCTGGGCCTCAGCTCGCTCCCCGGGCGGCCTCCGGATCCCGCGCCCCGCCGACGCCATCGCCGTCCGTCCGCCGAGGAGTACGCCCCGGACGGCCCGGCCGATCCGGCGGCCACGATGCCGCTGGGCGCCGTACCGCCCCCGACCGGCCGACGGCGGCGCCGTCCCGGCGCCTCAGGGCCCGGCGAGGCGGGGGAGGCTCCAGAACCCCCCACGGGCCGCCGTCGGGCGCGAGTGGCCCCCTCAGAGCCCGGCAGGGCCGATGAGACCGCCGTCCTGCCCCCCGCGGCCCGGTCCGCGCCCACCGCACCACCCCGCCGCGACGACGAGACGGTGGCCCTGCGCGCGATGCCGCGCTCCGCGCCCCCCGGCGGACGCTCCGTGCCGCCGGGCGGCGACGAGACCATGGCGCTGCGGAGGGTCCGCCCCGGCAGCACGCTCCCCGGCCCCATGCCCCCCCACCGCGCGACCCCCGTGGCACCGGCCTCCGGCCAGCCGGTGCCGACCGGTGGCCGTGCCGCCCGCCGCCGGGCCGCCCAGGAGGCCGCCCGGCGCGGCGGCCGGCGTCCGTCCGCGGGCCGCCCGCGAACGGACGCGGGCCCGGCCCCCGGTGCCGCGCCCCGTACCCGTATGGAGGCCAAGCGCGCCGCGCGGGCCCGCAAGGACAGCCCCGGGGTCGTGATGAGCCGGGTCGCCGGTGAGCTGTTCATCACGCTCGGCGTGGTGATGCTGCTCTTCGTCACCTACCAGCTGTGGTGGACCAACATCCGGGCGCACCAGCAGGCCAACGGCGCCGCCAACAGCCTCCGCGCGAAGTGGGACGAGAACGGCGGCGACCGTGACCCGGGGACCTTCTCCCCCGGCGAGGGGTTCGCGATCCTCTACATCCCCAAGCTGGATGTGAAGGCCCCGATCGCCGAGGGCATCGACAAGCACAAGGTCCTCGACCGCGGCATGGTCGGCCACTACGCCAAGGGCAGGCTGAAGACCGCGATGCCCTGGGACAAGAAGGGGAACTTCGCGCTCGCCGGGCACCGCAACACCCACGGTGAGCCGTTCCGCTACATCAACCACCTGAAGCGCGGCGACGAGATCATCATCGAGACCCAACGCCGTTACTACACCTACGAGATGGACGGCATCCTCCCGCAGACCTCCCCGTCCAACACGGGCGTCATCGGGCCGGTGCCGGCCGGTTCGGGCTTCACCAAGCCGGGCCGCTACATCACGCTGACCACCTGCACACCGGAGTTCACCAGCACCTACCGGATGATCGTGTGGGGCAAGATGGTCGACGAGCGCCCGCGCAGCGATGGGAAGCCGGACGCGCTGGTCGAGTGAGCGCGTCCGAGCGGGAACAGCAAGAAAAGGGGTACGACGCGGTGGCACGGACCGACCACGACCAGTTGCGGGGCGAGACCGCCGATCCACCCGCCCCCGCCGCGCCCCGTACCACCCGCGCCCGGATAGCCGCGGCCATCGGCGTCCTGGGCGAGCTGCTGATCACCGCGGGGCTGGTCCTGGCCCTCTTCGTCGTCTACTCGCTGTGGTGGACCAACGTGCTCGCCGACCGCGAGGCGAAGAAGCAGGGTGACCGGGTGCGGCGGCACTGGGCGCAGGGTCCGGGGAACCTCGACACCAAGGACGGCATCGGCTTCCTGCACGTGCCGTCCATGGACAACGGCGAGGTGCTGGTCAAGAAGGGCACCAGCACCAAAACCCTGAACGACGGTGTCGCGGGCTACTACACGGACCCGGTGCCCTCCGCCATGCCCTGGGATAAAAAGGGCAATTTCTCTCTCGCCGCCCACCGTGACGGCCACGGCGCCAAGTTCCACAACATCAACAAGGTCCACGAGGGCGACGCGGTCGTCTTCGAGACCCGCGACCGCTGGTACGTCTACCGGGTCTTCGCGACGCTCCCCGAGACCTCGAAGTTCAACGTGGACGTGCTGGACGCGGTCCCCAAGGAGTCGGGTACGAAGAAGCCGGGCCGCTACATCACGCTCTCGACCTGTACGCCGGTCTACACCGCGCGCCACCGCTACATCGTGTGGGGCGAACTGGAGCGCACCGAGAAGGTGGACGTGCGCCGCACGCCCCCCAAGGAACTGCGCTAGCCCCGCACCCGGCAGAAGCGAGGCCAGGACCACGGGGAAGCCCCCGGTGCCCTCTGGGAGGGCGCCGGGGGCTTCGTCGTCGCCAGGGCACCTCGGTGCCCCGCGGCGCGGTCTACTCGGTGGGGGCGGCGCCGCTCGGACCGCCGAAGATCGTGTCGTCCCCGCCGTCACCGCCTCCGATACCGCCGCCGTTGTTGCCCTGGCCGCCGGTGGTGATGAGGCTGATGGACTGGCCCTTGGGCACCGTGCTGCCCGCGCCCGGCTGACTGGCCACCACGGTGGCGTTGTCGTCCTGCGGACCGGCGATGGTGCCCACGTTCAGCCCGAGGTCCTTCAGCGCCTTCTTGGCGTCCTTCAGGGTCTGACCGCCCAGGTTGGGCACCTGGACGTTCTCCGGCTGTGCGGGGGCCTTGGCGACGGTCAGGGTGATCTGCGAACCGGGCGCGACCTCCTGGCCGCCCTTGGGGTTCTGGTCGACGACCGTGCCCGCCTCGACATCGCCGTTCTCGGCCTCGGTGACGGACACCTTGAGGCCCTTCTTCCCGAGCGCCGTCTTGGCGTCCTCGACCTTCTTGGTGGTCACGTCCGGGACGACGATCTTGGACTCGGCCGCGGCCACGGTCAGCGTGATCGTGCTGCCCTTGGTGGCCTTCGTCCCGCCCGTCGGGTCCTGGGCGAGCACGGTCCCGGCCGGCTGCGGGGACTCCTTCTGCTGCTGCTCGACCTCGAAGCCCTTGTCCTCCAGCTGCTGGGTCGCGGAGGCGATCTGGGTGTTGACGACGCTGGGGACCTCGACCTTTGCCGCGGGCTTGGCGCCCTTGGACATGGTCAGCCGGATCATGCCGAACCGCTCGATCTGGCCGCCCTCGGGGTCCTGCGAACAGACCGTGTTCTTGGGCGTGTCACAGAACTTCGAGCCGGTCTTCTCGACCTTGAAGTCGCCGTTGGTCGCCTGCTTCTGGGCGGCCGCGAACGTCTTGTTCCGCAGGCTGGGCACGTCGACCATGTCGTCGTTCTTGCCGCCGCTGAACAGCGACTTCCCGATGAAGATCGCCCCGACCAGGACCAGTATCCCGGCCAGCACCAGCAGGATCGTGGAGAGGTTGCTCTTCTTCTCCGGCGATCCGCCACGGCCACGGCCCCGGTCGGGCCGGTCGTCGTAGCCCATACCGCCGTCGTCGTCGCGCATCGGCGGAAGCATGGAGGTCTGCGCCCCGGGGTCCTGCGGGCGCAGCATGGTCGTGGGCTGGTCGTCGGCGCCGTAGCCGACCGCGCCGAGCGCCGCGGTGGCGGCGACCGGCTGGCCGTCCAGCGCGGCCTCGATGTCGGCGCGCATCTCGTCGGCCGACTGGTAGCGGTAGTCCGGGTCCTTGACCAGCGCCCGCAGGACGATGGCGTCCATCTCCGGGGTGATCTCGGGGTCGTAGGCGCTCGGCGGCTGAGGCTCTTCCCGTACGTGCTGGTAGGCCACGGCCACCGGGGAGTCGCCCACGAAGGGCGGCCGCACGGTCAGCAGCTCGTAGAGCAGACAGCCGGTGGAGTAGAGGTCACTGCGGGCGTCGACGGTCTCGCCCTTGGCCTGCTCGGGGGAGAGGTACTGGGCGGTGCCGATCACGGCGGCCGTCTGCGTCATGGTCATCCCGGCGTCGCCCATGGCGCGGGCGATGCCGAAGTCCATCACCTTGACCTGGCCGGTGCGCGTCAGCATGACGTTCGCGGGCTTGATGTCGCGGTGGACGATGTTGTTCCGGTGTGAGTACTCCAGGGCCTGGAGGATGCCGGTGGTCATCTCCATGGAGCGCTCGGGGAGCAGCTTTCTGCCCGAGTGCAGCAGCTCACGCAGGGTGGAGCCGTCGACGTACTCCATCACGATGTACGGGATCGAGACACCGTCGACGTAGTCCTCGCCGGTGTCGTAGACCGCGACGATCGCGGGATGGTTGAGCGAGGCGGCCGACTGGGCCTCTCGGCGGAACCGGGCCTGGAAGGACGGATCGCGGGCGAGGTCCACCCGGAGCGTCTTCACAGCGACAGTGCGGCCGAGGCGGGTGTCATGGGCGAGGTAGACCTCCGCCATGCCACCGCGGCCGAGCACTGAGCCCAGCTCATACCGGCCGCCGAGGCGACGCGGCTCTTCCATAGCTACTCCAGCCCTCTTCCGTCATTCCCGACCGCACCTGTGGGGGCCGGTCAAGTGCTGCTCGCGCATACCGTACCCGGCACGTCCGATGCGACCCGGCCACAGCCGCTACTTGATACCGGACCGGTACGGCGACGTGCGGGATTGGTATCAGGGCGTGACCGGCGTCACTTCTCGCTGGCCAGTACCGCCTTCATCACGTCCTTGGCGATCGGCGCGGCCAGCCTGCCACCCGCGATGTCGTCACGGACGGTGTCGGAACCCTCGATGACGACCGCGACCGCGACCGGGGAGCCGTCGTCGGTCTTGGCGTAGGAGATGAACCATGCGTAGGGGTTCTTGCTGTTCGCGACACCGTGCTGGGCGGTACCGGTCTTGCCGCCGACCTCGACCCCGGGGATCTGGGCCGCGGTACCGGTGCCCTTGTCCACGACGGTCTTCATCATGTCCTGGAGCTTGCCGGCGTTCTCCGGGGAGACCGCCTGGCTCATCTCCTCCGGGTCGGTCCGCTCGATGGTGCTCAGATTGGGGGCGCGCAGCGAGTCGACCATGTACGGCTTCATCAGCTTGCCGTCATTGGCGATCGCGGAGGCGACCATGGCCATCTGGAGCGGGGTGGTGCGGGTGTCGTACTGGCCGATGGCGGACAGCGCGTTGGACGGCCGGTCCATATCCTCGGGGTAGACGCTGGCGTTGGCACGGACCGGCGTCAGGACCTGTTCGCCGAAGCCGAACTTCTCCGCCTGCTCCAGCATCTTCTCCTTGCCGAGGTCGTCACCCAGCTTGCCGAAGACCGTGTTGCAGGAGTACCGCAGGGCCTCCCGGAGAGGGGCGTTCTCGCAGGGGATGTTGCCCTCGTTATCCAGGTTCTTGCTGGACAGCGGCAGGCGCCAGGGCAGCGGCGACTTGGTCGGCGCGTCGATGTCCGAGTACTTCCCGTTCTCCAGCGCCGCGGCGGCGGTGACGACCTTGAAGGTGGAGCCGGGCGGGTAGGTCTGACGCAGTGCCCGGTTGAGCATCGGGTCGTCGGTGTTGTTCTTCGGCTGGAGGTCGTTCCAGGCCTTCTCGTCCTTCTTGGAGCCGCCCGCGACGGTCGACGGGTCGTAGCTCGGGGTGCTGGCCAGGGCGAGGATCTTGCCGGTGCGGGGGTCGAGCGCGGCGACGGCGCCCTTCTTGTTGCCGAGCCCCTCGTACGCGGCCTTCTGGGCCTTGCCGTTGAGAGTGGTGATCACGTCACCGCCCCGCTGGTCCTTACCGGTGATCATGTCGATCGTCCGGTTGAAGAACAGGCGGTCGTCGTCACCGGTGAGGATGTCGTCCTCGAGCTTCTCGATCTGGTTGGCGTCGAAGACCTGGGAGGCGTAGCCGGTGACCGGCGCCCACATCTTGCCGTTCTTGTACGTGCGCTTGTACTTGAAGTCGGTGCCGTCGGTCTCGACCGATCCGGTGATCGGCCGGCCGTCCACGATGATGTTGCCGCGCGGCTGGCTGTAACGGGCGATCAGCACCCGGCGGTTGTGCTTGTTCTCCTTGAGCTCGTCGGCCTGGACGTACTGGATCCAGTTGTCCCGGATCAGCAGGGCGAGGACCAGCAGTCCACAGAAGATCGCGATACGGCGCAGGGGCTTGTTCACGGGCGGACCACCTGAGTCATCTCGGCGTCTGTGGACGGAGCGGGAGTCGGGGCGGGACGGCGCGCGGTGTCGCTGATCTTGATGAGGATCGCGACCAGGGCCCAGTTGGCGAGGACCGAGGAACCGCCGTACGCGAGGAACGGCATGGTCATACCGGTCAGTGGGATGAGCCCCATGACACCGCCCGCCACCACGAAGATCTGGATGGCGAAGGCCGCGGACAGACCGATCGCGAGCAGCTTGCCGAACGGGTCGCGGGCGGCGAGGGCGGTCCGTACGCCCCGCTCCACGATCAGGCCGTACAGCAGCAGGAACGCCATGGTGCCCGCCAGGCCCAGCTCCTCGCCGACGGTGGCGAGGATGAAGTCCGAGTTGGCGGCGAAGCCGATCAGGTCCGAGTTGCCCTGGCCCAGACCGGTGCCGAAGACACCGCCGGAGCCGAAGGACATCAGGGCCTGGGCGATCTGGTCACTGGTGCCGTTCTTGAAAGCCGCGAACGGGTCGAGCCAGGCGTCCACACGCTGCTGTACGTGCGGCTCGAAGGTGGCCACGCTGACGGCTCCGACCGCGGACATCAGCAGACCGAAGACGATCCAGCTGGTGCGCTCGGTGGCCACGTACAGCATGACGACGAACATGCCGAAGAACAGCAGCGAGGTACCGAGGTCGGTCTCGAAGACGAGGATGAGGATGCTCATGCCCCAGACGACGAGGATCGGACCGAGGTCACGGCCGCGCGGCAGGTACAGCCCCATGAAGCGGCGGCTGGCCAGCGCCAGCGCGTCCCGTTTCACCATCAGGTAGCCCGCGAAGAAGACCGCGATGACGATCTTGGCGAATTCGGCGGGCTGGATGGAGAAGCTGCCCACGGTGACCCAGATGCGGGCGCCGAACTTGGCCGGGAAGAACACCGGCATGACCAGCAGCACCAGCGCCGCCGCCATGGAGATGTAGGTGTAGCGCTGGAGGATCCGGTGGTCCTTGAGCAGGATCAGCACGCCCACGAAGAGGGCGACACCCATCGCCGAGTACATCAGCTGCTTGGGGGCCGCGGCCGCGTAGACCTGGCCGATGCTCTCGGCCCGTGCGGCCAGCCGCTTGGACTGGTCCAGGCGCCAGATGAGCACCAGCCCCAGTCCGTTGAGCAGGGTGGCGATCGGCAGCAGCAGCGGGTCGGCGTACGGCGCGAACTTCCGCACCACGAGGTGGCCGACCCCGGCCAGCAGACCGAGCCCGATGCCGTAGCTGAGCATGCCCGAGGGCATCTCGTCGCTGAGCGCCAGACCGGCGTTGGCGTAGGCGAAGACCGGAATGATCACCGCGAAGACCAGCATGGCGAGCTCGGTGTTACGCCGGCTCGGCGGACCCACCGTGCTGATCGTGGTGGTGTTGGAGGTGCTGCTCATACGTGGACGGCCCCTTACGGCTTCACTGCTGGGTGCTGCTGCATTGCGGGACCAACTCCTTCTCCTCCTCCGACAGGGTGGGGCCGGGCTTCGGAGTAGGAGACTTCGACGGTTTCGGCTTGGAGGTGGCCTCTCCGGCCCGCGTCTGCACCTCGTTCTCGTTGCGGTCGTTCTGCGCCGCTCCTTCGCCCGCGGGGGATCTGTCGCCACTGGGCGTGGCCTTGTCGTCCCCGGAGCCACCGCGGTCCCGGTCCTCGCCGCCGGTGAGGTCCTTCTGCCGGTCCTCGGCCTTCTTCTGGGCGTCCGCCTTGCGGCATGCCCCGGCGAGGGTGGCGAGGTCCTTGGTCTTGTCCCGGGCCTGGCCGAGGTCGTTCACCGCGATGGTGTCCTCCACCCGGCCGCGCTGGTCGGTGGGGAGGTACTTGAGTTCGATCTCGCGGTGGTCCTCATGGACCTTGTTGAGCTTGATCCAGGCGAGGTCCTGGCTGATGCCCTGGTAGATCGCGACGTGGTCGCCGTTGGCGCCCACGTAGTACTGGGTCTGGGTCCAGCGGTAGCCGCCGTAGAGCCCGCCGCCGATCACGGCGAGGCCCAGCGCGATGTACAGCGAGCGCTTGAACCAGGTCTTGCGGCCGCTCTTCTTGGTCAGGTCGCCGTCGGCGTAGGCGCCGTAGCTGCCCTCCGGCGCGGCACCGACGTCCGGTCCGCTCCCGGGCGGGCCGAACCCGCCCTGGGGGTCGCCCTGCTGGGGAACGGAACGGCTGGACCGCCCGAGCTCGGCAGCGCGGCCCGCGGGGGTGGACGCGGCGCCGCCGTCGCCCAGGGGGATCTGGTTCTCGGCGACCGCGCCCACGATGACCGGGGTGTCGTTGAACTGCCCGGTCATGGTGTCGCCGCCGTCCACGTCCAGGACGTCGGCGACGATGCAGGTGATGTTGTCGGGGCCGCCGCCGCGCAGGGCGAGCTGGATCAGCTCCTGCACGGTCTCGTGCGGGCCCTGGTAGCTGGCGAGGGTGTCCTCGAGCGTCTGCTGGCTGACCACTCCGGACAGACCGTCGGAGCACAGCAGATAGCGGTCCCCGGCCCGGACCTCGCGGATGGACAGATCGGGCTCGACATGGTCGCCGCTGCCCAGGGCGCGCATCAGCAGGGAGCGCTGCGGGTGGGTGCCCGCCTCCTCCTCGGTGATCCGGCCCTCGTCCACCAGGCGCTGCACCCAGGTGTGGTCCTGGGTGATCTGGGTCAGCGCCCCGTCGCGCAGCAGATAGGCGCGCGAGTCGCCGACGTGGACCAGACCGAGCCGCTGGCCGGTCCACAGCAGAGCGGTGAGCGTGGTGCCCATGCCCTCGAGCTGAGGGTCCTCCTCGACCATCTCGCGCAGCTGGTCGTTGGCCCGCTGCACGGCGCTGCCCAGGGAGGTCAGGATGTCCGAGCCCGGGATGTCGTCGTCGAGCTGGACCAGGGTGGAGATCACCTCGGAGCTGGCGACCTCACCGGCGGCCTGGCCGCCCATGCCGTCGGCGATGGCGAGCAGCCGGGGCCCGGCGTAACCCGAGTCCTCGTTGCCCTCCCGGATCATGCCTTTGTGCGATCCGGCCGCGAAACGCAGTGACAGACTCATGCGCACCTCGCCCGTCGGCTCCGGGTACAGCCCCTTGCCAACCACGCTGCCCACCCTCCGGTCGTCATGGTCCTACTACTTCCGCAGCTCGATGACGGTCTTGCCGATACGGATCGGCGCGCCGAGCGGAATCGGTGTCGGTGTGGTGAGTCGGGTCCGGTCGAGATAGGTGCCGTTGGTGGACCCGAGGTCCTCGACGATCCACTGGCCGTCACGGTCCGGGTAGATCCTGGCATGCCTGCTGGAGGCGTAGTCGTCGTCCAGCACGATTGTTGAATCGTGCGCACGGCCGAGGGTGATGGTCTGCCCCTGGAGGGCGACCGTGGTGCCGGTCAGCGTGCCCTCGGAGACCACCAGCTTGGTCGGGGCACCGCGGCGGCCGCGGCCTCCCGACTGCTGGCGCTGCGGGGGCGGTGCCGCCTGCTGCCGCTGCTGCGGTTGCTGCGGCCGGTCGGGAGCGCCGCGCCGCGCGGAACCGCGCTGGGTCACGCGGGTCCCGAACAGGTCGCTACGGATGACCTGAACGGCCACGATGACGAACAGCCACAGTACGGCGAGGAAACCCAACCGCATGACCGTGAGGGTCAGCTCTGACATTGCCCCCGCTTCACCCTTCGGCTTGCCGGTAAACGATGGTGGTACTGCCCACGACGATCCGCGAGCCGTCGCGGAGCGTAGCGCGGGTGGTGTGCTGTCCGTCCACCACGATGCCGTTCGTCGACCCGAGGTCCTGGATGGTCGGCGGGGTACCGACCCGGATCTCACAGTGTCGTCGGGAGACACCGGGGTCGTCGATCCGCACATCGGCGTCGGTGCTGCGGCCCAGCACCAGGGTGGGCCGGGAGATCTGGTGACGGGTGCCGTTGATCTCGATCCAGCGCCGGGTCTGGCCCTGGGGCTGCGCACCGACGCCCGCTCCGGTGCCGCCGGTGCGGGGCACCGGACGGGCGCCGGGGGGCGCGGCGGGCATGGGCGGCGGCGCACCCGTGGGCTGGGCGGGATAGCCCTGGCCACCGGGACGCTGGTGCGGGGCACCGGCACCGCCGCGGGCCGGAGCGGCGGCCGCCTGCGGGCTCTGGGACTCACTGGAGGCCAGCGTCCGGCTGCGCACCCGGTACAGGCCGGTGTCGAGGTCTTCCGCCTTCTGCAGATGGACCTTGATCGCGCCCATGAAGGTGTAGCGCTGCTGCTTGGCGTAGTCGCGCACCATGCCGGACAGCTCGTCGCCGAGCTGTCCGGAGTACGGGCTGAGGCGGTCGTAGTCGGGCGCGCTCAGCTCGACGATGAAGTCATTGGGGACGACGGTCCGGTCGCGGTTCCAGATCGTGGCGTTGTTGTCGCATTCGCGCTGGAGCGCGCCCGCGATCTCCACCGGCTGGACCTCGGACTTGAACACCTTGGCGAAGGTGCCGTTCACGAGTCCCTCGAGTCGCTGCTCGAAGCGCTTCATGACTCCCACGGGGCACCTCCTTCCTCAGTCGTGCTCAGTGTCGTCCTGGTACTGCTTACTGATCGTATCCACGCGTCGGGAAATCGGGTGGTTCCCCTTCCTGGCCCTGTGGAGCAGTGTCACCTCTCACAGGATCGTAGAGGTGCCCTCACGACAGTGTCCCGCAACCGGGACGCTCTCAGAGCGGGCGGGTGCGGGGCCACCGGAAACGGGTGTGATTCCACCCTGGGCAGCGTGCTAGTGTTCTGGATGTCGGAAGGCGCGCCGCCCGAACCGAGAGAGTCCGAAAGGGCCACCGGGGAGCGGGGGAGCACCGTACGGCAGCACCCATGCGCGGGTGGCGGAATAGGCAGACGCGCTGGATTCAGGTTCCAGTGCCCGAAAGGGCGTGGGGGTTCAACTCCCCCCTCGCGCACCAGTCGGAACGGGCCTCTCCGGAGTGACGAAAGTCGCTCGGGGGAGGCCCGTTTCGCGTTGCGGCAGGACGGTAGAGCGAGCAGGACGGCAGGACAGGACCAAGGGCCTCCCTGGACGGGGGCCCTTGGTCGTTCCGGTGCCGCGTTCCGGCCCCGTGTAACGGTGGCCTCCGGTGGCTTCGGCGGTCCGGATCAGGCTTGATCGGATCGGGCGGGGCCGGATCCGGTCAGGCCGCGAAGCGGGAGGCGAGGGACTTGGCCTTGGTGGCCGCGTCCTCGTGGGCCTTCGCCTTGGAGGCGTCCGCCAGCTCGATCAGGTCGGCCATCGCCGGATTGGTACGGGCCAACGTGAGCTCCGGCACAACGAACTCGACATCGAGGCCGAGCGCACCGTTCAGCGCCTTGTCCAGGTAGGTCGTGACGAACTCGAAGCTCTCCCGCGGGGTGCCCGGCCCGTAGCCGCCGCCACGGCTGGCGACGACGACCGCCGGAGTGCCGGAGGTGGTGGTCCGCTCCGCGCCCGCGGTGCGTCCCATGATGATCACGTGGTCCAGCCACGCCTTGAGCGTGGAGGGGATCGTGAAGTTGTACATGGGGGCGCCGATCAGGACCGCGTCGGCCCGCTCCAGCTCACCGGCCAGGGTCTCGCGCAGCGCGAAGGCGTCGTGCTGCTCGGGGGTGCGGTCGTCCGTGGGTACGAATCCGGCGTGGGCGGCGGCCCCGTCGAGGTGGGGCAGCGGCTCGGTGGCCAGATCGCGGTAGATGACCGTGCCGTCCGGGTGCTGGGCCTCCCACTCCTTGCGGAAGGTGGCGGTGACGGCGCGGGAGGAGGAGGCGTCGCCGGGCCAGACGGACGAGTCGATGTGCAGAAGCGTGGGCATGGGGTGCCTCCGTATGACGGGGCGGCGGGGCCGCTCATTTCTACGTAACTACTGATTGCATAGTAGCTTACTTTTCTGCAGTCCCAAACGGGAGGCCAGTAGTCTGTATTCCATGGCGGACGGCGGTGGGTGCGAACAGCGCGATGAGCAGCAGTGCAAGCAGGTCGATTCCTCGATGACCCGTGTCTTCGAGCTGTTCGGCAAGCGATGGACCGGGCTGATCGTCGCGGTCCTGACCGAGCGGCCGGCCTACTTCGCCGATCTGCGCAGGGCGATCCCCGGGATCAGCGAGCGGATGCTGTCGGACCGGCTCACCGAGCTGTCCGGGGCGGGGCTGGTGGTGCGGGAGGTCGACGCGGGACCGCCGCTGCGGGTGTCGTACCGGCTGACGGGGGCGGGGCGGGCGCTGGAGCCCGCGCTGAAGGAGCTGTCGCGCTGGGCGGAGGACCATCTGCCCGAGGGCGGTGGCTGCCCGGAGCAGTTCCGCCGCTGAGCGGTGCGCGGGTGTGGGCGTGCGGATGTTGTCCATGGCTTGTCTTCCGCGCGCACTCCTTGTCTTTTGTGTGCAGTGTCCTGTGTGTGCAGTCCTGCAGTGCTGCAGTGCTCACCGCGACTGAGTGACTGAGCGTCCGAGCGGCTGACCGTCTGAGCGGGGCCCGGGGGTTCGAAAGGGTTGTCCACAGGCTCTGACGGGTCGGGGCGACTGGCGGTACGGTCTGGGCAGCCGAGGTGGTCCGGGCGTCGTCGGAGCCGGTCGGGAGCCCGGCTCCATGCGGATGCCGCTGTCGCGTGGCCGGTGGCGGGCGAGGGGAACGGGGGGCGCCATGACGGGCGAAGAGGGCATCGGGCCCAGCGGAAGCGGCGGCCCCGGCGGGGGTCCGGCCGGCGCGGAGGACAGCCGGGGTGCGGACCGTGGCGCCGCCCGGGCGGGTGGAGCGGTCCGTCGGCTTCCGGCGGTGCCGGGCTTCGCCGCCTGGCACGGGGACGGGCCGTCGCCCAAGCACGAGGGCAAGGCGCTGCGGAAGCGGGTGCCGCGGTCGGCGCATGCCGAGGCGCCGCCCGTCATGGACCGGCCGGACGCCGCGACGGCTGTCGAGTGGTCCAACGCCGGACGACTGCCGGAGCTCACCCCGATACGGGTGGGGCGGATGGCCGCGACCCCCTTCTCCTTCCTGCGTGGTTCGGCCGCGTTGATGGCGCACGACTTGGCGGCCACCCCGGTGACCGGCATAGGCGCCCAGCTGTGCGGGGACGCCCACGCCGCGAACTTCGGGCTGTACGGGGACGCCCGTGGCGGCCTGATCATCGATCTCAACGACTTCGACGAGACCGTGCACGGTCCGTGGGAGTGGGACGTGAAGCGGCTCGCCACCTCGCTGGTGCTGGCGGGGCGCGAGGCCGGGGCCGACGAGGACGTCTGCCGGGCCGCGGCGTATGACGCGGTGGGGGCCTATCGCCGTACGGTGCGGTTGCTGGCCAAGCTGCCCGCGGCCGACGCGTGGAATGCGATCGCCGATGAGGAACTGGTCTCCCACACCGATGCCAGGGACCTGGCGGGGACGCTGGAGCGGGTGGCCGAGAAGGCCCGGCGGAACACCAGCGCGCGGTTCGCCGCACGGGCCACGGAGGCCGTGCCCGAGGAGGAGGATCCGTCCGGCAGGCCCGGGGCCCGCCGCTTCGTGGACGCGCCCCCGGTGCTGCGGCGGGTGCCGGACGACGAGGCCGCGGCGGTGGCATCGGCGCTCGGCGACTACCTGGCGACGCTGCCCGAGGACCGGCTGCCGCTGCTCGCCCGGTACGAGGTGCACGATGTGGCGTTCCGCGTCGTGGGAACGGGCAGTGTGGGCACGCGCTCCTATGTGGTGCTGCTGCTCGACCACCGGGGCGAGCCGCTGGTGCTGCAGGTGAAGGAGGCCCGTCCGTCCGTGCTGCTGCCGTATGTGAGGGCGGCCGGGTTCGCGGTGCCCGAGGCCGGGCACGAGGGACGGCGGGTGGTCCTCGGCCAGAAGCGGATGCAGGTGGTGAGCGACATCCTGCTGGGCTGGACCACGGTCCGGGGGCGGCCGTACCAGGTGCGGCAGTTCCGGAACCGCAAGGGAAGCGTGGACCCGGCGGCGCTGGCCGCCGACCAGGTGGACGACTACGGGCGGATGACCGGGGCGCTGCTGGCGAGGGCGCACGCCCACAGCGCCGATCCGAGGCTGCTGGCCGGTTACTGCGGCAAGGGGGAGGAGCTCGACGAGGCGGTGGCGGCCTTCGCGGTGGCGTACGCCGACCGCACCGAGGCCGACCACACGGCGCTGGTCGCGGCGGTGCGCTCCGGGCGGGTGGCAGCCGAGCTGGGGGTGTGAGGTTCGGGCGGGACCGGGTGCCGGACGTAGGCTGAGCGGGTGACGAACCCGGAAGCGCAGCAGCAGGCACAGCAGTCCGTGTCCGAGGCCGAGCCCCAGGCGGAATCGCAGGACCGGCCCGAGGAGGCCCGGTCGGCCGAGGAGGCGCAGGCCACCGAGCGCCTTGAGCGGGCGGTGCGGGCGGCCGAACAGGCGCTGATCGAGTTCGAGATCGCGGTGGAGACCTTCCGGGTGGAGGTGGAGAACTTCTCCCGACTGCATCACCAGCGCCTCGGACCGATGTACTCGCGCCTCGACGAACTGGACGCGCTGATCGCGGAGGCGGTCGCACAGCGCACCGGCGACCCCGAGGACCAGCGCAGGGCGCGGGAGGCGCGGGGGCTGGTGCAGCCGATGCCGGGCGTGGAGGAGCTGTTCCACGGCTGGATCGACTCCGACGGCCTCTCGCCGGAGGCGGCCGCGATGCTGACCGAGAAGCCGGTGCAGCCGCCGCCGCGGGTGCGGCCGAGTGAGGAAGCCCGCCGGATCTACCGGGACCTGGCCCGTAAGGCCCATCCGGACCTGGCCGAGGAGGAGGCCGAGCGGGAGCGCCGCGGGGCGTTCATCGTGCGGGTCAACGCCGCCTACGCGGCCGGGGACGTGGAGACGCTGCGTGCGCTGGCCGAGGAATGGGAGGCCGGACCTCCGCAGCCGGAGCGCCGGGCCGGCCGCAGCGAGGAGCTGTACGCACGGCTGGAGTGGCTGGCCGAGCGCAAGGAGATGCTGGCGGCCGTCGCCGCCGAGCTGGAGAACAGCGCGATCGGCGCGATGATCAAGATGGCGCCGGAGGATCCGGACGGACTGCTGGACGAGATCGCCGAGCAGCTGCTGGGCCAGGTCTCCGAGAAGGAGGCCCGGCTGGCGGAGCTGGCCCGGTAGTAGGTTGTGCGGCGGCTGACGAGGCCGCGACGTTGTGTGAGAGGTGTGAGTGATGCATTTTGCCCAGCTTCCCCAGGTGGAGGCCGCGGCCGTACCCGCCGACGGCTTTCTGCTGGACGTCCGGGAGGGCGACGAATGGGCGGCCGGGCACGTCGAGGGCGCGCTGCACATTCCCATGGGCCAGCTGGTCGCCCGGTTCGGTGAGCTGACCGAGTCGGTGGGAGACGGGCGGCGGGTGCATGTGATGTGCCGGGTCGGCGGCCGTTCCGCGCAGGTGACGCAGTATCTGGTGGCGCAGGGTCTGGACGCGGTGAACGTGGACGGCGGCATGCTCGCCTGGCACGCGGCGGGCCGTCCCATGGTCTCCGGCCAGGACGACACCCCTGACGGCGCGTTCGTTCTCTAGGTCGTGTCGTTTGGATCTTCGTGGATCAGGCCGCGGCGTCGGATGCAGGGGGCACCTCCCAGCGTTAGCTGGGGGAGCATCGCAAGGCGGAGCCTGACCCGCGTACTGGGCGTACTCGGGTCCGGCGACAACGCAGCGAGGTGCCGTAGCCGTCGTCGCGGACCCACGAAGATCCGAACGACACGGCCTAGGCCCTGTCGGTTCCGCGCTCTCCCGGAGGCGGTGCGCGGTGAGTCGTCCGTTCCCGGGCGTCCGGTGCGCGGGGTCCCGCCGGGCGCCGGGCCCGGCCTACGGGGGCCGGGCGGGGCGCCCTCGTACCTGGGTGTCAGGCGACGGTGTGGGTGGCCAGCAGCGTGCCGAGGGCTTCCTCGTGCGCGGCGGCCGGGCCGAGTGACAGCTCGAGCTGCTTGGCCCAGGCGTGATAGCGGTGCAGCGGATAGTCGGTGACCGCGCCGAAGCCGCCGTGCAGATGCTGTGCGGTCTGCACCACACGCCGTACGCCCTCGGCCGCCCATATCTTGGCGACGGCCACGTCCCCGGCGAGCGGAAGGGCGCCCCCCGCGGTCGACCGCTCCTCCTCCGCGCCCAGCCGCCAGGCGGCCTGCCAGAGGGTGGCCTCCATGGCCCGCAGATCGATGTAGCGGTCGGCGGACTGGACGGCGACCGCCTGGAACGTGGCCAGCGGATGGCCGAACTGCTCACGTCCGCTGACATAGGTGCTGGTCATCTCCAGCACCGCGGTGCCAAGGCCCAGTGCGAGGGCACAGGTGCCGGTGGTGAGGATCTCCCGCAGCCACTCCCAGGCACCGTCCGCGGTCAGCACCTCGGCGGCGGACAGCCGTACCCCGTCGAGACGGATCTCGGCCTGCCGCTCACCGCTGGTGGACACCTGCTCGTCCAGGGCGACGCCGTCCCGGCACCGGGGGACCAGGGCGAGGACCGTGCGGCCCGCGCCGGTGTGGGCGGGGGTCAGCACCCGGTCGGCCCCATACGCCCAGGGAACACCGGTCTGGACGCCGTCCAGCACCCAGCCGTCGCCGTCCTGATGGGCCCGCACGGCGAGTTCGGCCGGGTCATGGCCGGTCCGCCCGTTCGGCGCGACGGTGAGCACCAGCTCCCCGCGCACCACCCGGGGCAGGACCTCCGCGCCGAGCTCCGCTCCGCCGTACCTCTGCACCGCCAGGGCCGCCGCGGCGGACTCCAGCAGCGGCACCCGGGCCAGCACCCGGGCCGACTCGCGCAGCACCAGGCACAGCGCGATGAGGTCCAGCCCCGAACCGCCGTGGTGCGGGTCGAGCGTCAGGCCGAGGAGATCGCCCTCGGCGAGCCGCTTCCACAGCCCACGGTCGAAGTCCTCCGCCACGGCCCCGCGGATCAGTGCGGGGCTGGGCACGCCGTCCGGTTCGACGGAGGTGAAGACGGCTTTCGCCGCCTCGACGGCCGCCTGCTGCTCCTCGGTGAAGGTGAAGTCCACTGTTCGTCCTCCCGCGCCGCGGCTCTGTCCGACGGCCGGTCAAGATAGAACAGGTTCTACAAGAAGGGAACGGCCACCACCGTGCTTCAGCGGTCGAAGTCCAACTCCACCCGCTCACCGACCGGATGGGACTGACAGGCCAGCACATAGCCCGCCTCCACCTCGTCCGGCTCCAGCGCGAAGTTCCGGTCCATCCGCACCTCGCCGGAGACCAGGAACGCCCGGCAGGTGCCGCACACCCCGCCTTTGCAGGCGTACGGGGCGTCCGCGCGGTTGCGCAGCACGGTCTCCAGCAGCGCCTCCCCGTCCTGCACCGGCCAGGTGCCGGAGCGGCCGTCCAAGGTGGCCGTCACCGAACTCCGCGAAGCGGTGCCGGCCGGGCGCGGTGCGCCGGAGCCGGTCTCATCGGCGGTGTCGACGTGGAAGATCTCCTGATGGACCCGGCCACGGGCCACCCCGAGACCGCGCAGCGCCCGCTCGGCGGCGCTCACCAGACCGTAGGGACCGCAGAGGAACCAGCCGTCCACCGAGTCCACCGGCAGCAGTGAGGGCAGCAGCGCGGTGAGCCGCTCCTCGTCCAGCCGCCCGGAGACCAGCCCGCTCTGCTGCTCCTCCCGGGAGAGGGCGCATACCAGCTGGAACCGGTCCGGCCAGCGGTCCTTGAGGTCGGCGACCTCCTCCAGGAACATCGTGGACGCGGCGGTGCGGTCGCTGCGGATCAGACAGAACCGGGCCTCGGACTGCCGCTCCAGCAGGGTGGCGGCGATGGAGAGCACCGGGGTGATCCCGCTGCCGCCGACGACCGCCGCGAAATGCCCCGGCCGGGGTGCGAGCACGAACCGGCCCGCGGGCGCCATGACCTCCATGACCTCGCCGACCGCCAACTCCTTCAGGGCGTAGGTGGAGAACTCGCCCCCCTCCACCAGCCGGACGCCCACCCGCAGCAGCTCCGGTCCCGCGCCGTCGGCGGCCGGGGTGCAGATCGAGTACGTCCGCCGTATCTCGGCGCCGTCGACGAACCGCCGCACCGCGATGTGCTGTCCGGGGACGAAGCGGAAAGTCTCCCGCAGCGCGGGCGGCACCCGCAGGGTGACGGCCACCGAGTCCTCGGTGAGCCGCTCGACCGCCACCACCCGCAGCGGGTGGAACGCGCCATGGTGTGTGGTGGCCTCCACCACCGCTTCCGCGGCCATCACAACTCCTTGAAGTGATCGAAGGGTTCACAGCACGCCTCACAGCGGCGCAGCGCCTTGCACGCGGTGGAGGAGAAGCGGCTGAGCAGCTTGGTCTCGGTGGAGCCGCAGTGCGGGCAGCGCACCCCCAGCTCGACGGCGACCGGGCCGCCCGCCTCGGCACGGCTGGGCGAGGGCGGCGCTATCCCGGCCTCGGCCAGCTTCCGCCGGCCCTCGGCGCTGATGGCGTCCGTGGACCAGGGCGGGGAGAGGACCGTACGGACGGCCACCTCGGGGATCCCGCGGTCATGCAGCACCCGCTCGATATCGGCGCTCATCGACTCCAGCGCCGGGCAGCCGGTGTAGGTGGGGGTCAGCTCGACCTCGACCCGGCCCGGACCCAGCACCCGGAGCCCCCGCACCACGCCCAGCTCGGCCAGGGAGACCATGGGCAGCTCGGGATCCGGCACGGATCCCGCCAGCCGCCGCAGCTCCTCCTCGAGCGCGGTGGTGCCGGAGGCAGGGGCCGCCGGGGTCACCATGTCGCCCCCGGGTGGCTGCGGTGCAGATGCTGCATCTCCGCCAGCATCCGGCCGAACGATTCGGTGTGGACGCCCTGCCGACCGGCGCCCGCCGTCCACGCACCCCGCCGCGGTCCCTCGGGAACGTCCAGGGTGGCGCGCTTCAGGACCGGGGTGAGACGGTCCAGCCAGTCGGTGTGCAGGGTGTTCCACTCCACCTCGCACCCCTCCACCGGCTCGAAGAGCTCACCGGTGAACCGCCACAGGGCCTCCAGTGCCGTCCGCATCCGCTCATGGCTGTCCGCGGTGCCGTCGCCGAGCCGCAGCGTCCAGTGCTCGGCGTGGTCACGGTGGTAGGCGACCTCCTTGACCGCCTTGGCCGCGAGCGGGGCGAAGGGGCCGCCGCCCCGGGCCAGCCGCTCGTAGAGCAGCTCCTGATAGGTGGAGAAGTAGAGCTGACGCGCGATGGTGTGGGCGAAGTCCCCATTGGGCTGCTCGACGAGCTGCACATTGCGGAACGCCCGCTCCTCGCGGAGATAGGCGAGCTCGTCCTCGTCACCGACCAGCGAGAGCAGCACCCGGGCCTGGCCGAGCAGATCGAGGGCGATATTGGCGAGCGCCACATCCTCCTCCAGCACGGGGGCGTGGCCCGCCCACTCCCCCAGCCGGTGGGAGAGCACCAGTGCGTCATCGCCGAGGGCGAGGGCCGCGGTCACAGGTGCTGCACCCCTTCCGGGATCTCGTAGAAGGTGGGGTGGCGATAGGGCTTGTCGGCGGACGGCTCGAAGAACGGGTCCTTCTCGTCCGGCGACGACGCGGTGACCGCGGTGGAGGGCACCACCCAGATCGACACCCCTTCCGAGCGGCGGGTGTACAGATCGCGGGCGTTGCGCAGGGCCATCTCGGCGTCCGGCGCGTGCAGACTTCCGGCGTGGGTGTGGGAGAGCCCGCGCCTGCTGCGGACGAACACCTCCCACAGCGGCCACGCACCGCTTCGGCCACCACTCATGCCTGTTCCTCCCCGTGCTTGGCCGCGTACGCGGCGGCTGCCTCGCGCACCCAGGCGCCTTCCTCATGGGCCCGGCGCCGCTGGGAGATCCGCTGGGTGTTGCACGGGCCGTTGCCCCGCAGCACCTCGTGGAACTCGCTCCAGTCGATGGCTCCGAAGTCGTGGTGGCCCCGCTCCTCGTTCCACCGGAGATCGGGGTCGGGGAGGGTCAGACCGAGGGACTCGGCCTGCGGGACGCAGATGTCGACGAAGCGCTGACGCAGCTCGTCATTGGAGTGCCGCTTGATCTTCCAGGCCATCGACTGGGCGGAGTGCGCCGAGGCGTCGTCCGGCGGGCCGAACATCATCAGCGACGGCCACCACCAGCGGTCCACCGCGTCCTGCGCCATGGCGTGCTGGGCCTCGGTGCCCTGGCTGAGGGCGAGCAGCAGCTCATACCCCTGGCGCTGGTGGAAGGACTCCTCCTTGCAGATCCTGACCATCGCCCGGGCGTAGGGGCCGTAGGAGCAGCGGCACAGCGGGACCTGGTTGGTGATCGCCGCGCCGTCCACCAGCCAGCCGATCGCGCCGACATCGGCCCAGGTCAGCGTGGGGTAATTGAAGATCGACGAGTACTTCTGCCGACCGCTGTGCAGCTTGTCGAGCAGCTCGTCCCGGCTGGTGCCCAGGGTCTCCGCCGCGCTGTAGAGATACAGGCCGTGACCCGCCTCGTCCTGCACCTTGGCCATCAGGATCGCCTTGCGCCGCAGCGAGGGGGCGCGGGTGATCCAGTTCGCCTCCGGCTGCATGCCGATGATCTCGGAATGGGCGTGCTGTGCCATCTGCCGGACCAGTGACGCCCGGTAGTCATCGGGCATCCAGTCACGCGGCTCGATGCGCTCGTCAGCGGCCAGAGCGGCGTCGAACACCGCCTCGTACGCCCCGGCGTCCGCCGCCATCGTCGTCATGCGAAGCCCCTTCGCCATCCGTCCCCGCGACCGGCCAGCCGACCGACCGATCGTTCGGTTCAATGGTGTGCCGCGGGAACGTAGGGTGTCAAGCCTGTGGATAACGTCGAGGGCGCTGTGCCGACGGTTCCGCATGGGTACCGTTCCGGGGGCGTGAGGGACCGCGGATGACGCGGCCGGCCAGGCGGGCGGGAGCCCCGGACACCATCGGAGCGGGCGGGTATGGCGGAGCCGGAGACGGACGACGAGACGGCGCGACGGCTCGCGTCGCTCTCCCTGCCCGCCCAGCTGATCATCGCGGTGGCCACCGCGATCGCGGCCGTGGCGGCCGCCATCCACCTCGGGATGGCGTTCCTGAACGTCGCGCCGTCCAACACGCTCACCGAGCAGCACGGCGAGGCCATCGACGACTACGTCTATCCGGAGTTCGAGCGGAACTGGAAGCTGTTCGCCCCCAATCCGCTCCAGCAGAACATCGCCGTCCAGGCCCGCGCGGAGATCCGCACGGCCGACGGCGGGACCGCGACCACCAGGTGGAGAAACCTCTCGGCGGAGGACGGCGCGGCCATCCGGCACAATCCGCTGCCCAGCCACACCCAGCAGAACGAGCTGCGGCGGGCATGGGAGTTCTACGTCTCCTCGCACGATGAGCAGGACCGGTCGGTCGGGGAGCGCGGTCCGCTCTTCGAGCAGTACATCCGCCGGATCGTGATGCTCCGCTTCGGCCGCGAGGAAGACGGCGGCACCGTGGAGCGGATCCAGGTGCGGTCCGCGACCACCGCCTTGCCCGCGCCGTCGTGGAGCGACGAGAAGATCGGCACCAAGACGGTCTACCGCCTCCTGCCGTGGTGGCCGGTGACCGGCGACGACCTTCCGGAGGCGAAGAGCCGGTGACCGCGCCCGCAACCCCCTCGAACGCATCCGAGCCGGAGCCGGAGCCCGGCGCCACGCCCCCGCCCGACTCCGAGCGGCCGCCCACCGGGCCCGGCGGGCGCGCACGGCTCGGCGACCGGCTGCACTCCGCCGTGGCGCGCGGTCACGCCCGCGTCAGCGGTGCGGCGCTCGGCCCGTACCAGACCGCGATCGTCCGGATCGGGTTCTCCTTCACCTGGCTGCTCTTCCTGCTGCGGGAATGGCCCCACCGCCGCGAGCTGTACGGGCCCGACTCCCCGATGAGCTGGGACATGGCCAACCGGCTGCTGGACACCAACCGCGCCTTCAGCGCGCTGATATGGACCGACAGCACCCTCTGGTTCGAGATCGTCTACACCCTGGGCATCGTGTCGAGCGTGCTCCTCCTGCTCGGCTGGCGCACCCGCACCATGTCCGTGCTCTTCATGCTCGGTGTGCTGTCGCTCCAGAACCGCAGCGTCTTCATCGGCGACGGCGGCGACAACCTCATCCATCTGATGGCGACCTATCTGGCACTGACCCGGTGCGGACAGGTGTGGTCGCTGGACGCCCGCCGGGCGGCGCGGCGCAAGGAACCCTCCCGCGATACGACGGGTGTCGTGCTCTGGGCCGTGCTGGGTCCGGTGCTCCTCTGGGCGCAGCTGTTCACCGACGCCCGGCTCTCGCTGACGGCCGACGGGCCGCTGCCCGGGATCGGCTGGGGCACGGTCCTGTGGGGGCTGTGGATCGTGCAGGCCGGCTGGTGGCTGGTGGGGCGCTACGCGCCGGGGGAGCCGCGCACCGTCCTGGACGTGCTCGCCAACCTCGCGCACAACGGCACCCTGCTGGTGATCATGGGTGAGGTGTGTCTGCTCTACGCCACGGCCGGCTGGTACAAGATCCAGGGCTCGCGCTGGCAGGACGGCACCGCCCTGTACTACCCGCTGCACCTGGATTACTTCGCGCCCTGGCCCGGTCTCGCCGATCTCATGTCGTCCAACGGCACGCTGGTGATGGTGCTGACCTACGGCACGGTGATCATGCAGGTCGCCTTCCCCTTCACCCTGCTCAACCGGCGGGCCAAGAATGTGATGCTCGTCCTGCTGATGCTGGAGCACCTCGGCATAGCGATCATGCTGGGGCTGCCCTTCTTCTCGCTCGCCGCGCTCGCCGCCGACGCGGTGTTCCTGCCCACGGCCTTCCTGCTGTGGGCCGGCGCCCGTGCGACCGGGGTCCGGAGCCGGGTGGTGGCGCGGGTGCGGCGGCTGCGCGGGCCACGGGCTCCGGAGCGCGACGAGGAGCCCCGGGCCCGTACGCTCATCGGGTGAGCAGCGACATCCACCCCGGCGGCAGCAGCGCCCAGGAACCGGTCCAGTACGACGAGGGCTTCACGCCCGAGGTCGGCGTCGGCCCGCACCCCCGCCCCTGGCCGACCGGCGACCGCTACGACCCGGAGCTGCTCGAACACGGTGACCGCCGCAATGTTGCCGACCCCTACCGCTACTGGACCCGTGAGGCGATCGTCGCCGACCTCGACACCCGCCGCCATGACTTCCATGTGGCCATCGAGAACTGGAGCCACGACTTCAACATCGGGAGCGTGGTACGCACGGCCAACGCGTTCCTGGCGAAGGAGATCCACATCGTGGGGCGACGGCGCTGGAACCGGCGCGGGGCCATGGTCACCGACCGCTATCAGCACGTCCGGCACCATCCGGACACCGCCGAGCTCACCGCCTGGGCCGCCGCCGAGGGGCTGCCGGTGATCGGTATCGACAACCTCCCGGGCGCGGTGCCGCTGGAGACCACCGAACTGCCGCGCCGCTGTGTGCTGCTCTTCGGCCAAGAGGGGCCGGGGCTGACGGAGGAGGCCCGCCGTCACGCGGCCATGGTGTGCTCGATCGCGCAGTTCGGCTCCACCCGCTCGATCAACGCGGGTGCGGCGGCGGCCATCGCGATGCACAGCTGGGTGCGGGTCCACGCGGCGGCCGGCTGAGCCGCCGCCGCGCGGACCCGACGGGCGCTACGCCTGGCGCCGCACCTCGATCATGCGGAAGCGGCCGGCCACGAAGGCGCCGTCGCACAGGGTGGCGTTGGCCGACGGATTGCCGCCGGAACCGTGGAAGTCGGAGAAGGCCGCGGTCTGGTTCACATAGACCCCGCCGGTCAGGTTGAGCGAGAGCTGCGCGCACTCCTCCAGACACGCCTCCTCGACCAGCCGCTCCACCTCGGGCGAGGTGGTGTACGCGCCGACGGTCATCGCGCCCTTGTCCCGGGTGGTGCGCCGCAGCAGGGCGACCGCGTCCGCCGCGGAGTCCACCGCGACGGCGAACGAGACCGGCCCGAAGCACTCGTCCAGATACGGCGCGTCCGCGTCCGCCGCCTCCCAGAACTTCCGCGCCCCGTCCGCCTTCACCATCAGCGGCGTACGGACCGTGGCGTCCGGGAACTCGGGGTGGGTCACCGAGCGTGAGGCCAGCGCGACCCCGCCGAGCCCCGGCGCGGCCTCCAGCCGCTCCTGCACCCGGGGACCGACGATCGCGCCCAGCAGCGCGCTCGCCCGTGCGTCATCGCCGAGCAGCCCCTCGACCGCGGCGCCGAGATCGGCCACCACCTCGTCGTACGACTTGGGTCCGGCCTCGGTGGTGATGCCGTCCCGGGGGATCAGCAGGTTCTGAGGGGTGGTGCACATCTGGCCGCTGTAGAGGGACAGCGAGAACGCCAGATTGGCCAGCATGCCCTGGTAGTCACCGGTGGAGTCGATGATGACCGTGTTGACCCCGGCCTTCTCGGTGAAGACCTGGGCCTGGCGGGCGTGCGTCTCCAGCCAGTCGCCGAAGGCGGTCGAGCCCGTGTAGTCGATCACGCGGATCTCGGGGCGCACGGCGAGCGCCTTGGCGATGCCCTCGTCCGGCCGCTCGGCGGCCAGCGTCACCAGATTGGGGTCGAAGCCCGCCTCGCGCAGCACCTCGCGCGCGGCCTGGACGGTCAGTGCCAGCGGCAGCACGGCCTGCGGATGCGGTTTGACCAGCACCGGGTTTCCGGTGGCCAGCGAGGCGAAGAGCCCCGGGTAGCCATTCCAGGTGGGGAAGGTGTTGCAGCCGATCAGCAGCGCGATACCGCGCGGAACGGCGGTGAACGTCTTGTCCAGCCGCAGCGGATCCCGCTTGCCCTGGGGCTTGGACCACTCGGCCGACTGCGGGGTACGGGTCTGCTCGGCGAAGGCATAGGCCACCGCCTCCAGCCCGCGGTCCTGGGCGTGGGGGCTGCCCGCCTGGAACGCCATCATGTACGCCTGGCCACTGGTGTGCATCACGGCCTGGGCGAACTCATGGGAGCGGGCGCTGATCCGGGCCAGGATCTCCAGGCAGACCAGGGCGCGCGTCTCGGGACCGGCGTCCCGCCAGGCGGGCATCCCCGCCTTCATCGCGGGGAGGAGGACATCGATATCCGGGTGCGGATACTCCATGCCCATCTCCGCGCCGTACGGCGAGACCTCCGAGCCCGTCCAGCCGTCGGTGCCCGGCTGGTCCAGGTCGAAGCGGGTGCCGCGCAGCGCCTCGAACGCGGCGAGGCCCTCGGGGATGCCCAGGCTCGGGCGGCCCGTCTTGCCCTCCGGTCCGTAGGCCTTGGGGTGCTCGGGGTGCGGGGACCAGTACGCGCGGGTACGGATCGCCTCCAGTGCCTGGTCGAGGGTGGGGCGGTGCATCTCGGTCAACTGCGCGGTGGTGAGTCCGGTGGTCACGACTGACCAACTCCTCGGCGGGCTGGGATTGAGCTGGGCTGGGATGGTCGACAGAGTTAGATTAACCGAACGATCGGTCGGGACAAGAGGGCCTGGCGAACCTGTGGATAACTTCGTCCGAGAGGATCAGCGGCATGACTGCGATCGACCGGGAACCGGCGCACACCAGCACCGTCGCCGTCATCGGCACCGGCACCATGGGCCAGGGGATCGCCCAGGTGGCACTGGTCGCCGGACATCCCGTACGGCTCTACGACGCCGCGCCCGGCCGGGCGGACCACGCCGTCGGGGCCATCGCCGCCCGGCTCGGCCGACTGGTGGACAAGGGCCGTCTCACCGCGGCCGGCCGTGACGCGGCCCTCGGCCGGCTCGCGCCGGTCGCCGCCATCGAGGAGCTGGCCGACGCGGACCTCGCCATCGAGGCGATCCTCGAGGAACTGGGCGCCAAGCAGCAGCTGTTCACCGCGCTGGAGTCGGTCGTCTCCGACCGCTGTGTGCTGGCGACCAACACCTCCTCGCTCTCCGTCACGGCCGTCGCGGGCGCCCTGCGGCTGCCGGGCCGCTTCGTCGGGCTGCACTTCTTCAACCCCGCCCCGCTGCTGCCGCTGGTCGAGGTCGTCCGCGGCGCCGCCACGGACCAGGCCGCCGCCGACCGTGCGTACGAGACCGTCGCCGCCTGGGGCAAGACGCCCGTACGCTGCGCCGACACCCCCGGCTTCATCGTCAACCGGCTCGCCCGCCCCTTCTACGCCGAGGCCTTCCGCGTCCATGAGGAGCGCGCCGCCGACCCCGCCACCATCGACGCCGTGCTGCGCGAGTCCGGAGGCTTCCGGATGGGGCCCTTCGAGCTGACCGACCTGATCGGCCAGGACGTCAACGAGGCCGTCACCCGCTCCGTCTGGGAATCCTTCTTCCACGATCCGAAATTCACCCCCTCCCTCGCCCAGCGGCAGCTCGTCGACGCCGGGCGGCACGGGCGCAAGTCAGGCCACGGCTGGTTCGACCACGCGGAGGACGCCCCGCGCCCCGCCCCGCACACCGCGGAACCCTGCGAAGCCCCCGACAAGGTGGTCCTGCACGGTGACCTGGGGCCTGCGGCCGCGCTCGTCGGGCTCATCGAGGAAGCCGGGATCACGGTCGCCCGTGAGCCCCGGTCCGCGGGGGGACATCTGGTCCTCCCCGACGGCACCCCGCTGTCGCTGACCGAAGGCTCGCCGGCCACCACCGGCCGCGCCGCCCGTATCCACTTCGACCTCGCCCTGGACTACCGCACCGCCTCACGGATCGCCCTCGCCCCGTCCGGGACCGCCTCCCCGGAGTCCGTACGGACCGCGATCGGGCTGTTCCAGGCGCTCGGCAAGCAGGTCAGCGTGGTCCGGGACGTCCCCGGGATGATCGTGGCCCGTACCGTCGCGATGCTCGTCGACTTCGCCCTGGACGCCGTCGCGCGGGAGGTGGCGAGCCCCCAGGACGTCGACACCGCCATGCGGTCCGGGGTCAACTACCCGCGCGGTCCGCTGGAGTGGGGCGACGAACTCGGCGCCCGCTGGGTGCGCGACACCCTGCGCCACCTCCATGACTCCTACCCCACCGGCCGCTACGCGCCTTCCCAGGCGCTGATCCGGCGTGCCGCCCGCCAGGAAGAGCTGCTCTAATCATGACCATGGCCAAGCGCGACACCTATACGCCCGAATCGCTGCTCGCGGTTGCCGTCGAGGTGTTCAACGAGCGCGGCTACGACGGCACCTCCATGGAGCACCTCTCCCGCGCCGCGGGGATCTCCAAGTCGTCGATCTACCACCACGTCAAGGGCAAGGAAGAGCTGCTGCGGCTGGCCATAAGCCGGGCGCTGGACGGTCTGTTCGGCATCCTGCAGGAGCCGGCCGCGCGCGAGGGCCGGGCCGTGGAGCGGCTGGAGCACGTCGTCCGGCGCACCACCGAGGTGCTGATGACGGAGCTGGCCTACGTCACGCTGCTGCTCCGCGTCCGGGGCAACACCGACACCGAGCGCTGGGCCATGGAACGCCGCCGGGAGTTCGACCACCAGGTCGCCGAACTGCTCAAGCAGGCCGCGGCCGAGGGTGACCTCCGGACGGACGTGGACGCGCGGCTGGCCACCCGGCTGCTCTTCGGCATGATCAACTCGATTGTCGAGTGGTACCGGCCGGGCCGCGGTGGGGCCGCGACCTCCGACGAGGTCGCCGACGCGGTGGTGCACACCGCCTTCGCCGGTCTGCGCACCAAGACCGAGGGGGCCTGAGCCGGGGCCGGTCACGGCTCCGAATCGAGGTCCGTCTCCTCGAAGACCAGCAGCGTCCGGGTGCTCAGTACCTCCGGCATCGCCTGGATCCGGGTGAGGACCAGCTCGCGCAGCGAGCGGTTGTCCGGGGTGTGCACCAGCAGCAGCACATCGAAATCCCCGCTGACCAGTGCGATGTGGGCGGCGCCCGGAAGCTCCCTGAGCTGCTCGCGCACGGTGCGCCAGGAATTCTGGACGATCTTCAGCGTGATGTACGCGGACGCGCCCTGACCGGCCCGCTCCTGGTCCACCCGGGCGCTGAAACCGCGGATCACCCCATCGTCGATCAGACGGTTGATCCGGGCGTAGGCATTGGCCCTGGACACGTGTACCTGATCCGCCACGGAGCGTATCGAGGCCCGGCCGTCCGCCCGTAGCAGACGGAGGATGTCGCGGTCGATGGAGTCCAGTGGCCGAGCGGGCGGTTTGCCGTCCGAATGGGCCATCTGTTCGTCCCGCATACCGCCCCGCCTCCCCTGAATGGACATCCTGTCTTCATCTCAGGGGGCGCGGAACCGTTTGTCCACAGGCTGGGGTCGCCTGTAGCCAAAATGCGTCAGCGACCGAACAATCGGTAGGGAGGGGTGCCGCTGTGGCGTGCCTCACGTTCCTGCTGTCCGCCCGCCTGTCTTCCACCTACCACCCTCGAGCGAGGTGCTGAGCACCACCTCCCTCAAGTCCCGGAGGTCGCGTCATGACGGTCCTTGAGCAGCCCGGTGCCTACCGGCCCACTCCCCCGCCCGCCTGGCGGCCCCGCGCCGACGCCGCGCCGCTGCTGCCCGACGCCGAGCCGTACCGCCTGCTGGGCACCGCGGCCGCCGCGGACGTCGCCGCCGACCTGCTCACCAGGCTCCACCGCGAGCTGGTGCACGGCCGCCGGTACAACGCGCAGGCCACCGCGCTGACCCGGCAGGGCCGTCTGGCCGTCTATCCGTCCTCCACCGGTCAGGAAGCCTGTCAGGTGGCCGCGGGTCTGGTGCTCGAGGAGCGCGACTGGCTCTTCCCCAGCTACCGCGACACCCTCGCCGCCGTCGTACGCGGCCTCGACCCGGTCCAGGCACTCACCCTGCTCCGCGGCGACTGGCACTCCGGCTACGACCCGCGCGACCACCGCGTCGCTCCCCTGTCCACCCCGCTCGCCACCCAGCTGCCGCACGCGGTCGGGCTGGCCCACGCCGCCCGCCTCAAGGGCGATGACGTGGTGGCCCTCGCCCTCGTCGGCGACGGCGGCACCAGCGAGGGCGACTTCCACGAGGCCCTGAACTTCGCCGCCGTCTGGCAGGCACCGGTCGTCTTCCTCGTCCAGAACAACGGCTTCGCGATCTCCGTCCCGCTCGCCAAGCAGACCGCCGCGCCCTCGCTCGCCCACAAGGCCGTCGGCTACGGCATGCCCGGCCGTCTGGTCGACGGCAATGACGCGGCCGCCGTCCACCAGGTCCTCGACGAGGCCGTGCGCAGGGCCCGCGCCGGCGGGGGCCCCACCCTCGTCGAGGCCGTCACCTACCGGATGGACGCCCACACCAACGCGGACGACGCCACCCGCTACCGGACCGACGACGAGGTCGAGGCATGGCGGGCACATGACCCGATAGCGCTCCTGGAGGACGCGATGCGGGACCGCGATCTGCTCGACGACCGGAGCGTGGAAGCCGTGCGCGAGTCCGCGGAGCGGCTCGCCGCCGGTCTGCGCGAGCGGATGAACCAGGAGCCGGTCGTCGATCCCATGGAGCTCTTCGAGCACATCTACGCCGACAAGACCAGCCAGCTGCGTGAGCAGGCGGCCCAGCTCCGCGCCGAGCTCGAGGCCGAGGCCGAGGCCGACGAATCCGAAAAGGGTGCACGATGACCACCGCCACAGCCGCCGGGACCGGCACCGCCCGCAAGCCCGCGACCATGGCCCAGGCCCTCGGCCGCGCCCTGCGTGACGCCATGGCCGCCGACCCCTCCGTCCACGTCCTCGGCGAGGATGTCGGCACCCTCGGCGGTGTCTTCCGCGTCACCGACGGGCTCGCCAAGGAGTTCGGCGACACCCGCTGTACGGATACGCCGCTGGCCGAGGCGGGCATCCTCGGCACCGCCGTCGGGATGGCGATGTACGGGCTGCGGCCCGTCGTCGAGATGCAGTTCGACGCCTTCGCGTACCCGTCCTTCGAGCAGCTCATCAGCCATGTCGCCAAGATGCGCAACCGGACGCGCGGCGCCATGCCGCTGCCGATCACCGTGCGGGTGCCGTACGGCGGCGGCATCGGCGGGGTCGAGCACCACAGCGACTCCTCCGAGATCTACTACATGGCCACCCCCGGCCTCCATGTCGTCGCCCCCGCGACCATCGCCGACGCCTACGGGCTGCTGCGTGCCGCCATCGCCTCCGACGACCCCGTCGTCTTCCTCGAGCCCAAGCGGCTCTACTGGTCCAAGGGCGACTGGTCGCCCGACCGGCCCGACGAGGTCCCGCCGATCGGACAGGCCGTGGTCCGGCGGCCGGGCGGCGCCGCGGTGGGCGATACGGCGCCGGCCGGTGGCCGGGCCGGGCGGGGCCGCAGCGCCACGCTCATCTCCTACGGACCCTCCGTTCCCATCTGCCTCGAGGCCGCCGAGGCGGCCCGTGCCGAGGGCTGGGACCTCGAGGTCGTCGATCTGCGCTCGCTCGTGCCCTTCGACGACGAGACGGTCTGCGCCTCGGTCCGCCGCACCGGGCGGGCTGTCGTCGTCCACGAGGCCACCGGGTTCGGCGGGCCCGGCGGGGAGATCGCCGCCCGGATCACCGAGCGGTGCTTCCACCACCTCGAGGCGCCGGTGCTCAGGGTCACCGGGTTCGACATTCCCTACCCGCCGCCCATGCTCGAGCGGCACCATCTGCCCGGTGTGGACCGGGTGCTGGACGCCGTCGCCCGGCTGCAGTGGGAGTCGGAGTTCACCGAGGGGAGGGCCGTCTGATGGCCGTGGTGCGGGAGTTCACCCTTCCGGATCTGGGTGAGGGGCTCACCGGCGCGGAGATCGTGCGCTGGCTGGTCCAGGTCGGCGATGTCGTCGCCATCGACCAGCCGGTCGTCGAGGTCGAGACCGCCAAGGCCATGGTCGACGTGCCCTGTCCGTACGGCGGCGTGGTCACCGCCCGCTTCGGTGACGAGGGCACCGAGATGCCGGTGGGTGCGCCGCTGCTCACGGTCGCCGTTCCGGAGGGGGCGGATGAGCCGGGGGGCGGAGCCGGTTCCGCCGGTGACGCGTCCGCGTCCGATGGCGGGTCGGGCAATGTGCTCGTCGGGTACGGCACGACCGCCCCGGCCGCGCGGCGTCGCCGGGTTCGGCCCGGGGCGGCCTCCGCCGCGGTGGCGGTTCCGGCTGGCGCGGTGGCCGTCGGGGCGGGGGCCGGGGCCGGGCGCGTGGGGGCTGAGACCGTGTCCCGTCCGGCTGTTGCCGCGGCGGACGAGCGGCCCGCCGATGCGCCGATCCCGGTGATCTCACCGCTGGTGCGGCGGCTCGCCCGTGAACACGGTCTCGATCTGCGCGAGCTGACCGGTTCCGGGCCCGACGGGCTCATCATGCGTGCGGATGTCGAGCGGGCGGTACGGGGCGGCGGCGTCAGTGGTGTCGACGGCGTCGCGGTCGGCCGCGGTGTGACGAACGGTGTCGCCAACGGGGTGATGGCGGACGGCCTCGCCGCGGCTGTCTCCGCTCCGGCGTCGGGGCAGGAGGAGCGCGTTCCGCTGCGCGGCCTGCGGGGCGTGGTCGCCGACAAGCTGGCGCGGAGCCGTCGGGAGATCCCCGACGCCACCTGCTGGGTGGACGCCGACGCCACGGAGTTGCTCGCCGCCCGCACGGCCATGAACGCCGCCGGTGGCCCGAAGGTCTCCCTGCTCGCCGTCCTGGCCCGCATCTGCACGGCGGCGCTCGCCCGCTACCCCGAGCTCAACGCCCGGGTGGACATGGAGAGCCGCGAGATCGTCCGTCTCTCCGAGGTGCACCTCGGCTTCGCGGCGCAGACCGATCGGGGGCTGGTCGTACCGGTGGTGCGCGATGCGCACGCCCGCAGTGTCGAGGGGCTCTCCGCGGAGATCGCCCGGCTGACCGAGTCCGCCCGCGCGGGGTCGCTCGCCCCGGCGGAGCTGACGGGGGGCACGTTCACCCTGAACAACTACGGCGTCTTCGGGGTCGACGGATCGACGCCGATCATCAACCACCCGGAGGCGGCGATGCTCGGCGTCGGCCGGATCGTCCCGAAGCCGTGGGTGCACGAGGGTGAGCTCGCGGTGCGGCATGTGGTGCAGCTGTCGTTCACGTTCGACCACCGGGTGTGCGACGGCGGGACGGCCGGTGGGTTCCTGAGGTACGTGGCCGACTGTGTGGAGCGGCCGATGGTGCTGCTGCGGGGGTTGTGACCGCAGGTGGATTGGGTGCGCCCGGGGTGTGGTCGGGTGCGGGCCCGGGGCCTCCGGTGCGGGGGCCCCGGACCGTCTGTTCCTGGCGCCGGTGCCCGGGGACGTGTGGGTCCGTGTGGTCGCGCGGAGACCGGCGCCACAATCCGCCCCTGGCCTTCGGCATGGGGGACCCCGAAGCGTCCAGGGCCCCCACCCCTGCGACCCCGGCCCCTCCCGTCTCGTCAGCGGCTTGGCCCAGCCGCCCCCGGCTACCGCTGGGAGGTGCCCCCGGCACCAGACACCGCGGGCTCACGAAGACCGGCAGGACAGGACCTCGTCGTGTCCCTCTGGCGTGCGGTGCCGGTGGTGGTCCGCACGGCCGCCCGCGGTCCTGTCTGCGTCGCGGCATACGGCGCGGGTGGTGGGCCGTCGGGTCGGAGCCGCCTCATGGTGCTCTGGTGCGCCGGTGGGGGTGGGGTCGGGGCGTGCCCCGCGGGCCATACTCGTGGGGTGACTCCCGGTGCGTATGACGCTGTGATCCTGGCCGGAGGCGCCGCCCGGCGCCTCGGTGGGGCGGACAAACCCGCTCTGCGGGTGGGCGGACGCGCCCTGCTCGACCGTGTGCTGGCCGCCTGCCGGGGTGCCGGGGAGACCGTCGTCGTCGGACCGCGCAGGCCGACCGCCCGGCCCGTCCGCTGGGTCCGCGAGGAGCCGCCGGGCGGCGGGCCCGTGGCCGCCCTGGACGCGGGCGTACGGCAGACCACCGCGCCCGTCGTGGTCGTGCTCTCCGCCGATCTGCCCTTTCTCACCGCCGATACCGTGACCGCCCTGCTCAGCGGGGTGGGGGACGGCGACGGTGTGATCCTCACGGACGCCGACGGACGGGACCAGCCCCTCGTCGCCGCCTATCGTGCCGAGGCGTTGCGGCGCGAGCTCGCGCTGCTCGCCGCGGAGCACGGGCGCCTCTCCGGCCTTCCGCTCCGGCTGCTCACCTCCGAGCTCTCCCTCGGTCTCCTCCACCACCCGACGGCGTCCTTCGACTGCGACACCTGGGAGGACATCACGACAGCCCGTGCGCGGATCAGGGAGCATGGAGTCGTGTTGGATGAATGGATCACCGCGGTCAAGGCCGAACTCGGGATCGACCTCGATGTCGACACCGCCGCCCTGCTCGACCTGGCACGCGACGCCGCGCACGGAGTCGCCCGCCCCGCCGCCCCGCTGACCACCTTCCTCGTCGGCTATGCCGCGGCCCAGGGCGGCGGACCCGAGGCGCTGGCCGAGGCGATGCGCAAGGCGTCGGCGCTGGCCGCCCGTTGGGCCGACGAGGCCGGGACACCGGAGCAGTCGGCGGGATGACGCGACGCGACGGGACGGGGGACGACGAGGCGCTCGACCGTGAGGTCGACGAGGCGCTGGCGCTCGCCAACGAGCGGGCGACGCCCGCGTCCCCGCCCGAGGACGACGACGAGGAACGGGACTGGGCCAGCCCCGCCCTCGACCTCGCCCGCGGACGTACCGGCCGCCGGACCCCACCGCCGGAGCGCCGCCGCGCGACCCCGGGAAGCGCCGGGGAAGCCGCTGACGAGACGGGAGCGACCGGGGACGCAGGGGTGGGGGCCCTGGAGGCTCTCGTGCATATGTCGCGCCGGTCTCCGCGCGACCACACGGACCACACGTCCCCGGGCACCGGCGCCAGGAACAGACGGTCCGGGGCCCCCGCACCGGAGGCCCCGGACCCGCATCCGGAAGACGACCCCGGCGTACCCACCACCCCCCACACCTGGTCCGCCGCCCGCGCGACCGCCTCCGCCGCCCCCCAAGCCCCCCAAGCCCCCCAAGCGCAGGCAGCGGCGCCCGCCGCCACCGTCGTGCGCCCGCTCGCCGACGCGCTCGGCGAGGTCCTCGCCGAGCCCCTCGCGGCCCTCACCGACCTTCCGCCGTTCGACACCTCCGCCATGGACGGCTGGGCCCTCGCCGGTCCCGGTCCCTGGCGCCTCCTCCAGGACCCCGAGGAGCCCGGGGTCCTCGCCGGGCACGGCGCCCCCGCCCCGCTCCCCGACGGGCGGGCCGTCCGCATCGCCACCGGTGCCCGGATCCCGCCCGGCGTCACCGCCGTCCTCCGCTCCGAACACGGCACCGACAGCGGTGACGGCTGGCTCCACGCCGCTCCCGCCCATCCGGTCGCCATGGGCCAGGACATCCGGAACCGGGGCCAGGAGTGCCGCAGCGGCGATCACCTGCTGCCCGCGGGCACCCCGGTCACCCCCGCCGTGCTGGGGCTCGCCGCGGCCTCCGGCTACGACGAGCTGGTCACCGTCCGCGCCCCGCGCGTCGAGGTCCTCGTCCTCGGGGACGAGCTGCTGACCGAGGGCCGGCCGCGGGACGGCCGGATCCGGGACGCGCTGGGCCCCATGGTCGGTCCGTGGCTGCGGGCGCTCGGCGCCGAGGTGGTGCGGACGAGCCGGCTGGCCGACGACGCCGACGCGGTCCACGCGGCCGTGGCCGGGTCGACCGCCGATGTGATCGTCACGACCGGCGGCACCGCGGCCGGACCGGTGGACCATGTGCACCCCACACTGCGCCGCCTGGGGGCGGAGCTGCTGGTCGACGGGGTGAAGGTACGGCCGGGGCATCCGATGCTGCTGGCACGGCTGGCGTCCGGCCGGCACCTGGTCGGTCTGCCGGGCAATCCGCTGGCCGCCGTCTCCGGTCTGCTGACCCTCGCCGAGCCGCTGCTGCGCACCCTCGGGGCCCGCCCCGGGACCGAGTCGCGCCGGATGCCGCTGGCCGCGGCGGTGCGCGGACATCCGGCCGACACCCGGCTGGTGCCCGTGGCCTTCCGGCGCGGGGCGGCCCTGCCGCTCCGCTTCAGCGGTCCGGCGATGCTGCGCGGTATCGCGGCGGCGGACGGGCTCGCCGTGGTCCCGCCCGGCGGCGCGGACCTGGACGACCCGGTCGAGGTGCTGCCGCTGCCCTGGTCGGTCGGGTACGGCAGGACACCCGCGGTACCGGCCGGGGCCACGGCCCCCGGCAGATCCGATGACGACGACGGCATACCCACCCCGGAGGCCCTTGCGTGAAGCTGCCCAGTCAGGACGCGGCCGCCCGTCCCCCCGAGGACACCAGTCACCGTGTCCGGCTGCCCCACTTCTCGGCGGGTCCGCTGCGCCAGGTCGTCAGCCGACTGCTGCTGGCCCTGTTCGTGATGGTGCTGACCGTGGTCATCGTGTACACGGACCGGGCCGGCTACCACGACAACAGCGACAACCACGTCGACTTCCTGGACTCCGTGTACTACTCGACCGTCACGCTGTCCACGACCGGTTACGGCGACATCGTCCCGTACAGCGACAGCGCGCGGCTCAGCAACATCCTGCTCGTCACCCCGCTACGCGTGATCTTCCTGATCATCCTGGTCGGCACCACCCTCGAGGTCCTGGCCGAACGCACCCGTGAGCAGTACCGCTTGAACCGCTGGAGGTCCGCCTTGCGCGATCACACCGTTGTCGTCGGCTTCGGGACCAAGGGGCGGTCCGCCGTGCAGACGCTCTGCGCGACCGGGCTGCGCAAGAACCAGGTGGTGGTCGTCGATCCCAATCACAAGGTGATCGAGGCGGCCAACGCGGAGGGGTACGCGGGGGTCGTGGGCGACGCGACCCGCAGCGATGTGCTGCTGCGGGCGGAGGCGCAACGGGCGCGGCAGTTCGTGATCGCGACCCAGCGCGATGACACCGCGGTGCTGGTCACCCTGACGGCACGGCAGCTCAACAAGCGCGCCAACATCGTGGCCGCGGTGCGGGAGGAGGAGAACGCGCCGCTGCTGCGCCAGTCCGGCGCCGATGCGGTGATCACCAGCGCGAGTGCGGCGGGGCGGCTGCTCGGGATGAGCGTGCAGAGCCCGACCGCGGGCGCGGTGATCGAGGACCTGATCCAGCAGGGCAGCGGACTGGACCTGGTGGAGCGCACGGTGGTCAAGGCGGAGGTGGGCCGTTCGGTGCGGGACACCGACGACCTGGTGGTCTCGGTGCGGCGCGGCCACCGGCTGCTGGCGTACGACGACCCGGACGCGAGCCCGCTCCAGGCGGCCGACCGGCTGATCACGATCGTGCGCGCGCCGACGCCGTCGGAGGAGTGAGCGGCGGGAGTAGCCTCGCGGCCATGCATGCGATCACGATTCCCGAACCCGGCGGACCGGAAGCGCTTCTGTGGGCGGAGGTGCCCGACCCCGTGCCCGGTGAGGGGGAAGTCCTCATCGATGTGGTGGCCGGTGGTGTCAACCGCGCCGATCTGCTGCAGCGTCAGGGCGTCTATCCGCCGCCGCCCGGCGCCCCTTCCCATCCGGGTCTCGAGTGTTCGGGCCGGATCGCCGCGGTGGGCCCCGGTGCCACCGGCTGGGCGGTGGGGGACGAGGTGTGCGCGCTGCTCGCGGGCGGCGGCTACGCGGAGCGGGTGGTGGTTCCGGCGGGGCAGGTGCTGCCGGTGCCGGAGGGGGTCGACCTGGTCACCGCGGCGGCGCTGCCCGAAGTGACCGCGACCGTATGGTCGAACGTCTTCATGATCTCCCATCTGCGGCCGGGCGAGACGCTGTTGGTGCACGGCGGCTCCAGCGGGATCGGCACGATGGCGATCCAGCTCGCGAAGGCGGTCGGGGCGCGGGTCGCGGCGACCGCGGGGAGCGCGGAGAAGCTGGCGGCCTGCGGTGAGCTGGGGGCCGACATCCTCATCAACTACCGCGAGCAGGACTTCGTGGAGGAGGTGCGCCGGGGCACCGACGGTGCGGGGGCGGACGTCATCCTGGACATCGTCGGCGCCAAGTACCTCGCCCGGAATGTGGAGACGCTCGCCGTGAACGGCCGGCTGGCCGTCATCGGCCTCCAGGGCGGGGTGAAGGCCGAGCTCAACCTCGCCACCCTGCTGGCCAAGAGCTGCGCGGTGATGGCCACCGGGCTGCGGGGCCGTTCGCTGCCGCAGAAGGCGGCGATCGTCGCGGCGGTGCGGGAGCACGTCTGGCCGCTGATCGGCAGTGGCCGGGTCCGTCCGGTCGTGGACCGTACGGTGCCGATGCGGGAGGCCGCGGAGGCGCACCGGCTGCTGGACTCCGGTGAGCATGTGGGCAAGGTGCTGCTCACGGTCTGACCCGGGCCGGAACACGGACAGCGGTGCCTGGAATGCCCAGTTCGCACCCCTGTGTGAACCTGAACCCGTTACGCACCGGTTCAGCACGGGAGAGTGACGACCGTGACCCCTGCGCTCCGCACCCTTCCCGCGGCCCTGCTCGTGGTGGCCGTGCTGTCGTCGGCCCCCGTGGCACGGGCCGACGACGGCGGGCTCGCGGGCACCCACGCCGGGGAGGGCCGTACGCACCCGGGCCGGACCGATCCGCCCGCCGCCTCGCCCCCCGCCGACGACGGCGGGTTCAGCGAGGAGGGGGAGGGCGGCCGGTCCTGGCAGCTGGTGCCCCGGTGGACACCGTCCGGGCTGACCCCGCCGGAGACGGAGGGGCCGCCGATGGCCCGGGAGCTGGCGCCGCCGCAGCGCCGGTACGAGACGGGCCGTACCGCGGCCGAGCCGTCCGGCCGGGCGATGCGGGTACTGCCGCTGGGCACCGGGCTGGCGCTGACCGGACTCGGGCTGGGGCTGGCGTTCCTGGGGCTGCGGCTGCGCCGCCGGTGAATCCCCGGTGGGGTATCCGGGGCCGCCGGGTCCCCCCTCGCCCTCCGTACCAGGTGCCGGTGCGGAACAATGGGGGTATGAACCAGCCGATGAACGAACGCTCGCAGGAGAGCCCGCACGTCCTGGTCGTCGGTCCGGACGGCATGGCGCTCGGCGGTGTCACTCCTGGCGAGGGCAGTGGTGACGACGAGTCGCGCGAGGTTCCCGTGACGGACATGGTCGAACAGCCGGCGAAGGTCATGCGGATCGGCAGCATGATCAAGCAGCTTCTGGAGGAAGTCAGGGCGGCACCTCTCGACGAGGCCAGCCGGGTCCGGCTCAAGGAGATCCACTCCAGTTCGGTGAAGGAGCTGGAGGACGGGCTGGCGCCCGAGCTGATCGAGGAGCTGGAGCGGCTGTCGCTGCCCTTCACGGACGACGTGGTTCCCACCGAGGCGGAGCTGCGTATCGCCCAGGCGCAGTTGGTCGGCTGGCTGGAGGGTCTCTTCCACGGCATCCAGACGACGCTGTTCGCCCAGCAGATGGCGGCCCGCGCCCAGCTGGAGCAGATGCGCCGGGCGCTGCCGCCGGGCGTCGGCCCCGAGGACGGCGAGTTCGGGACACCGCCGCACGGCGGAGCCCGTTCGGGCCCGTATCTCTGACGGGTTCCGCGCCCTGGAAAGCGTGGCGGGCCGCCCCGGGACACGTGCCCGGAGCGGCCCGCCGTCGTCTGCGCCGCGAGCCGGTGCGGATCAGTCGTCCGGCATACCGGTGGAGACGGTCAGCTCGATGGTGTCCGTGTCCGGGTTGTACGGCTCGTAGTTCCGGTACGTGTAGTTGAGGACCGTGCCCTTGCCCCAGAGGTTCTCGTCCTCGGTGGTGACCCGGTACTTCCAACCCGCCCGCTGGATGCACTTCTTGACGGAGTCGATGTACTTGTTCTGGAAGTCGGGCACCCAGTAGCTGCCCTTGTGGGACGAGTCCTCGGACGCGTCCGTGCACTTCTCGACTTCGATGGTCTTGGTCTTGTCGCCCATCCGGAAGCCTGCCGGGGTCGCGGTGGGCTTCTTGGTGGGCTCCTTGCTCTCATCGTCCTTCGAGCCGTCGCCCCCGCTGAGAGCGATCACCAGGACCAGGGCGAGGACCGCGATCGCCGCGACGACGGCGGAACCGATGATCACGCGCTTGTTGCCGTTGCCACCGCCCCCGTTCGAGGGCGCCGGGGAGGGGCTGAGGCTGTACGGCGGCGGGGTGGCGGCCCCTCCGCCGTACGCGGGCGGCGGGGTCTGGAAGCCCTGCTGGCCCACGGCCTGGGTGGGCGTCGGGGTGGACGGGCCGAAGGCGCCGAACTGGCCGGTGGGCTGCGGCGGCTGGTACGGCGTCTGGACCCCGCTCTGGCCCGGGGCGGCGTGCTGCTGGTCGACCGGCGGGAAGACCGCCGAGCCGACACCGGAGCCGCTGCGGGCCGGGGGGCCACCGCTGATGATGATCGGTGTGGCACCGGTCTGGCCGGTGCGGGTGACCCGGGCGCACTCGTCGCGCATCGCCTCGGCGGTGGGGAAGCGCTCGTTCGGGTTCTTCTTCAGCGCGCGGGCGACCAGCGCGTCCACCGCCGGGGGTATGGACTGGTTGATCGTGGACGGCGCGACCGGCTCTTCCTGGACGTGCGCGTAGGCGATGGCCAGCGGGGAGTCCGCGTCGAAGGGCAGCCGCCCGGTCAGCAGCTCGAAGAGCATGATGCCCACCGAGTACAGATCGCTGCGGGCGTCCACGCCGCGGCCCAGCGCCTGCTCGGGGGAGAGGTACTGCGGGGTGCCCACGACCATGCCGGTCTGGGTCATGGAGGTCACACCGGACTGCATGGCGCGGGCGATACCGAAGTCCATGACTTTGACCACATTACGCTTGGTCATCATCACGTTACCGGGCTTGATGTCCCGGTGGACCAGCCCCATTTCATGGCTGATCTCCAGCGCCGCCAGGACGTCGCCGGTGATTTTCAGCGCCTTTTCGGTCGGCATCGCGCCGTATTGCCGGACGTCGGCGTCCAGTACCGAACGCAGCGGCTGGCCCTCGACGTACTCCATGACGATGTACGGCATCAGGGCGTCGTCGAGCGAGTCCTCGCCCGTATCGAATACCGAGACGATGTTGGTGTGCGTGAGCTTCGCAACAGACTGCGCCTCGCGGCGGAAACGCTCCCTGAAGGACTGCTCGCGCCCGAGTTCGCTGTGGAGGGTCTTGATGGCGACCTGGCGGTCCAGCACCGAGTCGTAGGCCAGGTGAACGGAGGCCATGCCGCCCTCGCCCAGCAGGTCACGGAGTTCGTAGCGGCCGTTCGCCAGGGATCGCCCCTGGTATCGGCCCGGTGCGCCCTGCTGGCTCATTCCTGCATCCCCCTCGGCGCACCCACTGTTCTGACGCGCACGTTTCAACGCATTGATCTTCAAGTTCTGGATATCGTGGCCAAGTCTGCCCGAGGCCACGGACACGTCAAGCCGCGTGCCCGTTCCGTGACCGGATGCGCAAGAACCCGTCACGCGATTTGCATCGCTTCACCGCGAACAGGTTTGATGGCCGGTCCATCACAACCGAAGCGTGGCGCGATGCCTGTAGCGTGCCTAGCAGGAACCGTACCGCCCGTGGGCGGGGCGATGTAGACCAGACCCCCACCGAGAACGAGACGGCGAGGACCGATGGCACAGACCCAGAGCGCCCAGGGGCCTTCCGAACCTGAGGCCAGCGGGTCCGGAATGTCCGACTCGCCGGAGTTGTGGGGCAACGGAGGGCTCGTCGGTGATGGGCGATATCGCCTGACCCACCGCCTCGGCCGCGGTGGTATGGCCGAGGTGTTCGGCGCCGAGGACCTGCGGCTCGGCCGTACGGTCGCGGTGAAGCTGCTCCGCGCCGACCTCGCCGAGGACCCCGTCTCCAAGGCCCGCTTCACCCGCGAGGCACAGTCCGTCGCCGGGCTGAACCACCACGCCGTGGTCGCGGTCTACGACTCCGGCGAGGACGTCGTCGGCCAGAGCACCGTGCCGTACATCGTCATGGAGCTGGTCGAGGGCCGGACCATCCGCGATCTGCTGCTGAACGCCGAGGCGCCGCCGCCCGACCAGGCGCTGATCATCGTCTCCGGGGTGCTGGAGGCGCTGGCCTACAGCCACCAGCACGGCATCGTGCACCGTGACATCAAGCCCGCGAACGTGATCATCACCAACAGTGGCGCCGTCAAGGTCATGGACTTCGGTATCGCCCGCGCCCTGCACGGCGCGCAGTCCACCATGACCCAGACCGGCATGGTCATGGGCACCCCGCAGTACCTCTCCCCGGAGCAGGCCCTCGGCAAGGCCGTGGACCACCGCTCCGACCTGTACGCCACCGGCTGTCTCCTCTACGAGCTGCTGGCGCTGCGTCCGCCCTTCACCGGCGAGACCCCGCTGTCCGTCGTCTACCAGCACGTCCAGGACATCCCCGTGCCGCCGTCGGAGAGCTCCGGCGGTCAGGTGCCGCCGGAGCTGGACGGTCTGGTGATGCGCTCCCTCGCCAAGGACCCGGACGACCGGTTCCAGAGCGCCGAGGAGATGCGCGGGCTGGTGCAGTACGCCCTCCAGATGCTGCACGAGGCGGGCGGCCACACCGGGATGTGGAACACCGGTCCGGTCACCCAGCACCTGGGCGGCTCCACCCCCGCCATGGGCATGCCCGGCGTCGGGGCGACCACCGCGCTGCCGCACCCGGGCCACGGCGACACCTCCCAGCAGCCGCTCATCCCCACCCGCGGCGGCGATGACGACGACGGCTACGGCGGGTACGACGACGGCTCCGGCGGACGCCGCAAGGGCCGCGGCAAGGTGTGGCTGATCGCCGCGCTCGCGGTGATCGCCATCATGGCCGGGGTCGCCTTCGCCCTCCAGGCCGGGAAGAAGGGCGGCGGGAACACGCCGGACAAGCCCCCGGCGACCGAGCAGCAGAAGGAGACCTCGAAGCCGAGGGACAAGCCGAGCGACGAGCCGTCCGACACGACGCCGTCCGAGGACAGCACCGACGACACGGACGACGACTGGACGCCGAGCCAGGACCCGGAGCCGTCGTACTCCGACGACTGGCCCACGGACAAGCCGAGCGACGAGCCGTCGGACGAGCCCTCGGACGAGCCGACCGACGACGAGACCACGCCCGACGACGATGAGACCACCACGCCGCCGGAAGAGCCGACCGACGAGCCGAGCACCCCGGACCTGCCGACGGACGACGCCAGCGACGTGGGCTGATCCACCGCGGGAGACGTGATCGGACGGCCGGGGCCCGGTGCCCCGGCCGTCCGGCGTTTCCGGACGACTGCCGGGGTGGCCGGCGGTCGCCGGGTCAGTCGCAGAAGGCGTCCCGGACCGCCTCGTACTCCCGCGTCCACCACACCACCAGCGCCGCGGCCGCCGGGAACTGGTGATCGGCACGGCGGTCCCCGCGCTGGTAGCGCCAGCGCAGCATCCAGAAGTCATGGAGCCGCTCCCACCACACCCGGTGGACGGCGGCGGCCATCTCGCCCGCCCCCGCGCCCGCCGTACAGCGGTAGGCACGGGCGTAGGAGCGGATCTTGGGGAGCTCCAGGGTGCCCCCGGGACGTACGAAGAAGATCGCGGCAGCGCGGACCGCCTCCTCGGCGCGCGGATGCACCCCCAGGCGGTCCCAGTCGACGATGGCCGCCGGTTCCGTATCGCGGTAGAGCAGGTTCAGCGGGTGGAAGTCACCATGGACCCAGCCGGTGACCGGGACCGCCTCCGGCCGCCGGTGGGCGTACCGCTCGACCAGGCTCCGCCGCTCGACCAGCCGGTGCTCGGCGAGCTCGTCGAAGGTGTCGCGCGGACGGTGGCCGCGGACCAGCGCCAGCAGCTCGTCGATGACGGCGAAGGTGTCCTCGGGGGCGGCCGAGGGATCCGGGGGCTGCGGATCGTGCGACCGCGTGCGCATCACCCGCTCCAGGCCGGTGTGCACGACCCCGAGCAGTCCGCCGAGCCGCCAGCACTGGGGGGCGGTCAGCTCACCGCCGTCCCGGTGTCTGCCGTCCACCCAGGGGTGCAGGGCGTAGCAGCGCCCGCCGATGACCGCGACGGTGTTCCCGTGGGCGTCGGCGACGGGCGGGGCGACGGGCAGGCCGAGCGCCTCCAGCCGCTGGGTGGCCCGGTGCTGGCGGATGATGGCGGCGCGGTCGCCGTCCAGGTGGTGCTTGAGGAAGAAGCGGCCGCGGGTGGTGGTCAGGTGGTAGCCGCGGTTGAGCAGTCCCTGGGTGAGCGGGCGGCAGGACAGCGCCTCACCGGTGCCGTCGTAGCGGCGGAGCAGGTCGCTCAGCGTCGCCCCGTCGGGAGCGGGCTCGGCGGATGTGACATGTGAGCGCGGCACTTGCCAGATGTTAGATCACGCGGCGTCACGGACCGGGCGCGCAGGTGTACCAGGGGGGCGGGTCGGTGCGGGGAGGGGCGGGCGCCGGCGGCAGGCGCTCCGGGGCCTCAGTGCTTCTGGGTCTCGGCCTGCATCCGGGCCACATAGGCGGCGGCCTGCGAGCGGCGCTCCATGCCCAGCTTGGAGAGCAGACTGGAGACATAGTTTTTGATCGTCTTCTCGGCGAGATGGAGCCGTTCGCCGATCGCCCGGTTGGTCAGCCCCTCCCCGATCAGCAGCAGGATCCGGCGCTCCTGCTCGGTGAGCGAGGCCAGCCGGTCGTCGGGCTTGGCGACACCGCCGCGCAGCCGGTCCAGCACCCGGGCGGTGGCCACCGGGTCCAGCAGGGAGCGGCCCGCGGCCACGTCCCGCACCGCGGCGAGCAGTTCGCCGCCCCGGATGTCCTTGAGCACATATCCGGAGGCACCCGCCATGATGGCGTCGAACAGTGCCTCGTCGTCCGCGAAGGAGGTGAGCATCATGCAGTGGACGGACTCGTCGCGCGAGCGGATCTCCCGGCAGACCTCGACCCCGCTGCGGTCCGGCAGCCGGACGTCGAGCACGGCGACATCCGGACGGGTGGCCGTGATCCGGGCCAGCGCGTCGGCCGCGGTGCCCGCTTCGCCGACCACTTCCATATCCGGCTCGCTCGCGAGGAGCTCCCGGACGCCGCGCCGTACGACTTCATGGTCGTCGAGTAGGAAAATCCTGATTTTTCCTTCATCGCGCACGGATCCAGTCTCACACACCAACTCTTCCCGTGCCTTTGTCCAGCGGGATACCGTGCGCTTGTCCGGCGGACTGCGGGGCTGTGACCAGTGGATGTGTCCCCATCGGCGCGATTTACTTGGAAATCCAAGCAAAATTGCAGGTCAGGTGGGGTTTCGTAGATATGCGATGCACTGGGTAACGTGCTTTTTGCAGGACCAGCCGCCGGGAAACCTGTCACGCCCGGTCGGGCTTCGACGCACCCACCCCGTGCGCCGTCGTCATGAACGGGCGAGCCGCAACTGGCCGCCGGCGGATCCCGGAGGCCGGACAGACGGAGGAGCAACGTGACCGTGGAGAGCACTGCCGCGCGCAAGCCGCGCCGCAGCGGAGCCAAGCGCACGAGTGCGGGGAACGCCAAGAAGAAGGCGGCGGGCCAGACCGATCTCGTACAGCTGCTGACCCCCGAGGGCGAGCGGGTCGAACACCCCGAGTACTCCATCGACCTCACCCCCGACGAGCTGCGCGGCCTCTACCGCGACATGGTGCTCACGCGCCGGTTCGACGCCGAGGCCACCACCCTGCAGCGCCAGGGCGAGCTGGGCCTGTGGGCCTCGCTGCTGGGCCAGGAGGCGGCGCAGATCGGCTCCGGCCGGGCACTCAACGACTCCGACTACGTCTTTCCCACGTATCGGGAACACGGTGTGGCCTGGTGCCGGGGTGTCGACCCGACCAATCTGCTGGGGATGTTCCGCGGGGTGAACCACGGTGGCTGGGATCCCAACAGCAACAACTTCCACCTCTACACCATCGTCATCGGCTCCCAGACGCTGCACGCCACGGGCTACGCCATGGGCATCGCCAAGGACGGCGCCGATTCCGCGGTGATCGCCTACTTCGGTGACGGCGCCTCCAGCCAGGGCGACGTCGCCGAGTCCTTCACCTTCTCCGCCGTCTACAACGCCCCGGTCGTCTTCTTCTGCCAGAACAACCAGTGGGCCATCTCCGAGCCGACCGAGCGCCAGACCCGGGTGCCGCTCTACCAGCGCGCCCAGGGCTTCGGCTTCCCCGGCGTCCGGGTGGACGGCAATGACGTGCTGGCCTGCCTCGCCGTCACCCGGGCCGCGCTGGAGCGGGCCCGCACCGGCCAGGGCCCGATGCTCATCGAGGCGTTCACCTACCGCATGGGCGCCCACACCACCTCCGACGACCCGACGCGCTACCGTTCGGCCGAGGAGCGCGAGCTGTGGGAGACCAGGGACCCGATCCTGCGGCTGCACACCTACCTGACCAAGCAGGGACTGGCCGACGAGGAGTTCTTCGCCGGTCTGGAGCGGGAGAGCGACGCACTGGCCAAGCGGGTTCGTGACGCGGTACGTGCCATGCCGGACCCCGACGACCTGGCCATGTTCGAGCACACGTACGCCGACGGCCACGCCCTGGTCGACGAGGAGCGGGCCCAGTTCGCCGCGTACCAGGCTTCGTTCGTCACCGCTGAGGAAGGCATCTGACATGGCAGCCGAGAAGATGTCGCTCTCCAAGGCGATCAACGCATCGCTGCGCACCGCGCTCGAGAACGACCCCAAGGTCCTCATCATGGGTGAGGACGTCGGCAAGCTGGGAGGCGTCTTCCGGGTCACCGACGGCCTCCAGAAGGACTTCGGCGAGGACCGGGTGATCGACACCCCGCTCGCCGAGTCCGGCATCGTCGGCACCGCGATCGGTCTGGCGCTGCGCGGCTACCGCCCGGTGGTGGAGATCCAGTTCGACGGATTCGTCTTCCCCGCCTACGACCAGATCGTCACGCAGCTCGCCAAGATGCACGCGCGCTCGCTCGGCAAGGTCAAGATGCCGGTCGTCATCCGCATTCCGTACGGCGGTGGCATCGGTGCGGTGGAGCACCACAGCGAATCGCCCGAGGCGCTGTTCGCGCACGTCGCCGGGTTGAAGGTGATCTCGCCGTCCAACGCCTCCGACGCCTACTGGATGCTCCAGCAGGCCATCGGCAGCGACGACCCGGTGATCTACTTCGAGCCCAAGCGCCGCTACCACGACAAGTCCGAGGTCGACACCTCGGCGATCCCCGCCCCGCTGCACGCCGCCCGGGTGGCGCGGCCGGGCACCGACCTCACCCTGGCGGCCTACGGCCCGATGGTGAAGGTGTGCCTGGACGCCGCCGCGGCCGCCGCCGAGGAGGGCAAGTCGGTCGAGGTCGTGGACCTGCGGTCGATGTCCCCGATCGACTTCGACACCCTCCAGGGCTCCGTCGAGCGGACGGGGCGCCTGGTCGTGGTCCACGAGGCACCGGTCTTCCTGGGCACGGGTGCGGAGATCGCCGCACGGATCACCGAGAGGTGCTTCTATCACCTTGAGGCTCCGGTGTTGCGGGTCGGCGGCTTCCACGCGCCGTACCCGCCGTCGCGGCTCGAGGACGAGTACCTGCCGGGGCTTGACCGGGTGCTCGACGCCGTAGACCGTGCGTTGGCGTACTGAAGGGCTTGAGGAGATCGTGACGATGACCGCAGTCGAACAGCGCTTCCGTGAGTTCAAGATGCCCGACGTGGGCGAGGGGCTCACCGAGGCCGAGATCCTCAAGTGGTTCGTGGCCCCGGGCGACACCGTCTCGGACGGCCAGGTGGTGTGCGAGGTCGAGACCGCCAAGGCCGCCGTGGAGCTGCCCATCCCCTTCGACGGGGTGGTGCACGAACTGCGCTTCGGCGAGGGTGTCACGGTGGACGTGGGCACCGTGATCATCTCGGTGGACACCCAGCCGGGCGCCGGTGACGCGCCCGCGCCCGCCGCCGAGCCCGCCGCATCCGCCGCCGAGCCGGCCGAACCGGAGGGCCGCCAGGCCAACCTGGTCGGCTACGGCGCGGCGCCCGCCTCCACCAAGCGCCGTCCGCGCAAGCCGGTGCCGGGGCAGCAGCCGCGCACCGCGCCCGCGACCCCGGCCGCCGCGCCCAGGGCCCAGGCCCCGGCGCCCGCCCCGGTCGAGCCCGAGCTCAACGGGCACGGCCGCATCGGCGCCGCCCGTCCGCTGGCCAAGCCCCCGGTCCGTAAGCTGGCCAAGGACCTGGGCATCGACCTGGCCTCGATCACCCCGACCGGTCCGGACGGGATCATCACCCGTGAGGACGTCCACGCGGCGGCCCAGGCCGTGCCCACGGCCGAGGCGCCCACCGCCGTTCCCGCCGCCGCCGAGGCCGTGGCCCCCGGGGCCCGGGAGCGCCGGGTGCCCATCAAGGGCGTCCGGAAGGCCACCGCACAGGCCATGGTCAGCAGCGCCTTCACCGCGCCGCATGTGACGGAGTTCGTGACCGTCGACGTCACCCGCACCATGAAGCTGGTCGCCGACCTCAAGCAGGACCCGGACATGGCCGGGCTGCGGGTCAACCCGCTGCTGCTGGTGGCCAAGGCCCTGCTGGTGGCCATCAAGCGCAACCCGGACGTCAACGCCTCCTGGGACGAGGCGAACCAGGAGATCGTCTACAAGGACTACGTGAACCTGGGCATCGCGGCGGCCACACCGCGCGGTCTGATCGTGCCGAACATCAAGGACGCGGGCGCCAGGACCCTGCCCGAACTGGCGTCCGCCCTGGGTGAGCTGGTCTCCACCGCCCGTGACGGCAAGACCAGCCCGGCCGCGATGTCCGGCGGCACGGTGACCATCACCAACGTCGGCGTCTTCGGCGTGGACACCGGCACCCCGATCCTCAACCCGGGGGAGTCGGCGATCCTCGCCTTCGGCGCCGTCAAGCTCCAGCCGTGGGTCCACAAGGGCGAGGTGAAGCCGCGCCAGGTCACCACCCTCGCGCTCTCCTTCGACCACCGCCTGGTCGACGGCGAGCTCGGCTCCCGCGTCCTCGCTGACGTGGCGGCCGTCCTGGAGCGCCCCAAGCGCCTCATCACCTGGGGCTGACCCCGCTTCACCGCCACGGCCCGCCTGCCCGCGCAGGCGGGCCGTGGCGTTGTCACGAGTGTCCGCGGCGTCCGTATCGCGGACGGGGGATCCGTGTGCATACCTGATGTATCTATGATGTGCGCATCATGAGTCCCACTGACACGGCGATCAAGCCGCCGCCCGCCGCCGAGCGCGTCTACATCCACGTCAAACAGGCCGTTCTCGACCGCCGTTACGAGGGCGGCACGCTGCTGAGCGAGGGGGAGCTGGCCGAGGCCGTGGGGGTGTCGCGGACGCCGGTGCGGGAGGCGCTGCTGCGGCTGGAGGCGGAGGGGCTGCTGAAGCTCTACCCCAAGAAGGGCGCCCTGGTGCTGCCGGTCTCCGCACAGGAGATCGCGGATGTGGTGGAGACCCGGCTGCTGGTCGAGCAGCACGCGGTCGCCAAGGTGGTGCCCGCCGGGGAGCCGTTGCTGCGCCGGCTGGAGGAGCTGCTGGAGGAGCAGAAGGGGCATGCGGCGGCGGGGGACCTCGCCGCGTTCGCGGTCGCCGACCGCTGCTTCCACGCCGAGATCGTCCGGGCCGCCGGCAACGGCATCCTGGCCCAGCTCTACGACCAGCTGCGTGACCGGCAGCTGCGGATGGGGGTCGCCACCATGCACGCCGAGCCGGACCGCATCGCCAAGAACATCACCGAGCACACCGAGATCCTGACCGCCCTGCGTGCCGGGGACGCGCGCTCGGCCTCCGCCACCGTGCAGCGCCACATCAGCTGGGTGAACAACCTGGCCCGGGGTGAGGCCCGATGACCACCGCCCGGTTGCCCGGGGACCCACCCGGAGGGCGCCGCGCCGTCGCCGTATGGGGCCTCGGCGTCGGCGTCTACTTCATCGCCATCACCTATCGCACCAGCCTCGGGGTGGCGGGTATCGACGCCGCCGAGCGCTTCCACGTCAACGCCTCGGCGCTGTCCACCTTCTCCATCCTCCAACTGCTGGTCTACGCCGGGATGCAGATACCCGTGGGGCTGCTGGTGGACCGGCTCGGCACCCGTACCGTGCTGGCGCTCGGCGCCACGCTGTTCACCACCGGGCAGTTCGCCTTCGCGCTCTCCCACTCGTACCCGATGGCGCTGGGGGCGCGGGCGCTGCTCGGCTGCGGGGACGCGATGACCTTCATCAGTGTGCTGCGGCTGGGCTCGCGCTGGTTCCCGGCCCGGCGCGGACCGCTGATCGGCCAGGTGGCGGCGCTGATCGGGATGGCCGGGAACCTGATCTCCACCCTGGTGATCGCCCGGGCCCTGCACGACGCGGGCTGGACCCCGACCTTCGCGGGCAGCGCGGTCGGCGGACTGGTCGTGCTCGTCCTGGTGCTGGTGTTCCTCAAGGACCACCCCGAGGGGTACGAACCGGTGGCCGCGCCGCGCGGCGGCAAGGGCTTCGTCCGCCGTCAGATCGCCGCCGCCTGGCGGGAGCCCGGCACCCGGCTGGGTATGTGGGTCCACTTCACGACCCAGTTCCCGGCCATGGTCTTCCTGCTGCTGTGGGGGATGCCGTTCCTGGTCGAGGCCGAGGGGCTGTCCCGCGGCACGGCGGGTGAGCTGCTGACCCTGGTGGTGCTCTCCAATATGGTGATCGGCCTGATCTACGGTCAGGTCATCGCCCGCCACCACGCCGCCCGCGCCCCGCTGGCGCTCGGCACCGTCGCCACCACCGCCCTGCTGTGGGGCTCCGTGCTGGCCTGGCCGTCCGCCCACGCCCCGCTGTGGCTGCTGATCACCCTGTGCGTGGTGCTCGGCTCCTGCGGTCCGGCGTCGATGATCGGCTTCGACTTCGCCCGTCCGGCCAACCCGCCGGAGCGGATGGGGACCGCCTCCGGCATCGTCAACATGGGCGGCTTCACCGCCTCCATGACCACGCTGCTGGCCGTCGGGGTGCTGCTGGACCTCACCGGCGACAACTTCCGGATCGCGTTCGCCTCGGTCTTCGTCCTCCAGGCGCTGGGCGTCTCCCAGGTGCTGCGGCTGCGCGGGCGCGCGCACCGCCGGGAGCGCGAACGCGTCGTGGCGAGCCGCGTCGAGGCGGTGCACGTACCGGCGTGACGGCCGTCCGGAGGGGCTACGGCGTGAGCGCGAAGTGGTCGAGGATCGCCTCGGCGAGCTGCTGGTCCCCCTCGACCTTCACCCGCTCGGTGACCGCCTCGGGCCGCACCCGCCCGCAGGCCAGCCGCAGATAGGTCTCCCAGTCCAGGGTGAGCGTCACGGTCGGGCCGAGCGAGACGCTGCCGTCGATGCTGCCCTTGCCGTCCGCGTCCACCCGGACGGTCCGCATGAACTCCAGCGGACCGTGCACATCGAAGACCACCGCCGAGTGGGGCGCGGCGCCCGCGTCCTTGGCGACCACCTTCGGCAGCCCGGACAGCAGGGTGTCCCGGGCGATGAGGGCACCGGGGGAGTCCAGGTTGCCGGGCCGGTTCAGCGCCCGGCGCAGGTCCTGCTCATGCACCCAGACGTCGAACGCCCGCCGCGCCAGGGCCGCTTCGAGGGTCATCTCGGGGAAGCCGGGGACGCGCACCACGGTGTCCGGCTCCCGCTTCTCGTTCCGCAGCTGACGGGACCGCCGGATGACCGTGTACTCCAGCTCGGACGTCATCTCGGGTGCCGTGTGGCAGCGCCGGACGTCGACCTGGACCTCCATGTACCGCGACATCTCGTTGGTGACGTGGAACAGGTCGCGCGGCAGCGTGTGGATGGGACGGGGGTCGCCGAGCATCTCGCACTCGAGTCCGATCACATGCGAGACGACGTCCCTCACCGACCATCCCGGGCACTCGGTGCGGCGGTTCCACTCGTTCTCGACGAGCGGATTCACCAACTCCGATATAGCGTCGATGGAATGGGTCCAGGCGTCGATGGAGGTCTGAAGGCTGGAATGGACGGTCACGGGACCCCTCGGGCGGTTGGTGCGCGGGCTGGGTGCTGGTGTGTGGCTTCAAGTTACGCTGCCCGCGAGTGCCGGGGCAGTGCTTTCGGGTCCGATCGTAGGCCCGGTTGACGGTCTCCAACGCTGGGAGCGGTGGTAGTGTGCGAGCCTCTTTGGTCCAGATCCGCGTAGACCCGGACGAGTCCGCCGAAAGCCGCCGTGATCGCGCCGCGGACATCGTCCGCGCCCAGGGCGGCTCCGATCTGGTGGTGCTGCCCGAACTGTGGACGCTCGGGGCCTTCGCCTACGACTCCTTCGTCAGCGGCGCCGAACCGCTGGACGGCCCCACCGCACGCGCCATGGCCGCCGCCGCCCGGGACGCCGGGGTCTGGCTGCACGCGGGCTCCCTCGTCGAACGCAGCCCTGACGGCACCCTCTACAACACCGCCCTGGTCTTCTCCCCCGACGGCGCCCTGGTGAGCACCTACCGCAAGATCCACCTCTTCGGCTTCGACGAGGGCGAGGCCGTGATGATGGGCGCCGGCCAGGACATCGTCACCACCGGCCCGCGGGACGCCACCCTGGGCCTGGCCATCTGCTACGACCTCCGGTTCCCCGAGCTCTTCCGGCTGCTGACCGAGGCCGGGGCGAAGGTTCTGGTGATCCCGGCCGGATGGCCCGCCCGCCGCCGCGAGCACTGGCGGCTGCTGAACCGCGCCCGCGCCGTGGAGAACCAGGCGTACGTCCTGGGCTGCTGCTCCACCGGCACCCACGCCGGGGTGGAGCAGGCCGGGCACAGCGTCGTCGTGGACCCCTGGGGCGAGGTGGTCGCCGAGGCGGGGACCGCCGAGGAGGTGCTCACCGTCGAGCTGGACCCGGGCCGTGTCGACCAGGTCCGCACCGATCTCCCGGTGCTCCGCGACCGCAGGCTGGGGCTGCCCGCACCCGCCGCCCGGCCCCGGGGGAATGCCACCCCCGGGGGCTGATGTTTGATGGGGATATGGCTCCACGTGCACGCGTCCGCGCCCCCGAGCTGATCGGCGGGGGCGGCTGGCTCAACACCGGCGGTAATGACCTCACCCTCGCGGATCTGCGGGGGCGCATCGTGATCCTGGACTTCTGGACGTTCTGCTGTGTGAACTGCCTGCACGTCCTGGACGAGCTGCGCGAGCTGGAGGAGAAGCACCGCGACACCGTCGTGATCATCGGGGTGCACTCGCCGAAGTTCGTCCACGAGGCCGAACACCAGGCGGTCGTGGACGCCGTCGAGCGCTACGGCGTGCACCACCCCGTCCTCGACGACCCCGGGCTCGCCACCTGGAAGCAGTACGCGGTGCGCGCCTGGCCCACCCTCGTGGTGATCGACCCCGAGGGCTATGTGGTCGCCCAGCACGCGGGCGAGGGCCATGCCCACGCCCTCGAGGCCCTGGTGGCGCAGCTGGAGGCGGAGCACGAGGCCAAGGGCACGCTGCGCCGCGGCGACGGGCCGTACGTACCCCCCGAGCCCGTCCCCACCGAGCTGCGCTTCCCCGGCAAGGCCCTCCCGCTGCCCGGCGGCACCTTCCTGGTCTCCGACACCACCCGGCACCAGCTCGTGGAGCTGGCGGCGGACGGCGAGACCGTGGTGCGCCGGATCGGTGACGGCACCCGGGGGCTGGCCGACGGCGCCCCGGAGCGGGCCCGCTTCAGCGAGCCCCAGGGGCTCGCGGCGCTGCCCGACGGCACGGTCGCCGTCGCCGACACCGTCAATCACGCACTGCGCCGGTTCGACCCCGCCACCGGGGAGACCACCACCCTCGCCGGAACCGGCCGCCAGTGGTGGCAGGGCTCGCCCGACGGGGGCTCCGCCCGTGAGGTGGACCTCTCCTCGCCGTGGGACCTGGCCTGGTTCGCCGGCCGGCTGTGGATCGCCATGGCCGGTGTCCACCAGCTGTGGACCTACGACCCGGAGGCCGGGACGGTCGGGGCCGCCGCCGGGACCACCAACGAGGGTCTGGTCGACGGGCCCGCCGGGGAGGCGTGGTTCGCCCAGCCCTCCGGGCTCGCCGCGGCCGGGGACCGGCTGTGGGTCGCCGACTCCGAGACCTCCGCGCTCCGCTGGGTGGAGCGGGACGGCGACGGCTTCGCCGTCCGCACGGCCGTGGGCACCGGTCTCTTCGACTTCGGCCACCGGGACGGGCCGGCCGCGCAGGCGCTGCTCCAGCACCCGCTGGGTGTCACCGCGCTGCCCGACGGCTCCGTCGCGATCACCGACACGTACAACCACGCGCTGCGCCGCTACGACCCGGCCACCGACGAGGTCAGCACGCTCGCCACCGATCTGCGCGAACCGTCCGGCGCGGTCCTGGCGGACCGGGACATCGTGGTGGTGGAGTCGGCCCGGCACCGGCTGACCCGGTTGCGACTGCCCGAGGAGGCCGTACGGGTGGCGGCGGTGGCGCACCGCACGCAGCGCGCGGCCACCGAGATCGCCCCGGGCACGCTCCGGCTGGACGTGGTCTTCCAGGCGCCCGCGGGGCAGAAGCTGGACACCCGCTATGGCCCCTCCACCCGGCTGCTGGTCTCCGCGACCCCGCCCGGACTGCTGGCCCGGGGCGACGGCGCGGGCACCGACCTCAGCCGGGACCTGGTGCTGGCGGACGGGGTGACCGAGGGCGTGCTGCATGTCTCGGCGATGGCCGCGTCCTGCGACGACGACCCCGCCAACGAGTACCCGGCCTGCCATGTGCACCAGCAGGACTGGGGCGTTCCGGTGCGGATCGCCGAGGGCGGTGCGGTACGACTGCCCCTGGTGCTCGCCGGGATGGACGAGTCCGCCTGACGGGACTGCCGGTCAGCGGCGGTCAGCCGGGGCAGTTGGGCAGCTTGGTGTACTGCACCTGGTCGGCCCGGATCCGGATGGCCGGGATCCACACCTGTTCGCCGTCCTTGCTGACCCGGAACCACATGCTGCTGTGCCCGCCCGCCTCGTCGGTCACCGTGACGCCGTTGGCGATCCGGCAGTCGGCGCGCAGTACGTCACCGTGCCAGACCCGGTCCACGATGTTCGACGGGCGGTAGGCGAGGTACGGGTCCTCGGCCAGGCCCAGCGCGCAGTAGCGGGTGCGCTTGGTCCGGCAGTCCCGTTCGGCGTTGTGGACGGTGATCCGGGCGCTGTCCTTCGCCGCGGCGGGCTGGTCGGAGGAGTCGTCGCCGGAGGAGCGCAGGGCGAGGGCGGTGACCGTGGCCGCGGCGACGACCGCGACCGTGCCGACGGCCGCGAGGACCAGCCGCGCCCGTCCGCGCGGCGACGGGGAGGGCGTCCCGCCCTCCGGCCGGGCGGTGTCCCGGGCGGGCGCGGCGGTCCCGGCGGCGTCGCCGTCGGCCGGGCCGGCCTCGTTGGCCCGGTGCAGCAGCGCCACCAGTTCGGGCAGCCGGTCCTCGGCGGTGAACGAGAGCTTTCCCCACTGGACCAGGAGGCGTTCGTCGGGAAGGCTCTGTCCACGGAGGTAGCGGGAGAGCGAGGAGCGGCTGGCAGGCAGTCTGCGTTCCAACTCGCTCAGACTCAGGCCGAGTTCGCCATGCATATGGCGCAGTGCGGTCACGAATTCCCGCACCGGTCCCGAGAGTTGGCCGGGGAGCGGGGCGAGTGGTTTGCGGCGTGGGTTCTCCGGGCGGTTCGGATGCGCTGGCACGTCCACCATTGCAGCATGTGGATCATGGACATGGCGAGCGGCACGTCCACACCCCCACGGTGGACGTGCCGCTCGTTACAGGAACCGGATCAGGAGCGGATCACTCCGTGAACCGGCGCATCAGTCCGTGAACTTCAGCGGACGGTAGGGCTTGTACTCACTGCCCGGCTCCAGTCCGTACTTCCGGGTCGCGTGGTCCGTCCCGAAGTCGCCGCGCTGTTCGAAGGAGGTGTACGAGGTGTGGGCGGCGTCGTTCCACTTCTCGAACATCACCACATGGCGGGTGTTGTTGTCGCCCGAGGCGTCGATGAGCAGATCACCGGACTTGAGTTCGTTCAGCGAGATCGGCCTGGTGATACCGGAGCCGGTGAGCCCCACGGTGTTGGTGCCGGGGGCCTTCAGCCCCAGCGCCATCGAGACGAAACCCGAGCAGTCCTGCCGGTAGCCGTCCTTCCACAGCCTGGCCTGGCTGTACGGGACCCGGGTGCCGCCGTTGGCGGTGAGCCAGCCGGCGGCCCGCTGGAGGGCTTCGCCGCGGGTGCCGCCGGTCTGCGGCGGCTTCGGCGGCTGACCGCCGTTCTGCACGGGCACGCCGGGCAGCGAGTCCTGCGGGATGTCCACCGCGACGACGCTGAGGAAGCCGTTGACCGGTTCGGTGATGTGGGCCATGTAGGTCGAGCAGGCACCGTCCTCGCAGACCTTGCGCCCGGTGTCGACCTGGTAGTCGGCGGTGATCCGGTCCTGGCCCGCCGCACCCTGGTTGATCATCCCGACCGAGGCGGAGCCGGTGTCCGCGGTCTGGTGGACCACCCAGCGGGTGCCCCAGGTGGGGAAGTCGGCCGTGGCCGTCGCCTTGGTGCCGAACTCACCGCTGGTGGTCTTCAGCTTCAGACCCGGATCACCGGACCCGGCCCCGGTGTCACGGCTCAGGGCGCTCTTCCCGGCCGTCCTGCCCGCCGCGGCACCGGCCCGGTCGCCCTTGTCCGCCTTCGCGTCGTCTCCGCTGCCGCCGGAGCAGCCCACGAGTCCGGCGGCGCCGACACCGGCCGCGACGATCGTGGGAAGGACCGTGCGCAGCAGGGTCCGGCCTGGACGTTGCGCGGTGGAGTGCGTCATCTCGGAATCCCCCTGTCGATGGGCACCGGCCGTCCGCCGGTGCCTCCCGGTTGAGCCGCCGGGCCGATCCGCCGTGGCGACGGGATCCACTTTCGGCCGGGTGGAAGGGGGGTGCGGGGGCACCGGTGTCCCCTGGGACGTCCCGTTCCGGTCCACCGCTGTGACCTGCTGGGACATCCATGCGGGACGGTCGGTGCGGGACGTGCGGGGCGCGGGGGCGGGATATGACGGGACGGCCCCCGGCAGGGGGTGCCGGGGGCCGTCGTCCAGACGGGCAGCCGAGGGGGACGTCGGCTGCCCGGGTCAGGTGCGGGCGGATACCGCCCGTCGGGTCACCAGTCGAGGGCGTCGGAGCTGTCGCTCTGCCAGTAGGTGACCTGCGCGCTGTCGTCGATGTAGACCGAGCCGCCGGGCAGGGAGACGGAGGTGGCGGCGTCCTTGCCCTCGAGGTACACGCTCAGCTCGGTGACCTTGGTGCCGTTGGTGCCGGAGCCGTCGGCGCTGGAGGTGAGGATGCCCGCGTAGCCGGATTTGCCGGGCGCGAGGGAGACGACCGCCTGCGGCTTGGTCTCCTCCGCCTCGGGGGTGGCCGCCTGGGCGTCGTCGAAGCGCAGCGCGGGGAAGCCCGGGAGGTCGCAGGTGACGCCGGAGTTGTTGGTCGCCTTCAGCAGCAGGTGGTTGATCGGCCGGGAGACCTTGGAGACCGTCATCGACACCTTGCTCGGGTCACAGGTGGTGATCTTGCCGCTGGAGCCGCTCGCACCGTCCGCACCGGCGCTGCCGCTCGGGGCGGGAGCCTTGCCGTCGCTGCCGGACTGGGCGCCGCCCTGGGCACCGGCGTCGGCGCCCCCGGTGGTCGTGTCCTGCTGGTCGCCACCCTTGGCGCCGGCGTCGGCGGCGGCCGAACTCTGGGCGGCGCCGGAGCGCTTGACGCCGTCCGCGTCGTCGTTGTTGCACGCCGCGAGGGTCAGGGCGGCGGCCATCAGGGTCACGCTGGCGACGGCGGTGCGGACGGTGCGGGCGTTGACAGTGGCGATCGACATCGGAGGTTCCCCCTGTGGGTGACGTGAGCGGTGCTGCGGTCTTCCTGCGGTACGTCTCAAGACTGTCCGCTCCCGCTGGCGTCCGGCTGCCGCACGGCTGCCGGACCGCTAACGCCCCGCTAACGCGCCCCGTGGACGCTCCTTCCCGATGTCGTCACCAGGTGTGCTGACGGGCGGACGCACCGCCCGTCAGCAGCGTCAGCCGCCTCGCGGGAGCCCGCCCGGAGGCCCGTCCCCGCTGCCGTCGCCCTGGGCGAAGAGCTTCACCAGATCGCTCATCACGTAGCGGTTGGTGGCCTCCTCGTCCAGCAGGTGCATCTCCGCGAGCCGGTCCAGGGCGTCCTGGATCAGCTCCGGATCCGCCCCGGACAGCGCCGCCGCCTCCGCCGTGTTGACCTCCCGGGCGAAGCCGGTGCCCAGGGTGCGCAGCAGCGCGGCGTCGTCCGCGGAGAGCCGGGCCACCGAGTTGCGCAGCGCGGCGGCCACACCCGCGTCCTCCGCCGACAGCAGGGCGAGCCTGCGCCGCTCGTCGCGCAGGGCGGTGGCCAGCCGGGCCAGCCGCCAGCGGGGCCGGGCCATCAGCTGGGCCGAGGCGGCGCGCAGCGCCAGCGGCAGTCCGTCGCACAGGGCCACCAACTCCCGCGCGGCGGCGGGGTCCTCGGCGACCCGGTCCGGGCCGAGCAGCGCGCCGAGCAGCGAGATGCCGTCCTCCGGTCCGAGGGCGTGCAGCCGGGTCGGCCGGGCGGCGTCGGTGGCGATCAGCCCGTCGAGCCTGCTGCGGCTGGTGACCAGGGTGGCGCAGTGCGGACCGCCGGGCAGCAGCGGCCGTACCTGGGCGGAGCTGCTCGCGTTGTCCAGCACCACCAGCAGCCGCCGCCGGGCGACCAGCGAGCGGTAGAGCGCGGAGGCGGCCTGCGGCGAGGACGGTATCTGGTCGGGCGGCGTGCCCATGCTGTACAGGAACTCGCGCAGCACCTCCAGCGGTGTCGCCGCCTCACCGCCGCTGAACCCGCGCAGGTCCGCGAAGAGCCGTCCGTCGGGGAAGGCACCCGCGTAGGCGTGGCCCCAGTACACCGCGAGACCGGTCTTGCCGACCCCGGCGGGGCCGGTGACGAGCGTGATGCCGCCCTCGGACGGGAAGCCGCCGGGGGCGCCGCCGTAACCGCGGTCCGGTTCGGCGGGCAGCGTCAGCCGGGTCAGCTCCGCGAGCTCCTCGGTCCGCCCGAGGAACCCGGCCGGGGGCCGGGGGAGGAGTTCGGGCACCGGTCCGCCGGTCGCGGCCGCGGGGGCGGCGGCCGGATGGGCGGGGGCGGCGGCCGCCTGCTGGGCCACGGGCTGCCCCGCGCCGTCGCTGCCGCCGCGGCCGGTGTCCGCGACCGGTCCGGCCCGCAGGATCTCCTGGTACGCGGAGGTCAGCCGCTCCCCCGGGTCCACGCCCAGGTCGTCGGCGAGCAGTTCCCGGGTGCGGTGGAACCAGGCGATCGCGTCGGACTGCCGTCCGGTGCGGTACAGCGCCAGCATCAGGTCCGCGATCAGCCCCTCGCGCAGCGGCTGGGCGACGGCGGCGGGATGCAGTACGCCCGCGGCCCGGTCGTGCTCGCCGAGGGCCCCGTACGCCCGGGCCAGCGCCTCCACGGCGGTCAGCCGCCGCTCCTCCAGGGCGTGGGCCGCGGCGGCGAACGGCGGACTGGCCACCGTCCCGGTGAGCGCCGGACCGCGCCACAGCCCGAGCGCCTGGCTCAGCAGCTGGACGGCGTCGGCCGGGGCGGTCTCCGGCTGGGCGCTGGAGACCAGGTGGTCGAAGCGCTGGGCGTCGACCAGCCCTTCGGGCAGCCGTAGCAGATAGGCGGAGCCATGGGTGTTGAGCTCGACGCCCAGCTCACCGGCGCCGTGCTCGGCCAGCACCGCTCGCAGCCGGGAGACGTGCCCCTGGATGACGGTTTTGGCGTGGGCGGGCGGCTCCTCCTCCCACAGACTGGAGATCAACTGCTCCATGGAGACCGTCGAGTTGGGCCGCAGCAGCAGCATGGCCAGCACGCTGCGCCGTTTGGCCGCCCCCAACGGGACCTCGACGGCCGCTGCCGGGGGGCCGTTGGTCACCGTTACGGGGCCCAGCAGGGAGAAGTGCACTCAGCCCTCCAGGAATGCGGTCAGCGCCTTGGCGAGCAGCCTGGGGTCCTGCGCCCCGCACAGCTCGCGCGCCGAGTGCATGGACAGGATCGCCACGCCGATGTCGACGGTGGAGATGCCGTGACGGGCGGCGGTGATCGGGCCGATCGTGGTGCCGCACGGCATGGAGTTGTGGGAGACGAAGCTCTGCCAGGGCACCCCGGCGCGCTCGCAGGCGGCGGCGAACACGGCCCGCCCGGCGCCGTCGGTGGCGTAGCGCTGGTTGACGTTCACCTTCAGGATGGGACCCCCGTTGGGACGTGGGTGGTGGCCGGGCTCGTGGCGCTCGGCGTAGTTGGGGTGGACGGCGTGCCCGGTGTCGGAGGAGAGGCAGACGCTGCCCGCGAAGGCCCGTGCCCGCTCCTCGTAGCCGCCGCCGCGGGCGAAGACCGAGCGCTCCAGGACGTTGCCGAGCAGCGGACCGTCGGCGCCGGTGTCGGACTGGCTGCCGTTCTCCTCGTGGTCGAACGCGGCGAGCACGGGGATGGCGTCGAGACCGGACCGGCCGGACGCGGCCACCAGCGCGGCCGTACCGGCGTGCACCGAGAGCAGGTTGTCCATCCGGGGACCGGCCACCAGTTCGCGGTCACGCCCGAGGTACGCGGGCGGCTCGACACTGTGCACCATCAGGTCCCAGCCGCCGATCTCATCGGCCGCGACACCGGTCTCCTCGGCGACGAAGCGGAGCAGATCGCCCTCCTCGACCTCGCCCAGGCCCCAGATCGGCGTCATATGGCGCTGCTTGTCCAGCTTGAGGCCCTCGCTGTTGACGGACCGGTCCAGATGCACCGCGAGCTGGGGCACCCGCAGCAGTGGACGGTCGACGGCGACCAGCCGGTGGGAGCCGTCTCTGAGGGTGATCCGGCCGGAGAGGCCGAGGTCGCGGTCGAGCCAGGTGTTGAGGAGGGCGCCGCCGTAGATCTCCACGGCGATCTGGCGCCAGCCGTGCGCCCCGGTGTCGGGAATCGGCTTGACCCGCAAATTGGGAGAGTCGGTGTGAGCACCCACGATTCGGTACGGAGTGGACGGGCTCGCCCCCTCCGGCACGTACCACGCGATGATCGCTCCGCCCCGCAGCACATACCGCCCGCCTGCCTCGCCGTCCCAGGCGGCGGTCTCCTCGACCTGCCGGAAACCTGCCTTTTCCAGGCGCTGAGCGGCATTTCCCACCGCGTGGTACGGCGATGGGCTGGCGCGGAGGAAGGACATCAGGTCATCGGTGTGGCCGCGGTCGATGCCGGGGTGTGCGCTCATGTGCTCAGCATAGATTCGGACCGGCCCCGCGACCGGGCGGCCCGGGAAGGGAACCATCCGGGGGGCGGTGTTGGGCCGATCTGATGAAAGCACGTCAGCTAAGGCTATGAGTCCGGCAAATACGCCGATATTCCCCGTGACCGCTCCCTCGTACTGAGTCGCACGCAAGGGGAAAGACCGGATGCGCGTTCTTCGACACGTCCTCGTTGTCCTGGGGTCGCTGCTGCTGCTGTGCAGCGGTGGCTCGGCTGTGGCGCAGCCCGCCGCCGGGTTCGTCGCCATGGGGCTGGTTCCCTCCTCTTCCCAGGCCGGTACGTCCGACCCGAAGACCAGCGGTGGTACGGGCGGGGGTGGTAACGGGCGCTCGGTGCCGTGTCCGATCGCGGACCGTGTGGGGGGCACGAACAGCGCGCCCACCAATCCGCAGCAGTACTACGAGGGTGACTGGCGGCTCGGCCCCCGGTACCTGCCCCGCACCGGCCCGATCGGCCGGATGCTGGAGGGCTACCAGCGGCTGGACGGCTACCGCACCTCCGCGGCCTTCCTCAACTGCTACTGGAACGAGACCACCAACGGCTGGTGGTACCCGTACCCGGACGGCTGGACGCTGCTGAACGGCGAGCCGCTGAAGACCACCATCTCGCTGCGGACCGGCCAGAAGGTGGATCTCTTCGGCAGCGGTTTCGGTCATTTCCTCGCTCCGGCCGGAACCCCCTACACCGAGCGCGCGCTGCCGCCGAGCAACCTCAACACCCTCGACCCCAACTACCCGTTCGGGTATCACCTCTACAAGGTCACCAAGCCCTTCCTGGTGGAGGCGGGTCCGATCCGGTCCTGGTTCGGCCAGCCGGGAGGCGGTCTCCAGTACCTGACCGGCCCGACCGTCGCCCAGCTCGTCGCGGCCGGGAACCTGACCGCGCTCAACTGATCGCGGATGCTGGTTCCCGTGGACCGTTGGGAACTGATCGGAGTCCTCCAGGAGGACCAGGTGCCGGACGCGCTGTACGACATCCCGGGCGTGCATGACATCCCGGTCCAGCCGGACGCCTACTACTTCCTGCGCCCCGCGCCGGAAGGAGGCTGGACGACCGGGCTGCGGGAGCGCTCGGCGGACCGTGACACGAACCGGTTCGCCACCGAGGACGAGGCGTGCCGGGACCTGCTGGCCAGGCTGAGAGCCCGGCCCCGGCCCCCGGACGGCGGGGGCGAGTCGGTCGAGGACCTCCTGGCCGAGGGCGAGGAGATCCGCCGTCAGGCGTGGGAAGAGGTGGAACGGGCACTGCGGGAGCGACGGCCCGACGAGGAGCGGTAGCCCACAGCGGCGCCGGACGGGTGGCGGCAGCACGGAAGCCGGCCGCCCCGGAAGGGGGCCGGCCGGCTTCCACCGCCGCTGGACGGCTTCGCTCAGGCTCTGCGGGTCGGCGTCACCGAGTGATCAGAACGCGGACTCGTCCAGGTCCATCAGGCCCTGGTCGACGGTCTCGGCCAGCGACCGCTGGACGGTGAGGCCCGGCAGGACCTCCTGCGCGAAGAACTTCGCGACCGCGATCTTGCCCTGGTAGAAGGAGCGGTCCTTCGCCCCGGCGCTGCCCACCTTCTCGCTGGCCACCGCCGCGCCCTTGAGCAGCAGGTAGCCGATGATGACATCACCGGAGGCCATCAGCAGACGGGTGGAGTTCAGGCCGACCTTGTAGATCGACGTGACGTCCTGCTCGGTGGCGGCCAGGTCGGTGAGCATGGTGCCCACGATCGCCTCGAGGTCCACCGCGGCCTGGGCGAGCCGCTCGCGGGCCGGGGCCAGCTCCTCGCCGCCGACGGCCTCGGCCAGGAACTTCTTGATCTCCTCCGAGATGATGGTCAGCGACTTGCCCTGGTCGCGGACGATCTTGCGGAAGAAGTAGTCCTGGCCCTGGATCGCCGTGGTGCCCTCATAGAGGGTGTCGATCTTGGCGTCCCGGATGTACTGCTCCAGCGGGTACTCCTGGAGGTAGCCGGAGCCGCCGATGGTCTGGAGCGACTGCGCCAGCTGCTCGTACGCCTTCTCCGAGCCGTAGCCCTTGACGATGGGCAGCAGCAGGTCGTTGAGGCCGTGGACCTCGGAGGCGTCCTCGCCCGCGTCCTCCTTGACCAGGATCTCGTCCTGGACGGAGGCGGTGTAGAGGACGAGCGAGCGCAGGCCCTCCGCGTACGCCTTCTGCGTCATCAGCGAGCGGCGCACGTCCGGGTGGTGGGTGATGGTGACGCGCGGGGCGGCCTTGTCGGTGAAGGCCGCCAGGTCGGCGCCCTGCACCCGCTCCTTGGCGTACTCCAGCGCGTTCAGGTAGCCGGTGGAGAGGGTGGCCATGGCCTTCGTGCCGACCATCATCCGGGCGAACTCGATGATCTTGAACATCTGGCGGATGCCGTCGTGCTTCTCGCCCAGCAGCCAGCCCTTGGCCGGACCACTGGCACCGAAGGTGAGCTCACAGGTGTTGGACGCCCGCAGACCCATCTTGTGCTCGACGTTGGTGGCGTAGACGCCGTTGCGCTCGCCGAGCTCGCCGGTCTCCCAGTCGAAGTCGAACTTGGGGACGATGAACAGCGACAGGCCCTTGGTGCCCGGTCCCGCGCCCTCGGGGCGGGCCAGCACGAAGTGGATGATGTTCTCGGAGAGGTCGTGCTCACCGGAGGTGATGAAGCGCTTCACCCCGTCGATGTGCCAGGTGCCGTCCTCCTGCCGGACCGCCTTGGCGCGGCCGGCGCCCACGTCCGAGCCCGCGTCCGGCTCGGTCAGCACCATGGTGGAGCCCCACTGCTTGTCCACCATCAGCTGAGCGATCTTCAGCTGCTCCTCGGTGCCCTCGTCGTGGAGCACACCGGCGAAGGCGGGGCCGGAGGCGTACATCCAGATCGGGGTGTTGGACCCGAGGATGGTCTCGGCCGAGCCCCACAGCAGCGAGCGCGGGCAGGAGGTGCCGCCCAGCGACTCCGGGACGCCCAGGCGCCACCACTCGGAGTCCATGTACGCCTGGTAGCTCTTCTTGAACGACTCGGGGATCGGCGCGGTGTTCGTGGCCGGGTCGAAGACCGGCGGGTTGCGGTCCGAGTCGGTGTAGGAGTCGGCCAGCTCGTTCTCGGAGAGCCGGGATATCTCGGCGAGCACGCTCTTGGCGGTCTCGACGTCCATCTCCGCGAACGGACCGGTGCCGTACAGCTTGTCGCGCCCGAGCACCTCGAAGAGGTTGAACTCGATGTCGCGGAGATTCGACTTGTAGTGCCCCATGGCGACGGCTCCGTAAGGCTCGGGAGGCAGGGACCTCTGGCGTAACGCGTATCGATGCGATCTCGGACGCCATGATGCTACCCGTCGGTAATAAAGGGCAACCCTCAAACGGTCAACTGTGACTCAGTACGCTTCAGGGCATGTACGGCTACGACCAGAACGCGAGCGCAGGGCAGGGTTACGCCGCTCCGCCACCTCCGCCGCAACAGCAGCCGCCGCTGTCGCACCATCCCCAGCCGGGTGCGGGATACGGCGAGCAGCCGCTGTACCCCGAGCCGTCGCCGCCGTCGCTGGCCGACGCGGTGCGCGCCTTCACCACCGGCTCGATGTCGGCGGAGGACTTCCAGCAGATCTTCGCGACCTCCAAGGTCTACTGCCCGCGCGGTGACAACCCCGGCTTCCTGGCCCTGCACAACACCCAGCAGCCGGTGATCCCGATGTTCACCTCGCTCAAGGAGCTGCGGCGGTACGCGGGCAAGGAGTCCAAGTACTTCGTCATCACCGGCGCCGAGGTGATCGACCTGCTGCCTACCGGCTACGGCTTCGTCCTCGACATGGAGGGTGAGCACCGGATGGTCTTCGACGCCAAGGCGGTCGAACAGATGGTCGATTTCGCGATGCGGCGCATGTACGGCTAGAGCGGCTGGGAGGCGCCCTTGCGGGTCGTTCATCCTTCAATTAAGTTGAATGATGAACGACCGAGGAGGCCGTCATGCCCGCAGTGACCGTAGACAACCCGCTGACCCTGCCGCGTGTCGCGGCAGCGGCCGGTGCACGGCAGCGCCCCGCGCGCTCCGTCTCCACCGCGCCCAGCGGTTTCGAGGGTGAGGGATTCCCGGTGCGGCGGGCCTTCGCGGGCATCGACCACCGCTACCTCGACCCGTTCATCATGATGGACCAGATGGGCGAGGTGGAGTACGCGCCCGGTGAGGCCAAGGGCACGCCCTGGCATCCGCACCGCGGTTTCGAGACCGTCACCTACCTGATCGACGGCACCTTCGTGCACCAGGACTCGCACGGCGGCGGGGGCACCATCAACGACGGTGACACCCAGTGGATGACCGCCGGATCCGGCCTGCTGCACATCGAGGCCCCGCCGGAGTCACTGGTGATGAGCGGCGGGCTCTTCCACGGACTCCAGCTGTGGGTGAACCTCCCGGCCAAGGACAAGATGATGCCGCCGCGCTACCAGGACATCGGCGGCGGCAAGGTCGGACTGCTGACCTCCTCCGACGGCGGCGCCCTGCTGCGGCTGATCGCGGGCGAGCTCGACGGCCACCGGGGCCCGGGGATCACCCACACCCCGATCACCATGCTGCATGTCTCGCTCAGCCCCGGCGCCGAGCTGACCCTGCCGTGGAACCCCGGCTTCAACGCGCTCGCCTACGGGCTGGCCGGACGCGGTACCGCGGGCCCGGAGCGGCGTCCGTTCCGCACCGGTCAGACGGTGGTCTTCGGCGAGGGCGACGCGCTGACCGTACGGGCCGACGCGAGCCAGGAGTCGCGCAGCCCCAACTTCGAGCTGGTGCTGCTCGGCGGGCAGCCGATCCGCGAGCCGGTGATGCACTACGGCCCGTTCGTGATGAACACCCGCGCGGAGCTGGCCCAGGCCGTGGAGGACTACCAGGCCGGACGGCTGGGCTCCATACCCGCCGAGCCCGCCGGCGGGAGCTGAGCCGCCGGGGCCTCAGCCGGCGGGCGGTTCCTCCGGCGCCCGTTCGCGCAGCTCGACCCAGATGCACTTGCCGTCACCCCGGGGATCGACCCCCCACGTGTCGGCCAGCATCTCCATCAGCAGCAGACCACGGCCCGAGGAGGCCAGTTCACCCGGGCTGCGGGGGTGCGGCAGCTCATCGCTGCCGTCGGCGACGTCCAGGCGCAGCCGCCGGTCCCCGCGCCGGCCGCTGACCTCGGCGACCAGCAGGGCATCACCGTCGGTGTGCACCAGCACGTTGGTGACCATCTCGGTGAGCAGCAGCACCGCCGACTCCACCTGGTCCCGGTCCGCCCAGTCGTGCAGCATGTCGCGCAGCTGCTGCCGGGCGCCGGCTATCCGCTCCGGTTCGGCCTGCGCGACGGTCACCGCGGTCCGGCGCACCGGCGCCGAACCCGGTCCGACCAGGCACACCTCCGCCTCGCGCCGGATCAGCAGCAGCGCCACGTCGTCCTCGCGGCGGGCGGCGAGCGGACCGGTGGAGCGGTGGGACCGCGGCCCGTGCACGGCCTGCACCAGGGCCTCGGCCAGCGATTCGAGGTCGTGGTCCGCGCCGCCGGTCGGCGCGGCGGGCCGCTCGAAGACCTCCCGGATCCGCTCCCAGCCGGTCTCCAGATCGTGCCCGCCGGTCTCGATCAGCCCGTCGGTGCACATCAGCAGCGTCTCGCCGGGCTCCAGCACCACCCGGGTGGTGGGGTAGTCGCTGTCCGGGTCGATCCCCAGCGGCAGTCCGCCCGCCGTCGGCCGGATCACCATCGTGCCGTCCGCCAGCCGCACCGCCGGATCGTGATGACCGGCGCGGGCGATGTCCAGCGTGCCCGCGACCGGATCCACCTCCATGTACAGACAGGTGGCGAACCGCGGGTCCCAGCCGTCCCCGGCGCCCGGCGCACCGGTGTCGCCGAGCCCGGCGAGGAAGCGGGAGGCGCGGGAGAGCACCGCGTCCGGGTGGTGCCCCTCGGAGGCGTACGCGCGCACCGCGATCCTGAGCTGGCCCATGATCCCGGCCGCCCGTACGTCATGGCCCTGCACATCGCCGATCACCAGCGCGGTGCGTCCCGAGGGCAGCGCGATCACGTCGTACCAGTCGCCGCCGACCTGGAGCCCGCCACCGGTGGGCACATAGCGCGCGGCCACCGCGAGACCGGGGATGTCGGGCTTGCGGGCGGGCAGCATCGAGCGCTGGAGCCCGTCCGCCAGTTCGCGCTCGGTCTCCTGGAGCGCGGTGCGAGCCAGCGCCTGGGCGAGCATCCGGGCGATCGTGGTCAGAACCGAGCGCTCGTCGGGCGAGAACGGCATCGGATGGGCGAATCCGGCCATCCAGGCGCCGATGGTGCGCCCCGCGACGATCAGCGGCAGATAGGCCCAGGAGTGGCGGTGGCGGGACCGGGCCAGTGGCCAGGCGGCGGGGAAGCGCTCGCGGTAGTGGTCCGGTGAGGGCAGGTAGACCGCCCGCCCGGTGCGGACCACCTCGGTGGCCGGGGCGTCGTGGTCCACGGGTATGTCACCGGAGGTGTGCTCGGCGCCCGCCCGGTGCCCCTGCCGCCCGATCACCGACAGCCGGTCGCCCGCGACCCCGAAGACCGCCACCCCGTCCGGTGAGAAACCGGGCATCGACAGCCCGGAGGCCACCCGCAGCACCTCGGCCGTGGACATCGCCTCGGCCAGCGCCCGCCCCGCGTCCAGCAGGAACGCCTCGCGGTTGCGCCGCCAGTCACCGGTGACCGGCGCGCCCTGCGCGGCGGTGCCGGGCAGCGGCTCCGGGATCTCCTGGAGGGTGCCGAGCAGGTAGTAGCCGTCCTCGTTGCCGCCCCGGGACACCGGCCGGGCCCGGGAGCGCACGGTCCGCAGCACCGTGCCCTTCTCGTCCACCACCCGCAGCCGGGCCTCGGCGAGACTGCCCTCGGCCAGCGCGAGCAGCACGGTGGCCTTGCTCTCCAGCCAGTCCGCGGGGTGGAAGCGGGCACGGGAGGCGGACTGGGAGAGCGTGACGGCCTCGGCGGGGAGCCCCACCAGCCGGGCCGCTTCGGCGTCGTAGGTGACGGCGCCCGAGACACTGTCCCAGCGCCATAGACCGGTCGCCATGGCGGCCAGCAGGTCCTCGGTGCGCATTGCACTACCTTATGGGGATTTTCCGAGCGCTTACCAGTGAGGGTCCACGCGCCGGTAGGCTTGCCCAAAGCTCCCGAGGGTACGTACGCCTCCCGATCACACGACTTGGATGAATGATGCATCGGTACCGGTCCCACACCTGTGGTCAGCTCCGTGCCGCTGACGTCGGCAGCGACGTCCGGCTCTCCGGCTGGCTGCACAATCGACGGAACCTGGGCGGCATCCTCTTCATCGATCTCCGCGACCACTACGGCCTGGTGCAGCTGGTGGTCCGCCCCGACACCCAGGCCAACGAGGCGCTCAGCTCCCTCACCAAGGAGAGCGTCGTCCGGGTCGACGGCCGGGTGATCGCGCGCGGCGCGGACAACGTCAACCCCGAGCTGCCGACCGGCGAGATCGAGGTCGAGGTCACCGGTATCGAGGTGCTGGGCGCCGCCGACCCGCTGCCTTTCACGGTCTTCCCCGAGGACGGGGTGAACGAGGAGCGGCGGCTGGAGTACCGCTTCCTGGACCTGCGCCGTGAGCGGATGCACCGCAACATCATGCTGCGCTCCGCCGTGATCGCCGCGATCCGGCAGAAGATGACCGCGCAGGGCTTCAACGAGATGGCGACCCCGATCCTGTCCGCCACCTCCCCCGAGGGCGCGCGTGACTTCCTGGTCCCCTCCCGGCTGCACGCGGGCAAGTTCTACGCGCTGCCGCAGGCCCCGCAGCAGTTCAAGCAGCTGCTGATGATCGCGGGCTTCGACCGCTACTTCCAGATCGCGCCCTGCTTCCGCGACGAGGACGCCCGCGCCGACCGCTCGCCGGGCGAGTTCTACCAGCTCGACGTCGAGATGAGCTTCGTCGAGCAGGAGGACGTCTTCCAGGTCATCGAGAAGGTCATGACCGAGCTCTTCGAGGAGTTCGGCAACGGCCGTCATGTGACCTCGCCGTTCCCGCGGATCCCGTTCCGCGAGGCGATGCTGAAGTACGGCTCCGACAAGCCCGATCTGCGGGCCCAGCTGGAGCTCAAGGACGTCAGCCACGTCTTCGCGGGCTCCGGCTTCAAGGCGTTCGCCGACAAGCACGTCCGGGCGCTGGCCGTGCCGGACACCGCCGACCAGCCGCGGAAGTTCTTCGACCAGATGGGCGAGTTCGCGGTGCTGCACGGCGCCAAGGGGCTGGCCTGGGTGCGGATCGGCGAGGACGCCAAGCTGACCGGCCCGATCGCCAAGTTCCTCACCGACGAGGACGTCGAGAAGCTGATCGCCGAGGTCGAGGGCAAGCCCGGTACGTCGGTCTTCTTCGGCGCGGGTGACTACGACGAGGTCTCCAAGATCATGGGCGCGGTGCGGGTCGAGGCCGCCAAGCGCACCGGTCACTTCGAGGAGAACGTCTTCCGCTTCTGCTGGATCGTGGACTTCCCGATGTTCGAGCGGAACGAGGACACCGGGCAGGTCGAGTTCTCCCACAACCCGTTCTCCATGCCGCAGGGCGGACTGGAGGCGCTGGAGACCAAGGACCCGCTGGACATCCTGGCCTGGCAGTACGACATCGTCTGCAATGGCACCGAGCTGTCCTCGGGCGCCATCCGGAACCATGAGCCGGAGGTCATGTTCAAGGCGTTCGAGATCGCGGGCTACTCCCGCGAGGAGGTCGAGCGCGAGTTCGGCGGTATGCTCCGCGCGTTCCACTTCGGCGCTCCGCCGCACGGTGGTATCGCCCCCGGTGTCGACCGCATCGTGATGCTGCTGGCCGATGAGCCCAGCATCCGCGAGACCATCGCCTTCCCGCTCAACGGCAACGCGCAGGACCTGCTGATGGGCGCGCCCAGCGAGGTGGACGAGTCGCGGCTGCGCGAGCTGCACCTGTCGATCCGCAAGCCGCAGGTCAAGCAGGCCGCGAAGAAGGACGGGCAGAAGGCCGACGACCAGGCGGTCGAGCCCGCGGAGTAACGCGCGGCGCGGCCGGGCAACCACACCGGTACCCCAGCGGGTTCACCAAGTGTGAAGAGCTGTGTGAGGGTACGGACGCGGACCGGACGGAGGGCCGCGGGCGCGCTGACCGCCGCCGCCCTCCTCCTGTCGGCACTGTCGCTGACCGGATGCGAGGCGGACGGCGGTCACCGGGGCTCCTCCGGGCTCCCCGGCGCACCGGACGGCCTCACGGACGGTGCGCCGTCCGGCCGTGAGCCCGCGAGCGCCCACCACCCCGGACGGGGAGGCCCGGTGCGCCCGGCCGCCCGTCCCGCCTCCGCGCCCGAGCTGTTCCGGGAGCTGCCCGGCCTCGGGCCGCGGACCCGGGAGGAGCTGCCGGACGACTCCGGCCAGGTGCTGGTCGTCACCGGCACCGGACATGACTCCTCCCGCTCCACCGTCGTGCTCTACGAACGGGTGGAAGCGGACGAGAAGAACCAGGGCACCCGGCGCGGCACCGGCGACGCGGGCACGGCCTGGCGGGCCGGGGCCTCCTGGATGGCCCACAACGGACTGCGCGGCTGGACCGACCGGCACCACCAGGGCGATCTGCGCTCGCCCATCGGGGTCTTCGGACTCACCGGGGCGGGCGGCCGGCGCAAGGACCCCGGCACCCTGCTCCCCTACGCCCACGCCCCGCGGGCCTTCACCATCCACGGCTCCGGCTCCGAGGGAGAGCCGCTGTCCGGCTCCTTCGGCTATGTGGTCGCCATCGACTACAACCGGCGGGCGGGCACCTCACCGCTGGACCCCGTCCGGCCGATGGGCGGGCACCGGGGCGGCGGCATCTGGCTCCACGTGGACCACGGCGGGCCCACCCAGGGCTGTATCAGCCTCTCCCGGAAGAACATGAAGAGCCTGCTGCTGACCCTGGACCCGCGGCGGCGTCCGGTGGTGGTGATGGGCGACTCCGCGTCCCTCGCCCGCTGACGGCACCGGCGGGACAGGGGCCGGCCTAGCCGCGGACACCGGGTTCGGACAGCCGCCGGTCCACACCGCACGGCTCGCCCCGCCCGTCCGTACGCGCCGCCCGGAGCACCGCGCGCACCAGCCGCCTCGGCGTGGTGCGGTGCTGCCACAGCACCGCCCGTACCCCGTACTCCATCACGGCCATCAGCTCGGTCTCCCGCAGCTCACCCGCGACCAGCACCACCCGCTGGGCACCGCCGCGCACCAGCCGGCGCAGCTCGGCCCCGCAGGCGTCGTCCAGACGGTCGGCGAGCATGACGGCCACGGTGCCGGGGGGCTCGTCACCGACGATCAGCTCGACGGTGGGCTGCTGCTGGAGATGGCGGACGACCCCGGCCCGCGAGAGCGGATCGGGGCCGTGGACCGTCACCGTGACCCGTGCGTCCGGCACTGTGTTCCTCGACTTCCCCGTGGTGTGGACTCACAGGGTCATCGGAGGGACTAAACGAACGGTTGCCGGGCGCTCAACGGGCCCGCGCGCCCTCTCCCGAGGGCGCGCGCCGGGAGCTCACGCGGTCGGCTGCTCCGCGCCGCCGAACCGCTCCCGGTAGGACTCCAGGTCCTCTTCGGTGATCTTCGCGAACAGCACCGGCGGCACGGTGAACGCGGTGCCCGCCGGAACCGACGCCAGCGCCCTGGCCTCCTCCTGGCTCACCCACTGCGCGGTGTCGTCGGCCAGCGCGAACGCCGACCGCATGGCCCGCGCGGACGCCGGGATGAACGGCTCCGAGACGATCGAGTAGAGGTGGATCAGGTTCATCGCGGTGCGCAGGGTGAGCGCCGCGGCCTCCTGGTCGGTCTTGATCTCCAGCCAGGGGGCCTTCTCCTCCAGGTAGGAGTTGCCCGCGCTCCACAGGGCGCGCAGCGCGGCCGCCGCCTTGCGGAACTGGAGCGCGTCCATGTGCTCCTCGTACTCCGCGAGCAGCCGCCCGATCTCCTCGCCGAGCCGCTCCTCGGCCGCACCGGCCGCGGTGCCCGCCGGGACATCGTCGCCGAACCGCTTGCGGGAGAAGGACAGCACCCGGTTGACGAAGTTGCCGAGGGTGTCGGCCAGGTCCTTGTTGACCGTGGCGGAGAAGTGCTCCCAGGTGAACGAGGTGTCGTCGGACTCCGGGGCGTTGGCCATCAGGAAGTAGCGCCAGTAGTCGGCGGGCAGCAGCTCCAGCGCCGCGTCGGTGAACACACCGCGCTTCTGGGAGGTGGAGAACTTACCGCCGTAGTACGTCAGCCAGTTGAAGGCCTTGACGTAGTCGACCTTCTTCCAGGCGTCCCGGGTGCCCAGGAGCGTCGCCGGGAACATGACGGTGTGGAACGGGACGTTGTCCTTCGCCATGAACTCGGTGTAGCGGACGCTCTGGTCCACGTCGTACCACCACGACTTCCAGTCGCGGTTCGCCGGGTCCTGGTCCGCCCACTCCTTCGTGGCACCGATGTACTCGATCGGGGCGTCGAACCAGACGTAGAAGACCTTGCCCTCGGCCGCCAGGTCCGGCCAGGTGTCGGCCGGGACCGGTACGCCCCAGTCCAGGTCACGGGTGATCGCCCGGTCCTGGAGCCCCTCGGTCAGCCACTTGCGGGCGATCGACGAGGCCAGCGTCGGCCAGTCCTTGCCGTGCTCGTCGACCCAGGCGCCGACCTCCTCGGCCAGCTTGGACTGGAGCAGGAACAGGTGCTTGGTCTCGCGCACCTCGAGGTCGCTGCTGCCGCTGATCGCCGAGCGCGCGTCGATCAGGTCGGTCGGGTCCAGCACCCGGGTGCAGTTCTCGCACTGATCGCCGCGGGCCTTGTCGTAACCGCAGTGCGGACAGGTGCCCTCGATGTAGCGGTCGGGCAGGAAACGGCCGTCGGCGTTGGAGTACACCTGACGGATCGAACGCTCCTCGATGAACCCGTTCGCCTTCAGCTCACGGGCGATCGTCTGGGTGATCTGCACGTTCTGCTCGGAGGAGCTGCGGCCGAAGTAGTCGAAGGAGAGCCCGAAGCCGTCGTAGATCGCCTTCTGCGCGTCGTGCTGCTGGGCGCAGAACGTGTCCACCGGCAGCCCCGCCTCCTTGGCGGCGAGCTCGGCCGGGGTGCCGTGCTCATCGGTGGCGCAGATGTAGAGCACCTCGTGGCCGCGCCGGCGCATATAGCGGGAGTAGACGTCGGCCGGGAGCATGGACCCCACCATGTTGCCCAGGTGCTTGATCCCGTTGATGTAGGGAAGGGCGCTGGTGATGAGGTGTCGAGCCATTGCAGGCTGCTCCCGGGTCGATACTGTGGGTGACTTTTTCGGTTACGAGCTGCCCATATCGTATCGGAGCACGGGGGGCCGCCCGCGCGGGTATTTCCCCGCCGCGGACGGCCCCCGGTGCCGGTTGCCTGACCTGCGTCAGCCTTGGGTCAGCCCTTGACGGCGCCTGCCGTACGGGCCGCCTCCAGCCAGCCCGGGAACTTCCGCACCAACTCCGCGAACACCTCCGCGTCAGGCACCGTGCGCGGGTCCAGCCCCGCGTGGAAGAAGCCCGTGTTGTCCACGGCGCGCTTCTCCGGCACGGCGAGCGCGGCCGAGCTGTCCAGCTTGCGGAGGAAGTCGAAGCCCTTCGCCTCCGGGTCGCCGAACGCGATGAACTGCCAGAACAGCGGCAGCCCTGCCGCTGCGCACAACGCCTTCTCCGCGGCGGGCTTCCCGGTGGGCGCACCGTCCGTCTGGAAGATCACCAACGCGGGGTCGGTGGTGCCGGACTTCTTGTGGTGGTCGATGACCGCGTCGATCGCCGTGTGGTAGTTCGTCCGCCCCATGTGGCCGAGTGCGCCGTGCAACTCCTCGATCCGGCCGGAGTGGTTGGCGGCGTCGATCTCGGCGGTGCCGTCGATGTCGGTGGAGAAGAAGACGACGGGGACGGTGCCGGTGTCACTGCCGAGCTGGGTGGCGAGGGCCACGGCCTGGTCGGCGAGGTGCTGGACGGTGCCGTCCTTGAAGTAGCCGCGCATCGACCCGGACCGGTCGAGCACGAGGTAGACGACGGCGCGGGTGCCGGTGAGTCCCTGCTGTGTGATGGCCTCGGTGGCGGCGGTCCGCAACCCGTCGAGTGCCGGGGCCTTGGCCTTGGCGGCGGCCGTCTTCTTGGCGGCCTTGGGCTTGGCCGCTGCGGCGGTCTTCGCCGCCGCAGCCTTGGTCTTGGCTGCCGGTGCCGCGGCGGTCTTCGCGGCCTTGGGCTTGGCGCCGGCCTTCGCGGCGGTGGCTTCCGTCGCGGGCTCGGCCGACTTGGCCGCCGGGGTGGCGGCGGTCTTCGCGGCCTTGGGCTTGGCCTTCGCAGTGGACTTCGCCTCGGCTTCCGCCGGGGCGGCAGCGGGCGTCGCCGCCTTGTCGTCCGCCTTCGCGGGCTCCGCCGGTGCGGGCTCGGGCGTCGACGCCGCCGCGGCCTTCGCGGGCTCAGTCTTGGCTGCGGTGGCTTCCGCCGGGGCAGCTGCCGCCTTCGGCTGGTCCGACGCGTCTTCGCCGGTGGCGGCCTTGGCGGGCTCCGCCTTCGGCTTGGCCGCTATGTCCTCGTCGGGGGCCTCCGCCTCGGCCTCCGCCGGCGCGGCCGCGGGCTTCTCGGGCTCGTCGTCGTCCGCCGTGGCCTCTGCCTTCGCGGGCGCGGGCTCCGTCGCGGGGGCTTCCGGCCTCGGGTCGGCCGGCGCGGCTTCGTCGGCCGCGGGCTTCTCTTCGGACTCGGCCCGGGCGGGCTCGGCTGCCGGGGTGGCCGCGGTGCTCTCGGCGGGCTTGGCCGCGGGCGCGGCGTCGACCGCGGCCTCCGCTTCGGCAGGGGCCTCTTCTGCCGAAGCGTCCGCGTCCCGGGTGGGGGAGCCGAGGATCTCGTCCAGGGTCTTCAGGGGTTCCGACAGGGCCGGGTCGGCCGGGGTGTCGTCGGCCGCACGCTGTGCCGGGGGCTTGGCCGGCGCGGGCTCCTCGGTCGTCACAGCGGTGTCCGCCGTCCCGGCCGCCTGCTCGGCGCCCTCCGAGGCGGCGTCCGCGGCGGCCTCCGTTTCCCCGGGCCGGGGGTCCGGGACAACTGCGGTTTCCGGCGTGGCGGAGTCGTCCGCCGTCGTGTCCCGGGAGCGTCCGAAAACTTTGCGCAGTAGGTCCCGTATGCCCATGGGAGATGCCTCTCACGTGTCGTGTGCGGTGCATGGCGGTGCATGACCGTGGTGCCGAAAGGCTAGCGGGCCGCCCGGCCGCCCTCTTCCGCCGATTCCGGTCGCCGGTCGTTCACTCGCGGTTCACGAGCCGGACGCCGCACGGAGGTTCGGCGCCCATAGCTTCGCGCCGGAAGAGGATTCCGACGCGATGTCGGTTCGGGCCGCGCGAGCGGGTCCCCCAGAAGCCTTACGTGACACCCTTACGGAGGGGAAGACGTGCGCAAGCTACTGCCGCTCATCAGCGCGCATCCGGGCGGTCGTTCCGCGCTGACCTGCCGGTACCGCTGTGGTGACGCCTGTTTCCACGAGGTGCCGAACACCAGCGGAAACGAGTACGTGGGCGATGTCATCGCGCGCTCCGCGTCGCGCCGTTCGCTGCTGCGGGCGAGTGCCGTGGTGACCGTGGCCGCCGCGACCGGGGCCACGGCGCTCGGCGGCGGGGCCCCGCGGGCAGCGGCCGCCGCGCCCGCCGCCGCGCCGACGGCCGCTCGCTCGGCGGCCGGGGGCCGGGCCGCACGGGGGCTGCGCTTCACGCCGGTCGCGCCGAACACCGAGGACACCGTGGTCGTCACCGAGGGCCACGACCAGAACATCGTCATCCGCTGGGGCGACCCGATCCTCCGGGGCGCGCCCGCCTTCGACGCGGACCACCAGTCGGCCGAGGCCCAGGCGGGGCAGTTCGGTTACAACAACGACTACATGGCCGTCCTCGACGTTCCGCATGAGCGGGACCGGCAGCTGCTCGTGGTCAACCACGAGTACACCGACGAGGTGCTGATGTTCGCGGGGTACGACGCGGACCACCCCACCCGGGAACAGGCCGAGATCGGCTGGGCCGCGCACGGACTGTCCGTGGTGGTGGCGCAGGAGGACCGCCGCCTCGGCAGGCTGACCGCCGTGAACCGTCACCGCCTCAACCGGCGGATCACCGGCACCACACCGTTCGAGGTCACCGGCCCGGCGGCGGGCAGCGAGCTGCTGCGCACCTCGGCCGACCCGACCGGACGGCGCATCCTGGGCACGCTGAACAACTGCGGTGGCGGCATCACCCCGTGGGGCACGGTGCTCTCGGGCGAGGAGAACTTCAACCAGTACTTCGCGAACGGCGGTTCGGTCACCGACCCGGCGACGGCCGCGCGCCTCAAGCGCTACGGCATCACCGGCGCCGCCTCCGAGCGCAAGTGGGAGCGTTTCGACAAGCGCTTCGACGTGGCGCGGGAGCCCAACGAGTCCAACCGCTTCGGCTGGGTCATCGAGATCGACCCGTTCGACCCGGACTCCACCCCGCGCAAGCTGACCGCGCTGGGACGCTTCAAGCACGAGGCCGCCGAGCCGCGGCTGACCGAGGACGGCCGCCCGGTCCTCTACATGGGCGACGACGAGAAGTTCGACTACTTCTACAAGTTCGTGTCGTCCAAGCGCATGATGAAGGGCTCCGGCCGGGCCGCGCGCGAGCACAACCGCACGCTGCTGGACGAGGGCACGCTCTACGTCGCCAAGTTCACCGGTGACAGCCCGGCCTCCGAGATCGACGGCAGCGGAAAGCTGCCGGAGGACGGGGAGTTCGACGGCGACGGCCGCTGGATACCGCTGGCCAGCGGCGACACCTCGTTCGTGGACGGTATGACCGCCGAGGAGGTGTACGTCTTCACGCGGATCGCCGCCGACAAGGCGGGCGCGACGAAGATGGACCGCCCCGAGGACGTCGAACCGAGCCCGCGCACCGGCCGGGTGTACATCGCGCTGACCAACAACTCCGATCGCGGCAAGGAGGGCAAGGCTCCGGTCGACGAGGCCAACCCGCGCAAGAGCAACAAGCACGGCCAGATCCTGGAGCTGACCGAGCACCGCGACGACCCGGCCTCGCGCCGCTTCAGCTGGCGGCTGTTCCTGGTCTGCGGTGATCCGGAGGACCCGGCCACCTATTTCGGCGGTTTCCCGAAAGACCAGGTCAGCCCGATCTCCTGCCCGGACAACCTGACTTTCGACTCCTACGGCAATCTGTGGATCTCGACGGACGGCAATGCCCTGGGCAACCACGACGGGCTGTTCGGCGTGGCCACCGCGGGCCGCCGCCGGGGTGAGGTGAAGCAGTTCCTGACCGTGCCGAACGGCGCCGAGACCTGCGGTCCGATCGTCCAGGACCGGCGGGTGCTGGTGGCCGTGCAGCACCCGGGTGAGCTGGACGGGGCGAGTGTGGAGAACCCCAAGTCCAGCTGGCCGGACGGACCGGGGAAGCTGGTCCGCCCGTCGGTGATCAGCGTGTGGCGGCGCGACGGTGGTGCCATCGGCGTCTAGGCCGCGTCGACCTGGCGGCGCGGAGTCTCACGCGGCCCCTGGTCCCGCCCGGGACCAGGGGCCGTCCGTCGCGCTCGGCATTTCTCTGTATCAGCGGCTTTCCGCCGATTCCGCCCGGATGGCGTTCCCGCATCAATGGCCGCGCGGGCAATTGCGGCACCGTGAGGCGGACCCGGCGTTCCCTTTCCGCGCGCTTATCAATTCCGGGTAACCATGGGGATCCGTGACTAAACTCGTCAGTCCTGAAAATCGGATGGTGAGTGAAAGCGGGGGAATCATGTCGGAATCGGGTGGGCTCGGACCTCCGGCCACCGGCGGCCGGAACAGGCTTCTGCGGAGTCCGCTGGCGTTGATGGACACCACGATGGACCAGCTCCGCACGCTGATCGTGGTCCATGAGGCGGGAACGGCACTGGGGGCGGCGCGCGTTCTGGGACGTGAGCAGTCGAGTGTGCAGAAGCAGCTCGACACCATGAACCGCAACTTCCGTGAGCTGTGCGGCGAACCGCTGGTCCGCAAACAGGGACGCGGCAAGGACGTGCTGTTCACCGGCACCGGCGAAACGCTCGTCGCCCTGGCGCGCGGCACGCTCGGCGACTGGCTGGAGGGGATCCACGAGTCACGGCGGCGGCTGGGCAGAACGCTGGTGGTGGGCACCACCCGTTTCACCCTCGGCTATCTGGCGGACGCCGGGGAACGGGTCGCCGAGGAGTTCCAGGAGCGGGGTATCGAGCTCAAGGTCGGCCATGTCCGCACCCGCGACGTGCTGGCCAGACTGCGCGCCAAGGAGGTGGACCTGGTCTGCGGCAGTGTGGTGACCAGACCCGGTGGCGACCCCGAACTGGACGCCTTCGACGTGATGGAGTGGCGCCGCAACAGTGTCTCGCTGCTCACCAATCTGCCCGAGGAGGAGCTGCCCGGCCCGACGGTCGAGGCGGGGGCGCTGCGCGATCTGCCGCTGGTGATCTCGGCGAGCGGGCTGATGAACGGGGTGCTGCACACCTGGTTCGGTGCCGACTACCGCACCCGGCTGCGCGTCGCCGCCGAGATCGACACCGTCAACTACGGCTTCGAGCTGCTGCGTTCGGGGCTGCTGCGGGGCTGCATGCTGGTCACCACGGGGGTCGCGGACGCCGCGGGCGATCCGCGGGTCGGCCAGGGGCGGGGGCTGCGCGCCGTGGAGCTGGTCAATGACACCGGGCCGCGGCTGGAGGTGCTGCTCGGCGCCTTCACCCGGCGCGGTGAGCGCGCCGAGCTCGACCCCTCCCATCCGCTCAACCGGCTGTGGGACGCGCTGGCGCTGGAGGACGCGCGGTGGCGGCGTGAGCAGCGCTGGCCCACGGCGGGGCTGGAGCCCGATCCGTTCGAGCTGGCCAACTCCTATGACCCGAGCGAGAGCTGAGCGCGGCCGTCGCCCGACTCCGGGACCCGGTGCAGATCCAGTGTGACCAGCAGGGCCCGGTGGTCGGTGTCCGGAAGGTCGAGGAAACGGGCCGTACGCGGCCGCAGGGCCCCGCTGACCAGGACGTGGTCGATCTGGGTGCCCAGCAGCGGTGTCGTGGCGGTCGGCCAGCTGGGTGTGCGGGACCGGCCGGCGGCCGCGGCGGCGTCCCGCATCCCGGTGTCCAGGATGGCCCGGAAGGCGGCGTGGTCCTGGGAGGCGTTGAAGTCCCCGGCGATCAGGGTGGGTTCGGGGCTCCGGCGCGCCGCGTAACCGCGCAGCCGGCCGAGTTCGGTGCGCCAGGTGTCCAGCTGCCCCGGCATCGGCGGCATGGGGTGGGCGACCTGGATGTGCAGCCGTTCACTCGCGATCCGCGCGACCGACCGGGGCATGGCCAGCTCACCGCGCAGCCCGTCTCCGTCCTCCAGCGGGAACCTGCTGAGGATCGCCGAGCCCTCGGCGGGGCTGCCGGTGATGACGTTCCGGTGCGGATACGCCTCGCGGACGGCCGTCGAGCCGAGCGCGGCAGCACAGCGCACATCGCATTCCTGGACGGCGACCACGTCCGGCCGCTCCCGGCGCAGGGTGCGCAGCAGCCCGTCGGTGGCCCCGCCGAACTCCAGGTTGGCGGTCAGCACCCGCAGCCGGGCGACGACCGGGCCGTCCGGCACCGGCGCCCCGCTGTCGTAGGGCTGGATGAACCAGGTGGTGGCCGCGGCGGTGGCCAGCGCCCAGCCGCACCCCAGCGGCCAGCGCGCGACCACGCTGAGCAGCAGTCCGGCCGTGACCGGGACCAGCAGCCAGGGCAGGAACGCCAGCAGTTGGGGGACCGGGGTGATGCCGTCGGTGCCGGCGGCCCGGCAGCCCACCACCACGCCGGTCCCGGTCAGCGGGAGCGCGGCGCACCAGGCCGCCGCCCGCCGTCCGCGCCCCCCGGGCAGCCGCGTCAGACGGCGCGCGGCCCTCCGGGCGGGTGCGGTGGTCCGGTCGTCCGCGACGGTCGTCTCCACGCCGGGTCCTCTCGATCGGAGCGTGCGCCCGCATTCTCCCCCGGACCGGGCGGCCCGGTACGGACATGATCTTGTGTAGTCAACGGCACACGGCGTGTGAGGATTGACACTGCGTCAGTGGTTTGGTCTGTGCCAAGATGTTCTCCAGCGTTTATTCGCGTGCTCCGGGGTCGGTGAAAATCCGAACCGGCGGTGACAGTCCGCGACCCGGCCGAATCCATCGGCCGGCCGATCCGGTGGAATTCCGGGACCGACGGTGACAGTCCGGATGGGAGGAAGTACGCGGCGGCATCCGTGCCGCACGGTGGCGCCCGCCGGACGGCGGGGCCCGGTCCGTGCGCCGCGCCGCCTCCGCCCGCGTCCCCGGAATCGATCCGCAGGGAACCGCGCAGGAGGGCCACACCCCATGGCAGTGATGGAACAACCGGTCGGTACGGAACGTCTGCTGGCCGTGGAACAGGCGAGTGAGGCGTTCGCCGAGGGCGGCTTCGTGGTCGTCGTCGACGACACCTCGCGAGGGCACGAGGGCCATCTCGTGCTCGCCGCGGAACACACCCATGAGGGCGCCCTGCGCCAGATGCTGGACCATACCTCCGGCGTGGTGTGTGTGGCCCTGCCGCACGACCGCGCCGCCCGGCTGGCACTGCCGCAGATGGTGGAGGAGAACACCGGTCTGCGGTCGACCGCCTTCACCGTCTCCGTCGATCTGCTCGGGCCCACCACCACCGGCGGCTCCGCTCTCGACCGCTCGCACACCATCCAGGCGCTCGCCGATCCGCGCACCACACCCGGCCAACTCGGCCGCCCCGGGCATGTCTTCCCGGTGCGCGCGGTGCCCGGCGGAGTGCTGGAGCGGGCCGGATACCCCGAGGCGGCCGTCGATCTGTCCCTGCTGGCCGGACTCTCCGGCGTCACCACGATGTGCGAGGTCGTCCGCGCCGACTGGAACACCGCGGGCCACGGCGACCTCAGCAGACTGGCCGCGAGCCGTCTGATGCCGATGATCTCGGTCACCGATCTGGCCGCCTACCGGCTGGCCGCGGCGGCGCTGGGCCGCTGAGCCCGCGTCCGCTCACCTCCCGCCGTCCTCATCCCCGCCCTCGCGCCGCAGCGCCAGCACCGTGTCGACGGTGTCCGCCTGGTCCGCCGGTTTGTCCTCGCGGTAGCGCAGCACCCGGGCGAACCGCAGGGTGACGCCCGCCGGATAGCGCGAGGAGCGCTGCAGCCCGTCGAAGGCCACCTCCACCACCAGCTCCGGCCGCACCCGGACCACCCAGCCGTCGTCGCTGACGGCGATCGCCAGCAGCGCCTCGGTCTGCCAGGACAGCAGCGCGTCGGTGAGCCCCTTGAAGGTCTTGCCGAGCATCGCGAACGTGCCGTCCGGCCGCCGGGCGCCCAGATGCAGATTGGACAGCTTGCCGGTGCGCCGGCCGTGCCCCCACTCCGCCGCCAGCACCACCAGGTCCAGGGTGTGCACGGGTTTGACCTTCAGCCAGGCCGCGCCGCGCCGCCCCGCGCCGTACGTCGACTCCAGCCCCTTGACCAGCACCCCTTCATGGCCCCTGGCCAGTACGTCGGCGGCGAACTCCCGGGCCGCGCGCCGGGTCGCGGGGTCGTCCGGATCCTCGGCCACCAGCCGCCGCACCCGCCGGGGCTCGGGCGCCACCCGGACCAGTTCGCCGTGGCGCTCGCGGGCCGGGAGCGCCAGCAGATCCCGGTCGTCCACGGCGAGCAGGTCGAAGAAGACCGGGGACAGCGGCAGCGCGGCCGAGGCCCCGGCCACGTCCCGCCGGGAACCCACCCGCGCGGAGGTCTCCTGGAACGGCCGCGGCCGTCCCCCGGCGTCCAGTGAGATCACCTCGCCGTCCAGGACCGCCCGGTCCACCGCCAGCTCCCGCGCCGCCCGGACCACCTCCGGCAGCCGTCCGGTGATCTCGTCCAGGGTGCGGGTGTAGACGTGGACGTCGTCGCCGTCCCGGTGCACCTGGACCCGGATGCCGTCGAGCTTCTCCTCGACCGCGCACGGCCCCAGCCGGTCCATGGCCTCGTCGAGGTCCTTGGCGCTCTGCGCGAGCATCGGCAGCACCGGCCGCCCCACCTCCAGCCGGAATCCGGCCAGCGCCTCCGGGCCGCGCCCCAGCAGGGCCTCGGCCACCGCGCCCAGCGACCCGCCCAGCATCACCGCCCGGCGCACCTCCGCGGGCGGGGCCCCGGCCGCCGCCGCGAGCCCCTCCACCGCCAGTGCCTCCAGCGCGCCCTGCCGCAGCTCGCCGCCCAGCAGCGCCAGCAGGAAGCGCTGCTCGTCCTCGGTGGCGGCGGCCATCAGCTCGCCCACCATGCGTTTGCGGGCCGCGGCCGCGCCGGTGCCGGAGACCGCCGCGATCCGGTCCAGCGCCCGGTGTACCTCCGGCACCGTCAGCCGTGGCTCGGCGGCGGGCTCGTACCGCTCCCGCAGGGTGGACCAGCCCACCCCGGTGCGGCGCTGCGGCAGTCTGCCGGAGAGGTAGGTGATCACCACCGGGGCCTCGGCCGGCTCGGTGCGGCGGAACAGCCCGGCCAGGGCGGCGGTCTTCGCCGAACGCGAGGAGGTGGCCGCGACCTGCCGGGAGGTCCGCGCGACATCTGCCAGCAGCATGGGTTCAGCGTGCCCCGCCCGGGGCCCGGCCGCACCCGGGCCGGGGGCGTCCGCCGAGCGGCCGGGGTGGCGGAAGCGGCATACATTGGCAGGGAGGGGGCCGGGCGGCAGACCCAGGGAGCGCGCCACGGGACCGCAGATCGACTACGAGGCTCTCTTCGAGGCCATCCCGACCCCGGTGCTGATCCTGGGACGCGACCTGGTCATCGTCGCGGTGGACGACGCCTATCTGCGGGACACCCAGCGCACCCGCGAGGAACTGCTCGGGATGTACGTCTTCGACGCCTTCCCCGACAACCCCGACGACCCCGATCACAGCGCCACCCGGAGTCTGGAGAACTCGCTGCGCCGGGTGCTGCGCACCGGGGAGCGGGACATCATGGGGCTGATGAAGTACGACATCCCGGTCATGGGGGAGCCGGGGCGGTTCGAGGAGCGGTACTGGAGCACGATCAACACCCCCGTGCTGGACCGCGACGGCCGGGTGGAGCTGATCGTGCACCGGGTCGAGGACGTCACGGAGTTCGTCCGCGTCCGTGAGCGGGGGGCCCGGGAGGGGACGTCGCTGAGCCTGCGGGACGAGACCATGGGCGCCGACGTCTACAGCCGGGCCCGTGAGCTCCAGGAGCTGAACGAGGCGCTGCGGGAGGCGCACGCCCGGGAGCGGGAGACCGCGCTCGCGCTCCAGCGGGCGATGCTGCCCAGGAGCTCATCGGAGGAGCATCCCTACGCGGCGGTGCGCTACCGCCCCGCCGTGGGCTCGCTCAATGTGTGCGGCGACTGGTACGAGCTGACCGAGCTGTCCGCGGACCGGATCGCCGTCGCGGTGGGGGACGTGGTGGGGCAGGGGCTGGAGGCGGCCTGTGTGATGGGGCAGCTGCGCAGCGCGCTGTCCGCCGCGACCCGGGTGACGGCGGGGCCCGCCCAGGCCCTGGAGGTGCTGGGGCTGTACGCGCACTTCGTCGAGGGGGCGCTCGCCGCCACCGCCGTCCAAGTGGTGATCGACTCCCGGGCGCACAGCGTGGTCTACAGCTGCGCGGGCCATCCGCCGCCCGCGCTGCTGCGCGCCGACGGCCAGGTGGAGCTGCTGGACGGGGCGACCGATCCACCGCTGGGCGCCCGGACCGAACAGGTGCCCCGGCCGCAGGCCGATGTCCACTACGCCCCCGGGTCCACCCTGGTCCTGTACACCGACGGGCTGGTCGAGCGCCGGGACGAGGACATCGACACCGGACTCGAGCGGCTCACCACCAGCCTCGCCCGGCACAGCGGACTGGGTCCCGAGGCACTGGCCGACGCCCTGCTGGAAGACCTCGGTGTCACCGGCGGCCCGGCCGCCGATGACACCGCGCTGGTCGTCATCGGGCTGTAGGGGGCCCGCGGGGGCGCCGCGAGCGCGCTCAGGCCGTGCTGCGGCTCTCGCCGGTGCACAGCGCCCAGATGACGAAGCCGTCCACGACGAGCAGCACCATGGCCCACACCGGGTAGTACGGCAGCCAGAGGAAATTGGCGATCAGGGCGAGTCCGGCGAGCACCACACCGGTGACCCGCGCCCACATCGCCCCGGTGAACACGGCCAGGCCGGCCACGACGAGGACGATGCCGAGGACCATGTGCACCCAGCCCCATCCACTCAGATCGAACTGGAAGATGTAGTTCTGGGTGGCGACGAATACCTGGTCATTGGAGACGGCCGCGATGCCCTGGAACAGGGTCATCAGACCGCCGAAGATCATCATGACCGCGGCGAAGACGAACCGTCCGCTCACGTCGCCGTGCGTGCGCGGGGTGGCGGCTCCTGTGTGAACTCCACCGGCGTGACTGGCCATTTCGGGCTCCTTCATCAGGCGCTATCGAAGACCACATGGTCCCGATGAGGGGCAATTCAGGTGAAATGTCCCTTATTCAGGTTTACACAGACCACCCGGGTCGGCACCCCGCGTGGTGAAGGTCCGCCGGGGTGATGGAGGGTCACTCCCTCATTACGGAATGTGTTCGAGGCGGGTGGCGGCCGGGCGGGAACTCGCCTTCCGTGGGTGCGCGGTGTAGATGTAGGGGTATGGCCCGGTTTATGGGTCGATCGTGGGCTGGCCGTATGATCCCCGGTCGGCGCCCACGGAGTCAGCGGCGTGAGCGCCCGGAGGTGGCGGGGCGGCGCGCGCGGTCGCGGCTGAGCGTCCGCAGCGTCGCCGGTCAGGTCTTCGTCCTGCAATTGGTGATCGTGCTGCTGCTCGGCGCCGCGGCCACCGTGGCACTGGTGCTCCAGGTGCGCCATGACGCCGCCGAGGAGGCGCAGGGGCGTTCGCTGGCCGTCGCCGAGACGTTCGCCGCGTCCCCCGGGATCATCTCGGCGCTGCAGAGCCCCGATCCGACCGAACGGCTCCAGCCGAAGGCCGAGGCCGTCCGCAAGAAGTCCAACCTCGACTTCGTCGTGGTCACCGACAACCAGGGCATCCGGATCACCCACCCCAACCCCGAGCGCATCGGCCAGCACTTCATCGGCACCATCAAGCCCGCGCTGGCCGGCCGACCGGTGATCGAGACCGTGAACGGCACCCTCGGCGAGGTGAGCCAGGCGACCGTCCCGGTCTACGACCACCACCGCCATGTCCTGGGGCTGGTGAGCGCCGGGATCCTGGTCAAGAAGGTGAGCGGGCTGGCCGACCGCCAGCTCCCGCTGCTCATCGGCGCCGTCCTCGCCTCGTTCGCCCTCGCCACCGGCGGCACCGGGCTGGTCAGCAGACGGCTCAGACGCCAGACCCGGGGGCTGGACCCGGTCGAGATGACCCAGATGTACGAGCACCATGACGCGGTGCTGCACTCCGTCCGCGAGGGGGTGCTGATCGTCGGCGGCGACGGCCGTCTGGTGCTCGCCAACGACGAGGCGTCCCGGCTGCTGGACCTGCCGCCACGGCCCGAGGGGCGCCCGGTGGACGACCTCGGTCTCGAGCCCCAGATGGCCGATCTGCTGATCACCCGGCGGGTGGTCACCGATGAGGTGGTGGTGGCCGGTGACCGGCTGCTCGCGGTGAACAACCGCCTCACCGACCGCGTCGGCGGGCCGCCCGGCAGCGTCGCCACCCTGCGCGACTCCACCGAGCTGCGCGCCCTCTCCGGCCGCGCCGACGTGGCGCAGAAGCGGCTGAAGCTGCTGTTCGACGCCAGTGTGCAGATCGGCACCACGCTCGATGTGGGCCGGACCGCGGAGGAGCTGGCACAGGTGGCGGTGGACCGGTTCGCCGACTACGTCACCGTCGATCTGGCGGAGCCGGTGCTCCGGGGCGAGGAGCCGCTGCCGGTGAGCGGGGTGGAGATGGTGCGGGCCGCGGTCTACGGCGTCCGCCGCGACCATCCGTTCTACCCGGTCGGCGAGCACTTCACGTTCGTCGCCTCCACCCCCCAGGCGTGGGGCTACGGCAGCGGGCGGCCGGTGGTGGAGACCGATCTCGCCGCGGCCCCCGGATGGCAGGCCCAGGACCGCGAGCGGACCGCCAACATCATCGAGCACGGGGTGCGGTCCCTGGTCACCGTGCCGTTGCGGGCCCGCGGTGTGCTGCTGGGGATGGTCAACTTCTGGCGGATGAAGGAGCGCGAACCCTTCGAGGACGAAGAGGTCTCCCTCGCCGAGGAGTTGGCCTCGCACGCGGCGGTGTGCATCGACAACGCCCGCCGCTACACCCGCGAGCACACCATGGCGGTGACCCTCCAGCACAGTCTGCTGCCGCGCGCCCTGCCCGCCCAGAACGCCCTGGACGTCGCCTTTCGCTACCTCCCGGCGGAGTCGGGGGTGGGGGGCGACTGGTTCGATGTGATCCCGTTGCCGGGCGCCCGGGTGGCGCTGGTGGTGGGGGATGTGGTGGGTCATGGTCTGCACGCGGCGGCGACGATGGGGCGGCTGCGGACGGCGGTGCACAACTTCTCGACGCTGGATCTGCCGCCGGACGAGATCCTGTCGCATCTGGACGATCTGATCGCCCGTATCGACCAGGACGAGAGCCCCCGCTCCCTCGAGAGGGTCGGGGGCCTGGAGGCCGCGGGTGAATCGATCATCGGCGCCACCTGTCTGTACGCGATCTACGATCCGGTGACGCGGAGTTGCACGATGGCGCGCGCGGGGCATCCGCCGCCCGCGGTGGTGAGCCCGGACGGTTCGGTGGAGTTCCCCGATCTGCCCGCGGGACCGCCGCTGGGCCTGGGCGGGCTGCCCTTCGAGACCGCCGAGTTCGAACTGGCCGAGAACAGCAATCTGGTGCTCTACACCGACGGTCTGATCGAGGACCGCCGCCGGGAGATCGACACCGGTCTGGAGCTGCTGCGCGACGCCCTCTCCCACCCCGGCCGGAGCCCCGAGCAGATCTGCACCCACGTCCTGGACGAGATGCTGCCCACCACCCCCAGCGATGACATCGCGCTGATCGCCGCCCGGACCCGGGTGCTGGGCTTGGAGCGGGTGGTGGCCTGGGAGGTGGCCTCCGATCCGGCGGTGGTGGCCGAGGTGCGCGCCGGGGTGCTGCGGCAGCTGGCGGAATGGGACCTGGAGGAGTGCGCGTTCACCGCCGAACTGGTGCTGAGCGAGCTGATCACCAACGCCATCCGCCACGCCACCGGCCCGATCCGGGTGCAGGTGCTCCGCGACCGTTCGCTGATCTGCGAGGTGTCCGACACCAGCAGCACCTCACCGCATCTGCGCTACGCGACGACGACCGACGAGGGCGGCCGGGGGCTCTTCCTGGTGGCGCAGTTCGCCGAGCGCTGGGGCACCCGCTACACCTCCTCCGGCAAGGTCATCTGGGCCGAACTGGCCCTGGCCTAGGGCCTGGGGGCGGGGGCCCCGACGATGACGGAGACGTTCACGTTGACACTGTTCCGTGGAGGTCATGTGAGGGTTCCCGCGCTACTGGACGCCATCTCTCCGATCACGGGGCCGATTTCCGGCCTTTCGGCGGAGCGATACGTGACATCACCTCAGAACTGTTCAGCTTTGTCCCGGTGAGCGGCGTGAAGGGACCCCTGGGCGCTGATGTGCCGTCACGGTCCGCGTACTGATCGGTACCGGTCAAAACCGCGTGAGCAGTACTAGCATGTGCCGCCCACGGCTTGATGTCCGCGTGGTCCAGTCTCCACACCACGAACGCGCCCATGAGGACCTGATAGATGTCAGCACATATATCCAGCCACCCCTACAAAGGACCCTCGCTGGCGCGGCAGGCCCTGGCCGTCCCCCTGCTGGCCGTCGTCGTCGCCGGTGGCGCGGGGCTGTGGGTGACGGCCGAGGTGCCCGCCGCGGACCGTACCGCGGTCGCCGTCTTCTGTGGGGTGGCCGCCGTGCTGCTGGCGGTCGCGCTGGCGGTGGCCGCCTTCCGGTCGCGGTCCATCAGCCGCCTCCAGGAGCGGATCACCACGCTGGAGCGGGAGGCCGCGGCGAAGGAGCTGGAGGCCGCCCGGCTCGCTGACGAAACGATTCCGGCCGCGGTGCGGCGGCTGCGCGACGGGGGTTCCGCGGACACCGTGCTGACCCAGGTCACCCGCCCGGTCAGCGCCGCCCACCAGCGGCTGCTGCGGGTGCTGGTACAGGAGATCGGCACCGGTGAGCGGATGCGCGCCTCGGCGATGGCGGCGTGCGCCAACGCCGCGGGCCGGGTCCAGGCGCTGGCCACCACGATGCTCGCCGACCTGCGCGAGATGGAGAACCGGCACGACGAGAACGTCCTCGGCGACCTGCTGAAGCTGGATCACACCACCGCCCAGGCGGGCCGGATCGCGGACTCCATCGCCGTGCTGACCGGAGCCCGCTCCGGCCGCCGCTGGACCAAGCCCATCGTGATGGAGTCCGTGCTGCGCGGCGCGGTCGGCCGGATCAGCGCCTTCCAGCGGGTGCGGGTCCACTCGGCCAGCAACGCCGCGGTGGCCGGATACGCGGCGGAGGGCGTGATGCACGCGCTCGCCGAGCTGATGGACAACGCCGCCAGCTTCTCGCCTCCCACCGAGGAGGTGCATGTGTACGTCGAGGAGACGCACACCGGCGTGGTGGTCACCGTCGAGGACGGCGGGCTGGTCATGGGCCCCGCCGCGCTCGCCCGGGCCCAGAAGGCGGTGTCCTCCGAGACCCTGGACCTGACCACGCTCTCCGGTACCCGGCTCGGGCTCGCGGTCGTCGGCTGTCTGGCCCGCAAGCACGACCTCACCGTCTCCTTCCGGCCGTCCGCGCGGGGCGGCACCGGCGTCGTGGTCCTGATCCCGCAGCAGCTGATCACCCACGTCAACCAGGACGCCGTACTCGAACCGCCCGCCCGCGCCCGCGCCGTGGAGGCGTCCCGGCGGGCGGCGGCCACCGCCTCCGGTCCGGTGGCCGTACGGGCCGAGAGCGCCCCGGCCGAGGCCCCCGCGCCCGAGGGGGCCCCGGCCCCGGAGGCGTCGTCCCCGGCACCGGCCCCCGGCGCCCCGTCCGCCGCGCAGCCCCCGCGCGCGGTCAACGGGCTGCCCAAACGGCGCCGCGGCGAGACGCTGGCGGCGGCCACCCGCTCGGCGCCCGCCCCCGCGCCGGAGTCGGACAGGGCGAAGACCAGCCGTCCGTGCCCCGAGGAGGCCGGAGCACGTTTCGGCGCCTTCCGCCAGGCAACCCGCAAGGGCTCGGCCGCCGGTGCCGCGCGTAACGCCGAGTCGCCGGCGTCCGCAGAGCACACCGAGCCCGCCGAGTCCGTCGAGCCTGCTGAGAACGACCAGCCGTGACAGAAGGAACGCCGATGAACACCACTGACCGCAGCCTGGACTGGCTGCTGGAGAACCTCCTGGAGAAGACCCCGGGTTCACGGCACGCCCTGGTGCTGTCCCGGGACGGCCTCAAGCTGTGTCTCACCTCCGGTCTTTCCGTGGACCAGGCCGACCAGCTGGCGGCCATCGCGTCGGGCATCCAGAGCCTCGCCCACGGCGCGTCCATCGAGTTCGGTGACGGCAGCGGCGGCGTCCGGCAGTCGATGACGGAGTTCCACGGGGGAATTCTGTTCATCGTCGAGGCCGGCGAGGGCGCCCATCTGGCCGTCGTGGCCCATGACGAAGCCGACGTCGGCGTCATCGGCCACAACATGAACGAACTGGTCGAGCAGATCGGCGACTACCTGCGGGCCGCTCCGCGGGCGGCCGCGGGCGGCGGCGCCGGGACCGGCGCATGATCCGAGGGGCGCTCGACAACGAGGACCCGGACCGGCTGTACACCGTCACCGGGGGACGAAGCCGCGCCGACGAGAGCGTCTTCGACATGGTCACGCTGATCGTCAGCGAATGCGAGCCGGTGCCCGGCATGCAGTCCGAGCACGTCAGGATCCTCCGGATGTGCCGCGGTCCGCTGTCGGTCGTGGAGATCTCCTCGTATCTGGACCTGCCCGTCAGCGTCGTGAAGATCCTGCTGTGCGACCTGCTGGACACCGGCCGGATCACCGCGCGCCATCCGCACGCCGCCCGTACCGGCGGACGGCTGCCGGAGCCCGAAACCCTGAAGAAGGTGCTCGTTGCACTCCAGAACCTCTGACAGCGCCGTCGAAGCCCCGCTGCGGGAGAGCGCGAGCGACGGTCTCAAGATCGTGATCGTCGGCGGGTTCGGCGTCGGCAAGACCACGATGGTCCAGTCGGTCAGCGAGATCCGTCCGCTGAGCACCGAGGAGACGATGACGCAGGCGGGCATCGGGATCGACGACGCCTCCTTCGTCCAGCACAAGACCACCACCACGGTCGCCTTCGACTTCGGCCGGATCAGCCTCGACGAGCAGATGGTGCTCTACCTGTTCGGCGCCCCGGGCCAGGAGCGGTTCTGGTTCCTGTGGGACCGGCTGTTCTCCGGGACCCTCGGCGCGGTCGTGCTGGTGGACACCAACCGGCTGGCCGACTCCTGGTACGCGCTGGACCGGCTGGAGCACCACGGCACCCCGTTCATCGTGGCGCGCAACAACTTCACCGAACCGCGGCACACGTTGGAGGAGGTGCGGGAGGCGCTCGACCTGCCGCCCGAGGTGCCGGTGATCGACTGCGATGCCCGCACCCGCGATTCCAGTAAGCACGTGCTGGTCACCCTGGCCCGCTACCTCTACTCCCTGTCCGCCACCTCCGCCGTGGGGAGCACCGTGTGACGACCCCCGAATCCGCCTTCCCGGCCGCGGCGGACGGTCCGCCCGTCGCCGCGGCGGTGCCCGCCGCGGCACCGCCCCCGCCGTCGGCCCCCGCCCCGGGCTGCCCCGTCCACCCGGACGCGGTGCGCACGCACACCGCGCGCTTCCAGGACGACCCCGACGAGCTGTACCGGCAGCTCCGCCGTGACCACGGCCCCGTCGCGCCCATCCTGCTCGACGGCGACGTCCCCGCCTGGCTGGTCCTCGGCTACCGGGAGCTGCACCGCGTCACCTCCGATCCCAAGGTCTTCGCCCGCGACTCGCGCCGCTGGCACGCCTGGGACCGGATCCCGGCCGACTGGCCGCTGATGACCTTCGTCGGCTACCGCCCGACGATGCTGTTCACCGAGGGCGCCGAGCACCAGCGCCGCTCCGAGGCGATGTTCGACGCGCTCTCCTCGGTGGACCAGTTCGAGCTGCGGTCGGGCTGTGAACGGCTCGCCGATGAGCTGATCGACACCTTCGCGGGCAGCGGACGCGCCGATCTGATGGCCGAGTACGCCGGTCAGCTCCCGCTGCGCGTGGTCACCCGGCTGTTCGGGCTGGACGCCTCCGAATCGGCCGCCCTCCAGCGCGACATGCTCGACCTCGCCAACGGCAGTGCGGACCAGGCCGCCGCGTACCAGCGGATGTACGACCGGATGGCGGCGCTGGTGGCCAAGGTGCGGGTCAACCCGTCGCCCGGCATCCCCGAGCGGCTGGCCGCGCATCCCGCGGGTCTCACCGACGAGGAGATCGTCAACGATCTGATCGGCACCGTGTACGCCAGCCACCAGCCCACCGCGGACTGGATCGGCAACGCGCTGCGGCTGATGCTCACCGACGAACGCTTCGCGGTCACCATGGCGGGCGGCCGCCGCAGCGTGGGCCAGGCGCTCAACGAGGTGCTGTGGGAGGACACCCCGGTACCCAACTTCATCGGCCGCTGGGCCGCCGAGGACACCACCCTGGGCGGCCGGCACATCCGCAAGGGCGACTGTCTGGTCCTCGGGCTCGCCGCGGCCAACGCCGACCCCAACGTCCGCCCTGACTTCCGCGCCGGGGCGTCGGGGAACCAGGCCCATATGGCCTTCAGCCACGGTGAGCACGGCTGTCCCGAGCCCGCGCGCGACCTGGCCGAGGTCATCGCGATGGCGGCGATCGAGGTGCTGATCGACCGGCTCCCGGACGTGACGCTGACGGTGGCGCCGGAGGAGCTCGAGTGGCACTCCTCCGCCCTGATGCGCGGGGTGGCCGCCATCCCGGTCACCTTCACCCCGGCGCCGCTGGGCTGACCTTCGGGCCACCGCCGGAACGCGGACGCCCCGGCCGTCCCGGGCCGGGGCGTCGTCGGGGCGGGTGCGCGGGTGCGCGGGTGCGCCCTAGGAGGGGGCGCGGGCGCCGCGCGCCGTGAGCAGGTCGGCCATCAGCGCGATCTCCGACCGCTGTCCGGTGACCATCGTCCTGGCCAGCCGGGTCACGGTGGGGTCGGCGGCCAGCTTCACCGCGCCCCGGGCCATCGCCACCCCGCCCTTGTGGTGGGCGGTCATCAGCCGCAGATAGAGCACCTCGGCCTTCTTGCCCTTGGCCGAACGCAGCTCCTCCAGCTCGGTGTCGGTGGCCATACCGGGCATCAGCGAACCGTCGTGCGGGGTGTAGCGGCCGTCGTCGCCCATGCCCTCCATGCCCTCGTGGTCCATCGGGCCATGGCCCCGCGAGCCGCGCTCCAGCCATGTCATCGGGGGGTCCTCGGAGGTCGTGTCGAGCCCCCACAGATCCAGCCAGCCGAGCATCATCCCGCGCTGGTTGGCCTGGGTGTTGATGATGTCGTACGCGAGCCGCCGCACCTCCTCGTCGTCGGTGCGGTCGCGCACGATGAACGACATCTCCACCGCCTGCTGGTGATGGACGGCCATGTCCCGGGCGAACCCCGCCTCGGCGGAGGTGTCCGAGGGCGTACCGGAGCCGGTGCTGCCCTCCGAACGGTCCGTCATGAGCCACAGCAAACCCACCACGACCAGGGTCACCACCGCGAGCGCGGCCGCGACACCCGCCACCAGGGGCTGGCGCGACGCACGGCCGAACCCGGCGCGGACACCGGTCATGAAGGCTTCCCCCCGGTGCAGGCGGCGCCCGGCTCAGGGGTCTGGTCGCCCTGTACGAACTTCTTGAAGAAGGCGGCCACCTGCGGGTCCGACGCCTTCTCGACGGGGAGCTGATGTCCCCAGGCGTTCAGGATGACCGGGGACTTCTGGTCCGGGTAAGGGCTCATCAGCGAGTACGGGGTGTTCCGCACCCGCGTCTTGAGCGTCGCCAGGTCCTTCGCGTCCGCCTTGTCGGTGTAGGTCACCCACACCGCGCCGTGCTCCAGCGCGTGCACCGCGTACTCGTTCTCCAGCGGCTTGGGGTAGACGTCACCGGAGCAGTTCTGCCAGACCTGGTTGTGGTTCCCGCCCACCGGCGGTGACATGGCGTACTCGACCTTGCCCCGGACGTGGGTCTGGGTCAGCCCCTTCCACGTGGTCATGCCCCGGAACGTGCCGGTGCGCACGGTCTGGGAGGTGACCTTGGTCTGCTTCTTCTCCTTCTTGTCCCCGGCGTCCATCAGGAAGTAGCCGCCGACGGCCAGACCGGCGACGATCACCGTGCAGGAGGTGATGGTCAGGATCCGGTAGCGGCGCTCGCGGGCCTTCTCCGCGCGGCGCAGCTCCTCTATCCTCGCGCGGCGGTCGACCGCCGCGCCCTTCGTGTTCGAGCCCTTGGAACCCATGGCTTCGTCAGTCCTCGCAATGTCGCGCACTGGATGGGTGAAGTGATCGCGTGTGTCCGGACGCCGGTCTAGGTCCGCAGGACCTGGAGCTCATGGAGGCCGGGGGCGTGGACGGAACGGTCGGGCGGGGCTCGTACGGGGTCCGCGGTCCGCGGTGGGACCGGTGGTGGCGCCCCGGTGCGCAGGGGCGGCGCGACGGGCGAGGGCACCAGCGCCTGGCCGGTGCCGTGGGCGCCCGCGACACAGTCGTCGCTGTCGTCCGGTGCGGGACCGGACGGACGGTCCGGCTCGATGTGGACCGGCAGCGGGCCGAGCTCGAGCAGGGTGGCGGCCAGCGCTTCGGCGTGGTGGCCGCACCCCGCGGACGGCGGGCTGTGGTGCGCGGCGGGGTGGACGCACGACGGCATCACCCAGAACACCGCGGCCACCAGCAGGGCGGCGCGCCACAGCCCGAGGAGTGCGGTGCCGCGCACCACGCCCCTGGCTATGCCCCCGGCCGCCTCCCGCCGTCTTCCCATCGCGCCAGATCGTAACCAGTGGGGCCACTGCGACTGAATGGTCACACAGCAGGAATCCGCAGGATCATGCCGGACCCGCTGCGTCCCGGCGCCTCGGCGCCGGGTCAGTCGTGCCGGGGCAGACCGGACAGTTCATGATCGGCGTGGCTGAGGGCCTCGGCGACCAGCCGGGCCAGATGTCCGTCCTGGAGCGCGTAGACCATCCGGCGGCCGTCCTTGCGGGAGCTGACCAGACCGGCCAGCCGCAGCTTGGCGAGGTGCTGGCTGACGGCCGGGCGCGCGGCGCCGCAGGCGGCCGTCAGGGCGGTCACATCGGCCTCGCCCGTGGTGAGGGTGTGCAGCAGCGCCAGCCGGGTGCGGTCGGCGAGCAGCCCGAGGACCTGCGCCGCGCGGTCGAACTGCTCGGCGCTCGGGGCTCGCTGATGCGCACGATGCGCATCTGATAGGTGCATGCGTGCGCTCATACGCACATAATGGCCTCATGGGGGAGGGCGTGTCCAGCGCGGGGGCAGCGAGCCAGTCAGTCAGCCAGTGAACGGAAGGGGAGCGTCGTGGACGACCGGCACGGACACCATGCACACCACGGAGACCACGAGGACAACGGACATCACGGGGACCACGGTCACCATGGCGACGACGGCCACCGGCATGGTGGGGGCGGCGGCCGGTGGGCCCGGCTGCGTCACCGGGCCGGACATCTGCTCCGCCCCCACTCCCATGACTCCGCCGACCGCACCGACCACGCCCTGGAGTCCTCCGCGCGCGGGATGCGCGCCCTGTGGGTCTCCCTCGTGGTGCTTGGCGGCACCGCCCTGGCACAGGCCGTGGTCGTGGCGCTCTCCGGCTCGGTCGCGCTGCTCGGCGACACCGTGCACAACGCGGCGGACGCCCTGACCGCCGTACCGCTCGCCGTCGCCTTCGTCCTCGGCCGCCGCGCCTCCACCCGCCGCTTCACCTACGGTTACGGCCGGGCCGAGGACCTGGCCGGGATCGCCATCGTGCTCACCATCGCGGCCTCCGCCGCGTTCGCCGCCTGGACCGCCGTCGACCGGCTGCTGGACCCGCGCGAGATCAGCCATCTGCCCGCCGTGGCCGCCGCCGCCGTCATCGGCTGCGTCGGCAACGAATGGGTCGCCCGCTACCGCATCCGCGTCGGCCGGGAGATCGGCTCGGCGGCGCTGGTCGCCGACGGCCTGCACGCCCGCACCGACGGTTTCACCTCGCTCGCCGTCCTGCTGGGCGCGGGCGGCGCGGCGCTCGGCTGGGAGCCGGCCGACCCGCTGGTGGGGCTGGCCATCACCGCCGCCATCCTGCTGGTGCTGCGCGACGCCGCCCGCGAGGTGTTCCGGCGGGTGATGGACGCCGTGGACCCGGAGCTGGTCGACACCGCCGAGCGCGCGGTCACCGCCGTCCCCGGCGTACGCGGTGTGGGCGAGCTGCGGCTGCGCTGGATCGGCCACCGGCTGCGGGCGGAGGTCGCGGTCGTGGTGGACGGCGGGCTGAGCGTACGGGAGGCCCACCGGGTCGCCGTCGAGGCCGAACACACCCTGCTGCACGCGGTGCCCCGGCTGACCGCCGCCCTGATCCACGCCGATCCGGCGCCCGTGCCCGGTGCCCCCGACCCCCACGCGCCGCTCGCCCACCACGCCGTCCCGTAGCGGTCGCGGCCGCACGGTGCGCGGACCGCCCGGCCGGGTGTGCCGCCCGGCCCGTACCATCGCGGGCCGGAGGTGGTGCCCCATGGAGACCACAGGTGGCGGACGGGTCCTGGTGACCGACGACGACGCGGCCATCCGGCGCTCCCTGGAGCGCGGACTGCGGCTCAACGGCTTCTCCGTGGCGCTCGCCGACGGTGGCCGCGCCGCCCTCGCCGCGGTGCGCGACCACACCCCCGACGTGGTGGTCCTGGACATCTCGATGCCGGACCTGAGCGGTATCGAGGTGTGCCGGGCGCTGCGCGGGGACGGCAACGACGTCCCGGTGCTGATGCTCTCCGCCCTCGACGAGGTGTCCGACCGGGTCGCCGGACTCCAGGCCGGGGGCGATGACTACCTCGTCAAACCGTTCGCCCTCCAGGAGCTGGTGCTGCGGCTGCACGCCCTGCTGCGCCGCCGTCCGCCCGCGCCCGCCGACCGGGTACGGGTCGGCCCGCTGGAGATCGCCCCCGGGGCGCGCGAGGCGCGGCTGGACGGGACGCCGCTGCGGCTCACCCGGCGTGAGTTCGAACTCCTGGAGGTGCTGGCCCGCAACACCGGGATCGTGCTCACCCGCGACCAGTTGCTGGACCGCGTCTGGGGTTATGACTTCGAGGTGCGCACCGACGCCGTGGACACCTTCGTCAGCTATCTGCGGCGCAAGCTGGAGGCCGGTGGCCGCCCCCGCATGCTGCACACCGTGCGCGGCGTGGGCTTCGTGCTGCGCGCCCCCGAGGAAGCCGACGGCCCCGACGCCCCCGGCGGGGGTGCGGTATGAGGCTGGCCACCCGGATCGCGCTCGCCGTGGGCGCCACCGTCCCCGTCCTCGTCCTCGCCTCCGGCTGGGTGCTGCTCCGGCTCGTCGCCACCGACCTCCACCACGAACAGGACGCCCGGCTGCGGCGCGCGGCCCATTCGGTGACCCCCGAGGCACGGGCGCTGCTGCGCGCCACCGCCTCCGGCCGCCCCGAGGCCCGGCAGAACCGCGAACGGCGGCTGCTGGGCTCGGCGCTGGACCTGGGCATCCGGCTCGGCGGCCCCCAGGGCACCGTCGCCGCGGGCCCTCAGCCCGACGACTCCGTGGCCCTGCCGGAGGCGACCGGACGGCCGGTCACGGTGCGCGCGGACGACACGAGCTGGCGGGCGCTCTCCCTCACCGTGCAGATCCCGGCACGCAACGACCGGCCCGCGGCGCGCGGCACCCTGTGGCTGTTCTCCCCCGACGCCACCAGCGAGGCCGAACTCGCCCTGGTCCGGCGCCGGGTGGTGACCGTGGCGCTCCTCGCCGCCCCCGTCGCCGGGGCGCTGGCCTGGGCCGCCGCCTCCGGCACCGTGCGGCCGCTGCGCCGCCTCCAGCGCCGCACCAGCGGACTCGATCCGCGGACCAGCCCGGCCCGGCTGGACCACCGGCGGACCGGGATCACCGAGGTCGACGATCTGGCCGCCACCCTGCGGACCGTCCTGGACCGCTACGACCAGCAGGCCGTGCGCACCGCGCAGGCGCTGGAGACCGCCCGCTCCTTCGCCGCGGCCGCCTCGCACGAACTGCGCACCCCGCTGATGAGCATGCGCACCAACCTCGACATCCTCGCCGAGTACCCCACGCTCCCCGCCGCCGACCGCGCCGAGGTGCTGGCCGACCTCGGCGACGAGCACGAGCGGCTGCTGCGGCTGCTGGTGATGCTGCGGACCCTGGCGCAGGGCGATCTGGTGGAGGCGGACGCCTTCGAACCCGTCGACCTCGCCGAGGTGGTGGAGGCCGCAGCCGAGGGGCTGCGCCGCCACTTCGGGGCCGAGGTGCGGGTCGACGCCGTTCCGGGACTGTGGGCGCTCGGCTGGGAACAGGGGCTGCGTTCGGTGGTGGACAACCTGCTCACCAACGCGGTCACACACGGCACGTCGGAGGGCCGGCCCACGCGGATCGACGTGGCGCTGGGCCGGGCGCGGACACCGGACGGTCCGGCCGCGGTGCTGACGGTCGACGACCGGGGGCCCGGCATACCGCCCGAGCACCGCGAGGAGGTCTTCCGGCGCTTCCACCGCCGTCCGGACAGCCCCGGCTCCGGGCTCGGACTCACTCTGATCTCCCAGCAGATCGCCCTGCACCGGGGCTCGGTGGAGGTGACCGACCGGCCCGACGGGCTGCCGGGGGCGCGGATCGCCATCCGGCTGCCGGTGCTCGCGGACGGGCCGGGGACGGCCGTCGGCGCGGGTGGGGCCACGCTGCCGCTGCTGCGCCGGGACTGGTACTCCGGGCCCGCCCCGCACCCGGGGAGCGGTCCACAGGAATTCCACAAAGAGCGTCCCTAGCGTCCGGTCCGACAGGCAGCTACGGCCTACGGAAGGACGACACCATGCACCGCGGAAAGAGCGCGGCCGTGGCCCTCGCGGCCACCGCAGCCCTGGTCGGCACGGCGGGTCTCGCCCAGGCGGACGGCGGCGCCCCGGCGTCGAGCCCGACGGCCACCCCCAGCGCGGACGCCAAGGGCGGCGACGGCAAACGGGACGGGGGCAAGGGCAAGCGCGGCAGGGGCGGCAAGGTGACCGGGGACGGCGCCAAGGGGCTGTGCAAACGAGCCCCGAAGATCGACAAGCGGCTGGAGCGCGCCCTGAAGCGGCTGCGCGGACCGGAGACCCGGCGCGGTTCGATCGACCGCGTCAAGAAGCGGATCGAGAACGCGAAGAAGGCGGGCCACACCGAGGTCGCCACCTTCCTCAACGACCGGCTGAAGTTCCGCAAGGCGCTGGTCCCCACGCTGGAGAAGCGCCAGAAGGACCTGGCCAAGGTCCAGAAGTGGTGCACCGCGCAGCAGAACGGGACCTCCTCGTGACCCGCCGTACGGCGGGGGCCGGACTCGCCGCGGCGGTGCTCTGCGCCGCGCTGGTCACCGGCTGCGGCGGCGGATCGGACGACGCCGGGGCATCGTCCGATCCGTCCTCGGATGCCACCTCCTCGGCCACCACCCCGGCCCCTTCCGCCTCCGAACTCGCGGATCTGAACCGGCTGGTGGACGACGCCGAGTCGGCGGCGAACGCGGCGGACTCCGACGCGCGGAAGAACGGCTGACGGCGGCGGGCGGCGGCGGGCGGACCAGCGGTGTGTCCGCGGGTCCGCCCGCGTCCGTCCCGCCCCCGCCCCGGTCACACCTTGCTGACCGGGGCGATCAGTCCGGCCACCGACCCCGCCGGGACCGGATTGGCGTGCGCGCTCACCAGATCGCCGCGCTCCAGGAAGCCGGTACCGCTGACGTCGACGTGGACCCGCAGTCCGTAGGCGTCCCCCGGCACCAGTTCACCGGGCACCTTGACGCTGAACGGGACGTGGCCGCCCGGGCTCAGCGGTACGTCGGTGAGCACCTGCGCGCCCACCACCGACGAGGGCATGTCCGCACGGGACACATTGCGGACCTCCACCACCACCCGGGCCGCCTGCCCCGCCGGGGCGTCGGCGGGCAGGGACACGATGCCGCTCAGGACGCTGCTCATGCCGGGCCGCCGCTCATCGCTCACCTCGCCGTGGGGGAAGGAGGGCTTCTCCCGCATTCCGCCACAGGTTCGACCGCGGCCGGAGGTCTGGTTCGGCCATCCGGGTGGTTCGCCACCCCCGGAAAGCCTCGCTCCTACGGACGTTTCCGCAGGTCGGAGCGGTGACTCAGCTGGAGCAGGGGCTGCCGCCCAGGGCGATGGCCCGGGGTACCTCGGGGCCGTCCGCCGCGTCGGCCGTGAACCCGAAGGTGATCGTGCCGCCCGCCGTCACCCGGGCGTTGTAGCTCTCCGGGGTCACGGTCACCTCATCGCCGTCCCGGGTGTACTGCCCGTCCCACAGATGGCTGATCTCCTGGGAGCCGGGCAGCGTCCAGCTGACCCGCCAGGTGTCCAGCGCCTTGCGGGAGGTGACGATGACCTCGGCCTCGAAGCCGTCGGGCCAGGAATCGGTGATCTTGAAGTCCGCCGTGCAGACCGGCCGCGAGGACGGCGCCGGGGGATCCTCGCGCCGGTGGCCCGCGGTGGATCCGCTGTTCTTCCCGGGCTTCGAGGGGTGCTGGGAGCGCGGGGGCTTGGTGGGGTCGTCGTCCTTGCCGTCCTTGTCGTCCCCGGGCGGTTCGGGGCTGGTGGACCGGTCGCGGTCACCGGGCGCGGTGCCCGGCGGCACCCCGTCCGGCAGTGAGGTGGCCGGATCGCGCGGTGCCGCCCGGTCCCGGTCGTGGGAGGTGCCGGTGCTGGTCAGCGTGACCAGTCCGGCGAGCAGCACCACCGCGGTCGCCGACAGCAGCACCGTGGTCCGGGTGCCGCGGGCATGCCTGCGGACGGCCCGGCCGCCGTGCGCTCCATGGGCGCCGCCCCTGCGGCGGAACCGTCTGAGCCACGGCGCGTCGAACCGGTCCAGCAGCCGTTCCCATAAGCGCGGCCGGACCGCGTCCGGGGTCGCCGCCGAGCGGGTCTGCCGGCCGGCGCCGGGGGTCCGCGCGGCGACCATGCGGCGCCGTTCGAGATACGGATGGCCGCCCCAGCCGAGGACCCCGCCCGCGAGCGCGCCGGGCAGTCCGCCGCCGTGCAGGTAGAGACAGGCGGACGCCTCCCGGCACCGGTGGCATTCGGCCAGGTGGTCCCACAGGTCGGCGGGCGACGGGGCGTCGGGCGAACGCGTCGCCGCGTCCAGCAGTTTGGCGTAGCTGGCGCACTCCGCGCCGGTCAGGGACTCCACGTGGTTGCGGCGGCAGCGCTCGCGGAAGGCGTGCCGGACCCGGTCGACCTCCTCGGCCGCGGTCACGGTGTCACAGCCCAGTTCGCGGGCGACCGCCGCCACGTCCAGGCACTCCACCTCGACCGACCACAGCAGCGCGCCGTCCTGCTCCGGCAGGTCCCGCAGCCCGCGCAGCGCGAGCGGCTGCTCCCGGCGCGGTACGGCGTAGCGGGCGGCCTGGTCGGAGTCGAGCCAGCTCCGCAGATCGGAGTTGAGCCGGTCGCCGTGACGGTTGGCGTGCCAGTCGGCCGCGGTCTTGCGCACGGCGGCCAGCAGCAGCGGCAGCCAGGGCAGCCGCTGCCAGCCGCGGGTGCGCAGATTGCGGGTCTGCCGGATACCGCGCCGGAACGCCTCGGTCGCCAGCCGCATCCCGTTCTCGGGGCTGGTGGTGCACAGTTCGGCGTAGTCGGCGACGGCGTCCCAGTAGGCGTTGAGCAGGGCGGTCGGCGAGACCTCGCCGTCGGGTCCCTGGGTGGGCTGGGCGGCGTGGCCGAGCGGCACGTTCGCGCCGTCACGGAGAGATGAGTGGTGGGGCATGGGGGCAGATTCCTCACTCATGAACAGCGGCGCCCCCGCCGGGGGCCAACCCTCTCACATCAGGCCGCGGGGGTGGGCAGCCAACAGCACGGGACTGCCTCGGAGTTCGGGATTCCCCTTGTGGGGCGCGACGAGCCTTTCACGGCGTGAGCAGGCTGACAAGAAGATCGAGGAGTCCCGGTGGGGCGGGGTGGCCCCACCTGAACGGGCTGTTCGAGCGGTCGGATCGAGGTTAACCCCGGTGCTGCGGGACCGAAACCCCTGTGCGGCGACCCGGGATGGGGAGCTCCCGGGCCGCCGCGGAGGGGAACGGCGGCGGGGCGACGGGGGTTCGCATGCGCCGCGTCCCGCGGGGTGGATCCGCCGGATCGGATGGATCGGGTGGATCCGGGATCCGGTTGCTCAGAGGGCCAGTTCGACTCCGTAGCGCCGCAGCCAGGAGTCGACGCCGAGGGCCATCTCCATGGCCTGCCGGGACTCATGGCCCGTGCTCCGCACGGCCCGTCCGGCGGCCTCCTGGTCGACCAGCGGCCGGGCCGGGGCGTCCGGGTCGGCGAGCAGGTTCCGGACCTGGCCGCGCAGCGCGTCGGCGTACCGGGTGTCCTGGGTGCTGGGGTAGGGGCTCTTGACGCGGTCGGCGACGACGTCCGGCAGGACGTCCCGGGTGGCGGCGCGCAGCAGCGACTTCTCCCGGCCGTCGAACGTCTTCAGCGACCAGGGGGTGTTGAACACGTACTCCACCAGCCGGTGGTCGCAGAACGGGACCCGCACCTCCAGGCCGACCGCCATGCTGATCCGGTCCTTGCGGTCCAGCAGGACCTGGACGAACCGGGTGAGGTGCATATGGCAGATCTCCCGCATCCGCCGCTCGGTCGCCGACTCGCCCTCCAGGTGCGGGACCTCGGCCAGCGCCTGGCGGTAGCGGGCGTCCCGGTAGCCCTCCAGATCGATCTTGGCGAGCAGGTCCCGGCTCATCAGCCCTTCCAGACCGCCGGTGTCGGTGCCGGTGAAACCGGTGTTGCGGAAGGAGTGCAGCCAGGGGAAGGTGTCCGCCCGGACGGCGTCCTCGTCGTGGAACCAGCGGTAGCCGCCGAACACCTCGTCCGCCGACTCACCGGACAGCGCGACCGTGGAGCGCTTCCGTATCTCCTGGAAGAGCAGATACAGCGAGGTGTCGCCCTCTCCCAGCCCGAACGGCAGATCGCGCGAGGTCAGCACCGCGGCACGATGGGCCGGATCCATCAGGGTGGCGGTGTCCAGCACGATGTCCTGGTGGTCGGAGCGGGCGTGCTCGGCCAGCGCGTGGGCGTACGGGCCGTCGGGGGTGGGGCGCAGCGCGTCCGCCGTGAAGTTCTCGGTCTGCCCCGCGAAGTCCACCGAGAACGACCGCACCGGTCCGTTCCCCGCCCCGGCCAGCCGCCGGGCGGCCAGCGCGGTGATCGCCGAGGAGTCCAGTCCGCCGGAGAGCAGCGTGCACAGCGGTACGTCGGCGATCAACTGCCGTTCCACGATGTCGTCCAGCAGCTCCCGCACCCGCCGGACGGTGGTCTCCCGGTCGTCGGTGTGCTCCCGCGCCTCCAGCGCCCAGTAGCGCCGCTCGGTCAGCCCGCCGCGGCGCACCCGTACGACATGGCCGGGCCGCACCTCGTGCATCCCCCGGTACACCGCGTGCCCCGGCGTCTTCACGAACCCCAGCAGCTCGGCCAGCCCCTCACCGTCCACCACCGGCCGCACCCCCGGATGCGCCAGCAGCGCCTTGGGCTCGGAGCCGAACAGCACCCCGTCGGCCGTCGGCCAGTAGTAGAGCGGCTTGATTCCCAGCCGGTCCCGCACCAGCAGCAACTCCTGCTCGCGCGGATCCCACAGCGCGAACGCGTACATCCCGTTCAGCCGCCGGACGAAGTCCTCGCCCCACTCCAGATAGGCGTGCAGGGCCACTTCGGTGTCGCTGCTGGTCCGGAACGCGTGCCCGCGCGCGGTCAACTCGCTGCGCAGCTCCCGGTAGTTGTAGATCTCCCCGCTGTAGGTGGTCACCAGCACCGTGCGCCCGTCGCGCTCGACCGCCATCGGCTGCCGGCCGCCCTCAAGATCGATCACCGCCAACCGCCGGTGCCCCAGCGCCGCGTGGCGGTCCACCCACACCCCTTCCGCATCCGGCCCCCGGCAACTCATCGTCCGGTTCATCGCCTCGAGCACCTCACGCTCGGCGGTCAGGTCCCTGTCGTACGAGATCCATCCGGTGATACCGCACATCCGCGGAATCGCTCCCTCCGGTCGGCTCGCCCCGTCACACCGGGGCATGGCTCTTCCTCGCGGGTGACATTTCCGCCGGTCCGACGGCGGAAGGCCCTGGTGCCTCACCGTACGCCGAAGTAATTGCATCTACCACCAGTCGCCTAGGGCAATGAAAACGATCCGGCCACGGAGGAATATGGCCTTCGGCCCCGCTGCCACGGTCCGTCCAAGGCCGAGGCCCGTGCCGAGGCCACCGGCCGGCTGGTCCGGTTGGGCCTGGAGGCGACCGGATCCGGGTGGAGCTCACCGGTGAACCGCCCCTGCTCACCGATCTGACCACGGTGGCCGTCGCCGAACCCGGCCTCCAGCCCGGCCGCACCGTCCGGGCCACCCTCAAGGCCGCCCGGACCCACGCCCATCCGGCCTGAGCCCGTGTGGGGCGTTCACCCCTCGGTAGGGTCCGCACGCATGGACCGACACCGCTCCCTGATGGACCTGCTGCGCGCCGACCGCCGCGCCGCCGAACTGGCCACGCACCCGTTCGACTTCAACCCCGGCTTCTACGAGCACGTCGAACCGGTGCGGCTGGCGTCCGGCGCCCCGCTGGAGGGGATCGGGAAGGACGCGGGCGGGGGCTCGTTCTTCCTGTGCGGGGAGGGCGGCGATGAACGGCCGGTGCTCTACGCCGACTCCGAGGGTTCGGCCGGGATCGTCGGCACGAGCCTCCCCGCGGCGCTGTGCCTGCTCATCGGGGCGCCGTGCCGGGGCGATGCGCTGCGCGAGATCGAGCGTGCGGGGCGGGAGTTCGACGACCGGGAGACCGAGGCCCTGCTCGCCTCGCTCGACGCCGAGTACAGCGAGGACTGCGGTCTGGAGGACCTCGCCGGTGACCGCGCCGAACTCGCCGCACGGCTGGGGCTCGCCCCTCTGCCGTCCGCCGCCCGGCTGCTGGCGATGACCCGCGAGGCGACGGCCCTCAGCCCGTCGTACGCCCTCCTCAACGAGGAGGGCGGGGCGTACGACGGGCTGTGACGAGCGGGGTCACCGGACCGGTGGCGCGCACCGGCCGGCGGGGGCTCTGCCGGTACCGCGTGGCGCCGGGTGGCGGACCGTCGCGCCGACGGCGTGGTGGAACGCGGCGCGGTACGGGCGGGGCCGCGGAACCGGGGGTCCGGTGGTCGACGCGGCCGCCTTCCCGGCGAGCGCCCTGCCCGCGAGCGGGCGGCGGCGCGCGCCGGGTGTTCCGGCCGCGCCGGCGGTGGGGTCAGGACGGGATCGGGACCGCCTGGCCGCTGACGCGGACCTGCGGGTCGTCGGGGGTGACCTCGACGAGGAGGTCGCTGGGGCGGCCCATGTCCTCGCCCTGGCGGATCCGCACCCGCGTCGCCTCATGGATCAGGCCCAGCGTCCGCAGATAGCCGCCGAAGGCGGCGGCCGCGGCGCCGGTGGCCGGGTCCTCGACCACTCCGCCCACCGGGAACGGGTCACGGGCGTGGAAGTCGAAGCGGTCCGGGTCCTCGCGCCACACCAGGTGCACGGTGGTCCAGCCGTGCCGGGTCATCAGCTCCTCCAGCGCGGCGAAGTCGTAGTCCAGCGCGGCCAGCCGCTCCCGGGTGGCGGCGGCCAGGACGAGGTGGTCGTTGCCACCGAAGGAGACGTGCGGGGGCAGGGCGGGGTCGAGGTCGTCCCGGGACCAGCCGAGGGCCTTCAGCGTCGCGTCCAGTTCGGTGTCCGTGGCGGGCCGGGACCGGGTGGGCACGCTGGTGAGGGTCGCGCGGGGCGGTCCGTCGCCGTCCGTCGCGGTGTGCACCCGGATCTCGCCCGACGCCGTGTCGAAGACCAGCTCACCGGGGCCGTCGCGCTCGGCGAGGGCGACGGACGTGGCCACGGTGGCGTGGCCGCAGAACGCCACCTCCGCGCGCGGGCTGAAGAACCGCATCCGGTAGCGGCGCGCGGTCTTATCCCGCTCGGTCAGGAACGCGGTCTCGGAGTAGCCGAGCCGGGCGGCGATGGCGGTCATCGCCGCGTCGTCGAGCGCGAGGGCCCCGGCGTCGAGGACCACCCCGGCGGGGTTGCCGCCCGAGGCGTCGGTGGTGAAGGCCGAGTAGCGCAGTACATCGGTGTCGTTCAGCGGTGCGGTCGTCATGGGAACCATGGTCGTCCGGCATCGTCATCGTGTCCAACGATTACCTTCGCTGAAGCCCATCGAATATCCCGATACCCTGGAAGTGTGGACACTCGACTCCTGCGGACGTTCGCGGCCCTGATGAGGACCGGGAGCTTCACCGCCACCGCCGCCGAACTCCATCTCGCACAGTCAACCGTGACGGTCCAGATCCGCACGCTGGAGCGGGAACTGGGCACCCGGCTCTTCGACCGGCTGCCCTCCGGGACCCTCCCGACCAGCACCGGACGCCGGCTGCTGAAGGAGGCCGAGGACGTCCTGGACGCCGAGGCCCGGCTGCGGGCGGCCGCGGCGGCCGGGAGCGCGGACACGGTGGAGGGGCAGGTCGCCCTGGGCGCGGGCGAGTCCCTGTGCGCGTCCCGGCTGCCCGGCCTCATCGCCTCGCTGCGCCGCAGCCACCCCGGGATCGACCTCGAACTCCACGCGGTGGGCACCGCGGCGGCCGTGGCGGGGCTGCGCTCGGGACGGCTGGACCTCGTCCTGTTGCTGGAGCCGGAGGTGGCCGACCCCGAGCTCACCGCCCGCGCGATCACCCGCGAACCGCTGGTGTGCCTGTCCGGCCCGGACCATCCACTGGCCGGGCGGGAGGTGGGCTGGGAGGAGCTGACGGGGGAGCGCTTCTTCGTCCATGAGCAGGGGTGTTCCTACAGCGACGAGCTGGTCCGCACCCTGCTCGCGCTGCCCGGCCCGGCGCCCCGGCTCACCCGCTTCGGCAGCGTCGAGGCGGCGCGCTCGTGCGTGGCGGCCGGTCTGGGGCTGACCCTCCTCCCCCGCGCGACGGTCGAACGGCAGCTCGCGGAAGGGGAGTTGACCGAGGTCCACACACCGGTCGTACCGCCGGTGCCCGTCCAGCTCACCCGGCACCGCCGCCGCTGGACCAGCCCGGCGGCCCGCGCGGTGGCCGACGAGCTCAGCCGGCTGATGTCGGTGTGAGCGGTCCCGGGACCGGTCCGCGCGCAGCGCACCGCGCGTTGTTCCGTTCGCTCCGGGTTCCGCAGGTCCGGCCCTACCATCGGAGTACAGCAGCCTGAGCGAACGCACTGGGGTGATCGTGAGCAACTGGGCCGATCTGACAAACGGTAAGCGCATCAAGCATCTGCGGGGCTCGGATCTGACACAGCAAGGGCTTGCCGATGCTGCGGGGCTGTCCCTCGCCTTGGTACAGAAAGCCGAGCAGGACCGCGGAGAGCTGTCCGTAGGCTCGCTGCTCAAACTCGCCCACGCTCTGAACACTGACGTATCCGTGATACTGGGCCAGCAGGCGCCGCGCCGGGGAACGAGCCGGGACACCAGGGCCGCTCTGCGGCGGCTTTCCGACGCGGTGCACGACAGCGCCCTCGGAGACTGGGATGGCATCGGGGAGCCGAGTACGCTTGCCGAGCTGTCGGCGGCCCATGACCGCGTGGGTGTCACGTACTGGCATGGCGATTACAACGAGTTGAGCGAACTCATCGCCAAGGTACTGCTCGAAGGAAGCATCCGGTACGGGCAAGCGAGAGGACACGAGCGCGAACGACTGGGGTCGGTCCTCGCGAGTACGTACCAGTTCGCGTCCTCGACCGCCATCCTGCTCGGACAGCGTGATCTCGCCCTGAGCGCGCTCACCTCCGCGCGTCGTCTGGCAGATGACTCTGGTGATGTCGTGCTGGGCGCGCTCCTGGAGTCGACGTTGTCATGGATTCACCTGCGCAGCGCGAAGGTCTCCCGGGCGGTCGCGGTCGCGGAGCGCGCCGCCTTACGGATCGAGCCATCGTTCAGCAAGGCCTCCGGCCCTCACCTGCTCGCGTACGGACGGCTCATGATCTCCGCAGCCGTGGCCGCCTCGCGCAGGGCAGACGCGGTATCAGCCGATGACTACCTGTCGCAGGCACATGCGGCAGCGGCGAGGCTCGGTCGCGACGAGGTGTTGTACGGCACACATTTCGGCCCCACGGCAGCGAACACCGAGGCTGTGGGGATCGCCGTGGCGCTTGGGAACTACGGAAAGGCGCTGAATCTGGCCTCCCGCGCCGAACTGCCCCGCTCCATGCCCAAGATCGCCCGCAACCGCTACAAGCTCGATGTCGCCCTCGCGCAATGCGCGGTCGGCCTCCATGACCAGGCGGGAGACACGCTGATCGAGGTGGGGCTCGACGCCCCGGAATGGGTCAAGCATCAGGCGTTGCCCGGTGTCATCGGAAAGCGTCTCGCGAAGGTGTCCACAGCACGCGTGCGGAATATCAGCGAACTCATCGGCGTGCCACTGATCGTGTGAGTCCTACGGAGCATACGAGTGCGGTCCGCGCGGCCTGGCCCGGTCCTACCCCTCATCTCTTCACTGTGCGTGATCGCTCCGGCACGCTTGACGCATGGTCAGTTTCGAGAGTGGGCAGAGGCGAGGACGGACCGGGGTTCGTCGCACCGAAGGTGATCTGAGGCGGCGCCAGGCGCTGGCGGACGCGGCGGCCGGGATCACGCCGGACGTGGTCGGTGTACCGGCGGAGGCCGCGAAGATCGAGCGTTTCCACTGTGTGATCTACCTGTGCGGTGCCCCCAACACGGACATCGCGGCACCTCGCAAGGAGTGCACGGAGTACACCGAGGCGTTCGGGTGGGAGATCACGGACGTGATCGAGGAACGTGCCGGGTTACTGCCGCCGCAAGGGCGCGACGGGCTGGGGCAGGCCGTCGAGCTCATCAAGAGGGGCGACGCCGGGGCGTTGCTCACGGCCTGGCGCTCGATGATCTCGTCAGTTCCACAGGAGTACGACGAGGTGGCGCGCGAGATCGAGAAGGCGGGGGGCTTTCTGCACGTCAAGGAGTCGGCGCGCGGTGAGCAGAGGGCGGTGCGGTGACTCGGCGCGTATCCGGCCACGCAACCGAGTACGGAGCGCAGTCCGGCACGTACTCCGGCCCGGGTCCCATCCGGGAGTGGCAACGCAGGCACACGCAGGAGACCGGGCACCGGCTCTGCCGCCGGGACGTGGATGACTACGCGGTGATGCGGCCCCCGGCCGGACTGGCACGGGCGAGCGAGGGCACCGCGTGACCTTCGCTCCGGCCATCGCGCGCCCGTGGCACGACGGATGGCCGCTCGTCACGCAGACGGACGACGGGAACCAATGGGTGGCGGGGGCCTGTTGGCTGTACTGCCGACGGGAGGGCGTGCGCGTGCTGTGGGTCGGCTCTGTGGCCACGCCTGGCGCAACGGGCGACGTGTACGCGTGCGGCCCGTGCATCGCGGAGCTCGACCACATGGTGCGCGTCCAGTCGCACGAACGGGACCGAATCGGTGACCACATCGCACAGTCCGCCACGCTCACGGTTCCCGCGTACCTGCCCTCGCCGGCCGTGCCCGAGGAACCGTCCAGGGGCCGTCACCGGCTGCCCCGCCGCTGAAGCCCCGCCCCTGCCGGGCATGCGGCTACCGATCGAGGTCAGCCGGCTGCCGGGCGGGCTGCAAAGGAACAGCGGTGCCGGGAAGTCCTCGGCATCGAAGAGTTCAAGGAGGAACGGAATGCAGGAGTTCACACCCCCGCCGAAGCGTGTCCGCCGCTTCGAGAAGCTGTTCACAACCAAAGCGCAGCGGCGGGTGCAGTCACCGGCTGAGACGCACGAGTACAAGAAGGTCTCGGGTTCGTCGGACGGCGCCAAGACGTACGACACCACCGCCACCTGAGCCGCTCGGCCTCAACGCCCGAGGGGACCTCGACACCGCGCGCCCCTCGGGCTCACACGAAGGAGAGTCCGCTTGATCAAGTTACGTCTCACCCCGTACGCGAGCACGGTATGGACATGGAACGGACGCAGCTACGTCACTGCCGACAGGGCGAGCGAGATCGCCCCGTATGACCACCCGTTGGTGGAACACGTCGCTGTCACAGACGGTATCCGCACACTTCTCATCGTGCGTGAGCGTGTCGTCGGCCGGGAAACGCACGACCCGGCACCCCGCACCGTCACTCCTGCCGAGTTCGAAGAGGCTCGCACTCTGGCGCAGCTGTGGCCCGCAGACCATGTAATCGTCGAAACCGCCCTCAGTGACCCGTGCCGGGTCACCGCAGGCCCCTGTGGGGTCGCGCCACTCTACGTCGCACACGACAGTACGAGCCTGCACGGGTCCTGGGACATGGCCGATCTGGCCGAACACGCCGCCGGGCTCAGTCCGCGGGAAGTCGCGCGGTTGTTGATCTACCGGCCCCGGTACAGCACCGAGACGGTGTTCCGGGGCATCCACCGCGTGACCGAGCGCGCGACCGCAATCTACGGCGGTCACCTCTACGTGCACTACCCCGAGCCGGTGCTGCACAGCGGGCCGCGCGAACTCGCCCTTGGTGCCGACGTCCTTGGGGCTTTCGTGGAAGCGATGGACGATGCCCTTGACGTACGGCCGATCGACGGCGTGAAGACGGTGCTGCACCTTACGGGCGGGTTCGACTCCGGCACTGTGGGAACCCGTCTCGCGGAGCGGTACCCGAACCGCTTCCCCACCGCCGCTCTCCTGATCGCAGGCCCAGGGCGCGCCCACCAGATCCGCCGGCGCTCGGAGATCATCAAGGCGCTCCCGTTCGCGGAGCCGGATCACCTGCTCGATGCCATGGAGTATCCGCCGTTGTCGCCGGAGTGCGCCCGGGTCAAGGGCGAGAAGATCAGCCCGTACGAGGAGCCTCTGCACCGGCCGTTCACCGTGCTGACTGAGGATCTGGCCCACCACGGTGCTCGCGCGGTCGTCACCGGGCTCGGCGGAGACGAGATGGTAGCCCTGTCGCAGGCCGAGTATCCGCACAAGTCCATGGGCGAGATCAGCGATGCCCTGCCCTGGATCGGGGACCGGGCCCAGGCCGCGCTGGAGTTCGCCGATGACGGTGTCGCTCCGCCTGCTGCCATCAACTCGATGACCCTGCTCTCCCTGGAGACCACAGCACCCGTACTCATGCGAGCGGGTATCTGGCCCGTGCACCCGTTCGCCCATCCGGGCATGGTCCGGCTCGGCCAATGGCTGCCCATGCATTGGCGTGAGCTGAAGCAGCTTCAACGGCGACGGCTCGCCCTTCTCGGGCTGAGCCCGGACGTCACCGAGTCCCGAGTGCGAGAGTCATTCGCGGAGGTCGTACAGCACACCCTCACCACGATCGCGCGCCCACTCTTCGCCAAGATGCTCCACGATGGCTCGCCACTCTTCGACGAGCGGTTGGTGGACCCCGATGGCCTTCGGGCGGCTGTCCGTCGGTTGGCCGAAAGGCCGTACCGCGAGGACGGAGACGGGCAGCTGCTCGAAGTCCTGGACCTCCACCTCGCTGCTCGGGCTTTCCTTTAGCCCCTTCCAACCCTCAGGAGGAAGTGTGTTCTCCATGCGCCCGGCCACAGTCGATGACGTCCCCGCCCTTGAAAACGTGATCCTCGCCCGCTGCAACTGGTTGGAGGAGCGCGGGTTTCCGAGCTGGAGGGAGAACGCGGCCGGACTCGCGAGGCAGGCGGAGAATCCCGGTGGTGATGTGTGGGTCCTCGCAGAGGACGAAGGGCGAATCATCGGATGCACCACCGTTCAGGAACAGTCTCCCCCGTGGGGCTGGACGGATGACGAACTGAACGAGCCCGCTCACTACCTGTACTCGACAGTCACCGACCCCGCTTACCGCGACAAGAGGCCGGGAACCGTCATGGGCCTGTGGGCGGTGGACCGGGCGGCGCAGCAAGGGCGCACATGGGTCCGCCGCGGCTGCCACTTCCGCGAACTGGTGAGGTACAACGAGGCCCAAGGCTTCCAGCTGGTGCACGAAGTGCAGCGCACGCACACCAAGGTCTATCTCATGGGCCGCCGAGCCGAGCGCGTGACTGGCATGGAAGAGCGGTTCCGGGCGCTGGAGCGGCCCTGCAAGCCTTCCCCCGAAGGGGGACATGCGGTCCGCTGGTGAGCCCCGGTCGGGCGACCGCCCCGCTCACGGCTCGTGCTCCACCACCGACTTGGACACCAGCCGGTCCCGGACGAAGCACAGCCGGTAGGCGTCCGCGGACATCAGACCGGTGCTGTAGTGGACGCAGTCCTGGCCGCGGGGCGGGGCCGGGGCGCCGTCGGGCGGTCCGTCCCGGGTGAACAGCGGCAGCCGCGGCGTCACCTCCTCGCGCGGGGTGCCCACCGTCAGCCGGTCGTAGGCGCCCCGGTCCAGCACCGAGAAGTACGAACTCGCCAGGCTGACGGGGAGCATCAGCAGCAGGATCCCGGCCAGCGCCGCCACCGGCGCCACCACGGCCTGGGTGAGCTGGCGCCGCACCCGGCGGCGGGCGCGCGTCAACTCCCGCCCGGAGGCGGTGAGCCGGGAGACGTCCCCCGCGGCCCGTGGCGGGGGAGCGGCAGTGGCGGGGAGTTCGGCGGTCAGCTCGAAACCCCCGCCCGGGGCCGGTCCCGCGCGGAGCACACCGCCCGCCAGCCGCACCCGCTCGTCGAGTCCGACAAGCCCCGAGCCACCGGAGACCACACCCGGCAGCGGGGCGCCGCCGGGCGGGGAGTTGAGGACGGTGAGGGTGACCGCGGGGGGCTTCCCGGTGCGGACCAGACGGACCCGGACGGCCGCGCCCGGCGCGTGTTTGGCGGCGTTCGTCAGCCCCTCCTGGAGCACCCGGTGTACGGCGAGGGCGGCCATCGGCGGCAGTCCGGCCGTCTCCCCCCGGCGTTCCAGGGTGATGTCGAGCCCGGAGGCGCGGGCCCGCTCCACCAGGGCCTCGGCGCTCTCCCCGGGCGGGGCGGCGGCGGGGTCGTCCGCCACCGCGTCGTCCGCGCGCAGCACCCCGATGATCTCGCGCAGCCGCGCGGTCGCCGTGCCCGCGGCCGCGCGCAGTTCCCCGGCGGCCCGCTGCTGGTCCGGGGTGAGCGTGGCGTCGACCTCCAGAGCGGCGGCCCGCACCGCGATCAGCGTCAGTTCGTGGCCGAGGGAGTCATGCATATCGCCCGCGATACGGGCCCGTTCGCGATAGCGGGTGCGTTCGGCCACCACCCGCTGTTCGCGTTCCATCCGGTCGGCCAACCGCCAGCCCAGCCGCGCCAGTTCGGCGTGCTGGCGGCGGTAGCGGCCCAGCAGCCACGGCAGTCCGGCGGCACCCAGCAGGGTCAGCAGCAGCCCCGGCCACGCCCACAGGTCCCGTTCGACCACCACGCACAGCGGCAGTCCCGCCACCGCCACCGAGCCCAGAAACCACAGCACCGGACGGGCCGCGGCCGTCCGGCATCCGGCGAGGAAGCCGAACACGGCCAGCGCGGGCCAGTACAGCGGGGTGAACAGCTTGGCGCTCAGGGCCAGACCGAGCGCCACCGGGACCCCGAGGGCGGCCAGCGGCCACCGGCGGCCCACCGCCACCGCCGCCGCGAGCAGCGGCGCCGCCGCGAACGCCACCACCTTGGCCCGGCCGTACGAGGAGAGGGCCGCCTCGGAGGCGGGCGGCAGCCACAGCGCCAGCCACAGCGCGGCGCCCTGGAGCCGGGAGGTCCACCCCCGCCCCCGCGCCGGTACGAACCGTCGGAACCCACTGCGCAGCATGGGGCCAGCATCGTCGATCGGTCCCGCGGGGCGCCCCCGCCGAAAGTAAGGAGTCTCCCGAGTGGGCGGTCGCCGGCAGGAGGGAGCCCGCGCCCCGGTCACTCCTCGGGGACGAGACCCGCCTCATGGGCCAGGATCGCGGCCTGCACCCGGTTCCTGACGCCGAGCCGGGCGAGCACCTGGCTGACGTACGCCTTCACCGTGCCCTCGACCAGATGCAGCCGCCGGGCGATCTCCGCGTTGGACAGCCCCGCGCCCACCAGACCGAGCACCTCGCGCTCGCGTCCGGTCAGCTCCCCGGTCCGCGCACGGGCCTCGGCCCGTCGGCCCAACTGCCCGCTGTCCAGTTGCTCGATGACCCGCCGGGCCACCGAAGGGGAGAGGTACGCGCCGCCCCCGGCCACCGCCCGCACCCCGGAGATCAGCTCGCGCGGATCGCCGGACTTCAGCACGAAACCGGCCGCGCCGGAGCCGAGGGCGCTCGCGACATACTCGTCCTCCGAGAAGGTCGTGAGCATCATGACGGCCGTGCCGGGCAGCGTCCGGCCGAGTTCGGCCGCCGCCCGGAGCCCGTCGAGCCGGGGCATCCGGACGTCGAGCAGACACAGGTCCGGGCGGTGCTTCAGGGCGAGTTCGACGGCCTGGTGGCCGTCGGCGGCCTCGGCGACGACGTCGATGTCCCCGGCCGCGCCGAGGATGGCCGCCACCCCGGCGCGGATCATCGGTTCGTCGTCCGCGAGCAGCACACGGATCAGCGGTTCGGCTCTTCCCCCGGTCATGGGGGCCACGCTACCGGGGCCCGGTCCCGCGGGCCCGGCCCCGGCTCCCGCGGCCTCAGGCCGCCGACGCCAGCAGCGCGGTCATCTCCTCCCGGGCACGGGCCACCCGGGAGCGCACGGTCCCGATGGGACAGCCGGTCGCCTCGGCGGCGTCCGCGTAGGGCAGTCCCAGCAACTGGGTCAGCAGGAACATCTCACGCCGCGCCGGGTCGAGTTCCTCCAGCAGGTCGAGCAGGGCCACCCCCTCGTCGAACCCGGGCAGCCCGACCGGCTGGGCCCGTTCGGCCACCTCCTGCCAGTCGTCGGTGTCGAGCAGCCGGGGGCGGGCGGCGGCCCGGCGGTAGCGGTCGATGACCACGCGGCGGGCGATCGACAACAGCCAGGTACGGGCGGAGGAGCGCCCGGCGAACGAGGGCAGTCCGGTCAGCGCCCGCAGATAGGTCTCCTGGACGAGGTCGTCGACGGCGTGCGGATCGGAGCTCAGGCGCAGGACGAAGCGGCGGACGTCGCGGCGGGTGGCGCGGATGAACCGCTCCACGGCGTCGGGGTCACCGTCGCGGGCGGCCAGGGCCCAGGCGGTGATCCGCTGGGCGTCGTCCTCGACGGCGTCGTGCGGGGCGTCGTCGTGCGGGGCGGCGGGCATCGTCAAACGTCCTTCCGGAGGCGGTGGACGGTCCGCGGGTACGCGTCGGCGCAACGGCGCACAGCGCACGCGCGGGGACGCGGGCGTGCGCGGACGACGGCCGGGAGCGGTACGGGACGGGCCCGCGGAGCCGGGGCATCGGTCCGGCGCCGGGAACGGGCGCCGGTACTCCGCCCTCACCGGTGCGCGCCGCGAGAAGGACGTGCGGGGGAAGGGCGGTCAGTGACAGGGCAGAGGGCGCCCCGGCGGCCCTCTGCGACGGATCACATGCCACAGCTCCGCGCTGCGCAGCCGGCGCGCGGCGGTGGACGGGGAGGCCGGTGCGGGCGGTTCGGCCGCCACCGCGCCCAGCATCCGCAGGGCGATGCGCAGCGGGACGAACACGGCCGCCGCGAGCGCCCGGACGAGCCGGAAGGCGGCGGTCTCACCGCGCCACAGCCACACTCCGCTGAGGAGGGTGGCGAGCAGGTGCGCGAGGGCCATGGCGGCGCCGCCGTGCCAGGGCCAGTCCAGCCCCAGCGGCCCCGCCGCGTCCATTCCGCCCATCGTGCCCATCGAGTCCGGTGACGAGCCGGTGCCGGACACACCGTGCCCGCCGTGATCCGGGGACATGGGCATCGGCATCGGCATGGGGTGGTGCATGCCCGTGTGCGCGGGGGCCGTACCCACCGACTCCGCGAGCATGAACAGCGCATGCAGCCCGCACTGGGCGACCACCGTCGCACCGGTCACGGCCAGCCCTCCGCGCTCCCGTCCGGCGGGCCACCACGCGATCGCCGTGGTCCCCGCGAACGCGCAGCCCACCGACCACGGCGGCAGGGTGCCGCCGGAGATGAGCGCGTGTCCGAGGGCCGTGACCACGACGCACACCGCCGCGAACACGGCGGCTCGCGCGAGGCGGAAGATCGACCCGGTGGCCATGGCCGTCATCGTGCCAGCGCCCGTCGCGGGGCACGGGAGCCCGGCGAATCTTCGTCCCCACGTGACAAACGGGCGTTGATGTGGGCCAGCTCACACCTGGGACTCCGGAACTCACGCGTCCGCTTGGCCGACCACTCAACCGGCACTCCTGTGCCGTCGTGCGGACCGCCCCCGTGCGGCACGACCGACATCCCCCTCGATCCGGGAGCCGTCCATGTCCGCTGAACCCCTCTCCGCCGCCGCGGATGACGCCCCGGACACCACACCGCCGGACACCCCCGGTACCGACGCGGACGCCGCGAGACCGGAGGCCCGCGGAACCACCCGCCGCTCCTCCTGGGCGGCCCTGCGCCCCCTCGTCCTGCGGCTGCACTTCTACACCGGGGTGCTGATCGCGCCGTTCCTGCTGGTCGCCGCCGTCAGCGGACTCCTCTACGCGGGGTCCTTCCAGGCCGAGAAGATCGTCTACGACCATGAACTGCGCGTCCCCACCGGGGACACCGAGCTGCCCCTCTCCCGCCAGGTGGCCGCCGCGCGCGAGGCCCACCCCGAGGGCGAGATCAGCGCCGTACGGCCGTCGCCCGAGGACGGTGCCACCACCCGGGTACTGCTGTCCGGCGTCAAGGGCGTCGATCCCGGCCACACCCTGGCCGTGTTCGTGAACCCGTACACCGGGGAGGTGCGCGGCGCGCTGGAGAGTTACGGCTCCTCCGGCGCGCTCCCGCTGCGCACCTGGATCGACGAGCTCCACCGCGATCTGCACCTCGGCGAGACCGGACGGCTCTACAGCGAACTCGCCGCCAGCTGGCTGTGGGTGATCAGTGGCGCGGGTCTGGTGCTGTGGCTGGCGCGCCGCCTCCGCGGTGGTGCCAGGCGCCGCGGATTGCGTTCCGCCGTCCTCCCCGACCGCTCGGCCACCGGACGCCGGCGCACCTTGTCCCGCCACGGCTCCGTCGGGGTGTGGGTGGCGCTCGGGCTGTTCTTCCTGTCCGCGACCGGGCTCACCTGGTCCACCTACGCCGGTGCCGGCGTCGCCGACCTCCGTTCGGCGCTCGGCCAGACCACCCCCGCCGTCTCGGCCGCGCTGGACGGCGACCGCTCCGCCGGTGGTGGTGAACACGCGGGCCACGGCGCCGGATCGGGCTCCATGCCGGGGATGGACCACGGAGGTTCCGGCGGTGCGCGGCACACCGGTGACGTGGGTCTGGACACCGTGCTGAAGGCCGCCCGCGCCGAGGGGCTCGGCAACCCGGTGGAGATCGTGCCGCCCTCCGGACCGGACCAGGCGTACGTGGTCAGCCAGATCCGGCGCAGCTGGCCGGAGAAGCAGGACGCGGCGGCCGTCGACCCGGCGACCGGCGAGGTGACCGACGTCCAGCGGTTCGCCGACTACCCGGTGCTCGCCAAACTCACCCGCTGGGGCATCGACCTGCACACCGGGAACCTCTTCGGCCTGGCCAACCAGATCGCCCTGGCCGTGCTCGCGCTGGCGCTGGTCCTGCTGATCGTGTGGGGCTACCGGATGTGGTGGCAGCGCGGCCGCGGCTCCGCCTTCGGCCGTCCGATCCCGCGCGGGGCGTGGCGCGAGGTGTCACCGTACGTCCTGCTCCCGCTGGCCGCCGCGGTCGCGGTGCTCGGCTACTACCTGCCGCTGCTGGGGATCCCGCTGGCCGCGTTCCTGGTGCTCGACGCCGCCCTGGGCCGGATCGCCGACCGGCGCCGCGCGGGGAGCGCGTCAGCGGGCGGGTGAACGGTGCGCGGGTGAACGCGTGCGCCGGGCCCGCCGGGGTGATGGACTGACCGCGTTCCCCAGCCCCCTGGACGCGGAGGACCGAAGAACCCATGGCCGTGCACTGGAAACTCGTCATCGACTGCGCCGACCCGCAGCGGCTCGCCGACTTCTGGGCGCAGACGCTCGATTACATCAAGGAGGACCACAGCGCCCTCATCGAGCGGCTGCTCGCCCAGGGTGTGATCGGTGAGGAGCACTACGCGGTGGCCGACGGCCGCAAGGTGTGGCGGCACGCGGCCGCCGTCCGCCACCCCGACGACCCGGTGCAGACCGAGACCGGTACGGGCCTGGGCAGACGGCTGCTGTTCCAGGCCGTCCCGGAGGCCGCGGAGGGGAAGCGGGGCAAGAACCGGCTGCACATCGATGTGCACCCGGACACCGCCAGCCGGGAGACGGAGATGGCACGGCTGCAGGGGCTCGGCGCCACCGTCCTGCGGGCCGTGGAGGAGCCCGGCAGCAGCCACGTCGTCATGGCCGACCCGGAGGGCAATGAGTTCTGCCTGCACTGAGCCGGGCGGGCGGAGCGGGCGGGGCCGGTGTGGCCCCGCCCGTCACGCGTCGTCGTCCGCCGCCGCCTGCTTCTCCTTCTCCGGCCCGGTGTCCTTCGGCCCGGCGTCGTCGAAGTAGGCGTCGAGGACCGCGTCGAGCTCGTCGGTCCACGTCTTCAGCAGCCCGCGGGAGGACGGCTGGACCTCGGCCTCGTACCAGCGGCGGTTGGTCGCGTAGACGGTGACGGAGAACCGCTTCTTGAACCGGGGGGTATCGACCTCGACCGCCCCGATCTCGTCCCAGCCGAACTGGGCCTCCTCGCCGTCCATGCGCAGGGTGATCCCGGCGCGGCGCGCGACGATACCGGCGCGGTGGTCGGACACCTCGAAGACCGGCCCGTCACCGTCCGTCTCGTCCTCCTCGTCGGACTCGCCGCTGTCGTCGGCGTCACCGTCCGTCTCGTCCTCCGCCGTGGCCTCGTCGTCGTCAGCCTCGGCATCGGCCCCGGCGGCGGTGCCGGTGTTCTCGTCCCCGGTGTCCGGCCCGGTGTCCTCCGGGGCGGTCTCCGCGGTTGGCCGCTCCGCCGTGTCCTTCGGGGTCTCCTCCTCCCCGTCGACAGGGCGCGGCGACGTGAGCCCGGGGATGTACCCCGGGTCCGTCCCGGCGGCGGTGTGCATGGGCGGGATGATCGGTCCTGTGCTCTGCTCCACGGCGGGCAGTATTCCCGATGAACCTGTGCGGGCGACAGGCCGTTCCTCCGCCGTTCCGCGTTCCGCCGTCTCCCGGCCCAGGTCAGAGCGGGTTCACGGCTGCGGGAAGTGGTGGCGGGACGGGTCCTGGTCCGCACGCACCGGACGCTCTTCGCGCGCGAAGAGATGGCTGAACTCCACGACCTCGTCGAACCGTACGGCCCACAGCGCCCCCTCCCGGCCCCCGGGCGGCACCTCGGGCCCCAGGGTGTACCCCGTGGCCGTCGTGGCGTCCACGGGGCCGCCGGAGTCCACCGAGGCGAAGCTCCAGTCCTCCCCGCCCTCCGCCCAGGTGCCACTGGTCTGCCACTCCTCCCGCAGCACCAGACGCCCCGGGGCCGGGCAGTGCCACCGGAACCGGGTGACGCTCAACTCACCGCTCATCCCGGCCCAGACGCCCCAGCCCCGGCCGTCCGGCAGGAAGGCCAGTTCGCTGGTCTCCATCACGCCGATGTCGAAGGGAGTGCTGTGCCAGTGGCCCACCAGCCCGTCGTCCCTGTTCATGCCACAACCCTTCGCGTTCCTGGGGTGTCCCACCGTGCGACACAGCACGGGAAGGACACCTATGCCGAGACACATCCTGCCGATCGGTGGCGTCGTGGCCGTGGTGACGGGAGTCGCTCTCGCCACCACCCCCTCGTACGCCGCGCCCGGCACCCCCGCCAGGGCCCCCGCCGCACCGGCCGCCGGGAAGACCACCCCCGCCGACATGGACGGCGACGGTTTCGACGACCTCGCCTCCGGTGCCCCCGGCGGGGCCGTCAAGGGCCATGCGAAAGCCGGATACGTGGCACTGACCTTCGGCTCCGCCTCCGGGATCTCCGTCGCGCGCCACCAGGGGCTCACCCAGTCCCATGCCGGTGTGCCGGGGACGCCCGAGGCCGGGGACAGGTTCGGCTCGGCGCTGGCGATGGGCGACATGGACGGCGACGGTCATGCCGATCTGGTCGTCGGGGCCAGCGGCGAGGCCATCGGGGACGTGAAGGGCGCCGGCTCGGTGACGATCGTCTTCGGTTCCCCGACCGGGCTGTCCGACAAGGCCATCGCCTACCACGCGCCGACCGTCACCGCGGGCCGCGGCTTCGGCGGACGGCTGGCCATGGGGGACTTCGACCACGACGGCCTCCAGGACCTGGCCACCGTCGACGGCACCAAGGTGGCCGTGGTGAAGGGCGCGAAGAACCTGCGCTCCACACCCACGCCGGCGGTCCGGCTGATCACCCCGCCCGGCGGCGGCGCGGGCACCCAGGGCATCGCCGGTGGTGACGTCAACGGCGACGGCTACGCCGACCTGGCCACCGTGGCGTACTTCGACGACCCGGCCGACGAGGGCACCCTCGGTGTGCTGCCGGGCTCCCGCTCCGGTCTCTCAACCACCCCGCTGGGCCGGAACGTCGGTCTGCCGTTCGCCGGTTACCGCGTCGTGGCCGGTGATGTGAACGGCGACGGCAAGGACGACGTGGTCATCGACACCGGCTTCGAGGACGGGCCCGACGACTACAAGCTGCGCACCTTCCCGGGCAGCGCGAACGGACTGGACGCGGCCGGAGCCGTGGCCTGGTCCGGTGAGCAGCAGGGCGGCACCGCGGCGGAGCTGGCCGATGTCGACGGCGACGGCTACGAGGACCTGTTCGTCGCCGATCCCGGGGCGGTGGACGGTGACGGCTTCCAGAACGCCGGTGCCCTCACCGTGCTGCGCGGCAGCAGGAACTGGCTGACCGCCGAGGGCGCCCAGACCCTCTCGCTGGACACCAAGGGCGTGGTCGGTGTCGCCGAGACCGGCGATTTCTTCGGCTCCACGCTCGCCCCCGCCGACTACAACGGCGACGGCAAGGCCGACCTGGCCACCGGCGCGCGCGGCAAGTGGCGGGGTACGGGTGCGGTGAGCATGACCTACGGCAGCGCCGACGGGCTCACCGGCCGGGGCTCGATCCTCTTCGGCCCCGACTCCTTCGACTACGCGGCGGAGAAGGCGGGCTTCGGCGCGGCCCTCTCCACCCCTCCGGCGGGCTGACGACAGCGCGCGGCCGGAGGTGCCGCGCGGTGGTGACGGCCCGGTTCCACCCCGGGCCGTCACCGCTCCTCACTCCTGCGGCACTGATACGGCACGCCTACGGCATCCGCGGCTCAGCCGCACTTGCTGCCGTTGTTGATGCAGCGCACCGCCTTCGCCATCAGCCGCGAGGACATCACGTTGATGAAGTCACCGTGGTCCGTGACCGGTTTGTGCAGCTGCTCGGGGAAGCTGTCGACGGCGAACGTCGAACCGGGCTGGACCTTGTAGGTGATCCGCTGGACCAACTGCGGGACCGCCCGGAACCCCTGCGGGCACGAGCCGTCCGCCTGGGCGAACGCCACATGGGCGCGGTGGTTGGCGCTGTCGGTGTTCTTCCCGTCCCAGCAGCTCTGGAAGTTGAAGGTCCGCACCACGTTGCTGCCGCTCGGGCAGAGCGGGTACTTGTCCTTCAGCTGCCGGTTCTCGAATCCGGTGCAGCTCCACGAGGCATTGGCGTTGGCCGTGCCGTTGGTGAACGACTTGGCGTCACCGGTGATGATGCGCAGGAACTTCGGCATCGCGGCGACCTTGGTGACCGGGCTGCCGCGGAAGGTGAGCTTGACCGAGGCGGGCTGGAGGATGCGGCCGACGTTGCCGTCCTTGCCGCCGCCGTCCGCGTTCACGTCCTTCTCGTTGCTGCCGTCACGCAGCCGCAGGACCGGCCAGTAGTGCGTCGAGCGGTCACCGTTGGTGCAGGTGGTCCCGGCGCCGGCGAGGTCCTGGTCGGAGGAGAACGCGTCGGTCGCGAGGTTGCCCACGTAGTCGTGCATATGGTGCGCGCCATTGCTCACACCGGGCGCCACGATCACGTTGTCCGGGTTGAAGTGCTTGTTCTCGTTGCGGCCGCAGCGCGAGGTGAAGGTGCCCTTGGAGGCGCCGGTCTTCTGCGCGGGCTTGCTGACGTTGGGCCGCACCTGGCGGATGTCCACGAAGTCGGCCTTCTGCGGGCCGCTCTGCTGCGGCGGCTGCTGGCCGCCCGCGGCCGGAGTGGCACCACCCGGGGTGGGTGTGGCGCCGCCGTTCCCGGCGTTGGGGTCGGTGTTCCCGGCGTTGGTGTCGGCGCTGGCGGGTGCGGTGCTGTCCCGCTTCACGGTGCACGACGCCAGCGAGGTCAGCCCCTGCGGCCGGGACGCCACGCGGTCGATCGTGGCGGTGATGCGGATGATCGCGGAACGGCGCTGTGTCGACAGCGGTTCCAGCACGCGCGACTTCACCCATTCGTCGCTCGCCCCGGAGCCCCGTGTGGCCAGCCGCTGGTACGCCGTGGCCACCTGGCTGTCCATCCGCGCCAGTTCGTCGTCCACCGTGGGCTGCGCCTGGCGCGGCACCCGCGTGAGCCGGATCGAGATGTCCGGGCACTTGATGGTGAGCGTCTCCTGTACGGCGGCCCGCTGTTCGGCGGACTGCCCGGCCGAGGCGTCGTTGTCCGTCATCAGAAGGGCGCCAGCCCCGACACCCATCGCGGCCACACCAGCGACGGTCATGACGAGCAGTCGAGACCGTCTGTGTTTCTTTCTATTCACATGTCCACCCTTCATGGATGTGGTCATAGGAGATACGGCAAGCACGGCGATAGTTCTCAATGCCCGCAGAAATTTCTCCATGACCTCCCCAGTCCGCCCCGGACCTCGCACATCGCCCCGCCGGTCGTCCACCGGGGGCGGAAGATCATCACTTGGCGCCGCGCGGACTCCGGCTCCCGGCGGCAGGATCGGCCCTCGGATGGACCTTCTGCCGCGGGCCCGGATGATCACGTGGGGCGGGGGGAGAACAGGCCGGTGTCCGGGAGAAGTGGAACCTCGCGCTCCGACGCGGCAGGCTGGATCCATGTGGTCGCTCGTCCGCTCACCACCCCGAAACCGTCCGTGGGTGGGTGATCACGGTCAGCTCGTCATCGTGCTCGAACGGGCCGTGCCGTTCGTGATCGCGCTGATCGCGCTGTGCATCGAGCTGTCACCCCTCGAGTTCCTGTACACCGGCCCGTTCCTCACGGCGACCCCGGCGCTCGCCGCGCTGACGATGGGTCCCCGGGGCACGATGGCGGCCGCGGGCGTCGCACTGGCCGTCAGCGTGACCACCGCGACCTACAACGAGGCGTGGGGCAGCGACCAGGTCTACAGCAACCTCCTGGGGCTGCTGCTGGTGTCCTCGGCCAGCATCACCATGAGTAGCGCCGTGCGTACGCGCAGACAGAGCGAGCTCGACCAGATCCGCCGTATCGCCTCCGCGGCCCAGGACGTCATCCTGCGCCCCGTCCCCGCCCGGCTGGGGCCCGTGCGGGCCGCCAGCACCTATCTCGCGGCCGAGACCGGCGCCCAGATCGGCGGGGACCTCTACGAGGCCGTGCACACCCACTACGGCGTCCGCCTGATCGTCGGCGACGTCCGCGGCAAGGGCCTCCACGCCGTCCGCGCGGCCGCGGCCGTACTCAGCGCCTTCCGGGAAGCGGTGCACTACGAGGACGACCTCACCGAGGTCGTCAACCACTGCGCGGCGGCCCTGCACCGCGAGACCGCCGCCGGGAGCGCGGCCGACCTGGACGACCAGGCGGAGGAGTTCGTCACCGTCCTGGTCGCCCAGATCCCGGACTCCTTCGTGATCCAGCTGGTCAACCGGGGCCACCCGCCCCCGATGGTCCTCAGGGAGGGCAAGGTGCGGCCGCTGACGCCCACCACACCCCTGCCGCCCCTGGGCCTGGAGGGCTTCTTCTCCGGCCCGCCCTCGACGGCCGAGACCTACCCCTTCGCCCCCGGTGACCGGTTGCTGCTCTACACCGACGGCGTCATCGAGGCCCGTGACCCCGACCGGGCCTTCTTCCCGCTGGCGGACGCGATGGAAGCGGTGCGCCCGTGCACCCCGACGGCGTTCCTGGAGGACCTGCACGGCCGTCTGCTGCGCCACACGGAGGGGGTTCTGGCGGACGACGTGGCCATGGTCGTCGCGGACCGCCTGGGCGACGACCACGGCGCACGTCCCACCACGTTCACATGACGCGGTTCGGCCGGTTCAGCAGCGCACCAGGCCGAGGAATGCCTGGTCCATGAAGGGGAGGGCCGCCGGCGTCACCCACTGGGTGGACTCCTGCCCCGGCCGGAGGACATGGCACTCCGGCTGCGGCCCCGACGACCAGACGGTCTTGAAGGTGGGCAGCACCCGCTGCTCGGTGGCGCACTCGTTCGTCATGGAGACCCCGAACCGCCCGAACACCTCCTTCCATTCCACGGGCGGGCCGGACGAGGGATCAACGGTGTAGGGAAACCTTGGAAGCGCCATCCGGACGGGGTCGGGGATCCGCATCCGTGCGGCCCGGCGCCGCCGGTCCCCGAAGGACCGGCGGCGCCGGATCGTGGTCAGGAGCAGGGCTGGTAGAAGTGGGTCCAGCCGTCGCCCGGCATGGCCGGCGGCTCACCCGTGGTCGCGTACTCCCCGTACTTCTCCATCATCGCGTCGTCGTAGTCGCCCGGTCCGCTGCCCGCCGTCGACAGCCGCACCTCCCGGTCCAGCTGCCCGTCACCGGCGTTGTTGAGGATCGCGAGGTCCGGGTACGGGTCGTCGCCGTAGTTGGCGACCCGCAGCTGCTGGGCCTCGCCGCTGTCGCCGATGTCGGAGTGCCGGGAGTCGGCGGAGCTCAGGTCCGACCGCGAGAGCGGGCCATGACGGTACTCCGCGAGGCGCGCCTTCGCGGGATCGTCCATGCCGGACGGCTTGACGATGTTCACGACCATGCCCAGGGTGCCGTCGTTCTGGAAGTCGGCGACCGCGGCGGTCGCGACCTCGCCCCTCTTCGCGCCGAGCAGCTTGCTGACGGACTGCTTCGCACCGAACGTGCCGTCCTCGGCCCCCCACTGGATGGTCATCTTGGTCCCGGTGTGCCCAGGATTCCTGATCTTGTCAGCCTGGCCGTCCCCGTCGAGGTCGCCCACCAGCGTCGTGGCGTCGGCCAGGCACGGGCCCGCGTCCGCCGCCCGGGTGACCTTGCCGGACCGCTGCGCGCCGTCCGACGACGACCCGGCGGCACTGGCCTGGTAACCGGCGATCGTCAGACTCAGGGCGACAGCCGCGATCGGCGCGGCGATCAGACGTGACCTCTTGCGAAGCATCTGCAAACTCCTAACGTTGTAGCTGCGACGTGAGATGAGTGGCGCCGCACTGCGGGTTCATGCGGAAATTGCTCTACTGTCATGGCGAAATTGCTCTGGCGCATGGCCGTGAGTCGAGGTGTGCGCCCGTCGATGTCCCACTCGGTGCGTCAACCACCTTGCCGGTGGGCGCTACCGCCCCATTAGCGCGCCACTAACGCTGCGCTGACGCTCCATCACCACCGGTGCCGGACAGCGACGACGCCGGCAATGGGTCACCCTCGGTCCGCCGGCGGCACCGGAAGTCCGGTCAGCCGTACATCGCCGCGCGGTGGAAGGCGGCAAGTGCGTCGTCGATGGGGTGGGGCTGCGGCTTGCCCGAGGAGTCGAGCCTGTTCCACCGCTGCAGGTTCACCGCGACGCACATCTGCCGCTCACCGTCGGCACGGGTCATGGCCAGCGCTCCAGAGCCCCAGACCGTGCCGCCATGGCCCCAGAACGTGTCCTGACCGGAAGTCTCCGTCGGGTGCAGGCCGAGGCCGTAGTCGATCGTCTTCCCCTCTTGGGAGACGACCGGGACGGTGCGCCGCATCCGCGCCAGTGACGACGGGCTGACGATCTCGCCGGCGAGCAGCATGCCGAAGAAACGGTTGAGGTCCGAGACGGTCGATATCAGCGAGCCCGCCACCCCCACCCAGGACATGTCGTAGACGCTGTAGTCGCGCGGCGGGTCGATCATGCCGAACCACGCCTCGTAGACCTGCGAGTGCTCCCCGTCGACGTACGGCTCCACGGGGAGCTCGGTGTCCCGGAGCCCGGCGCGCTCGATCACGTTCCGGGTGATGTACCGCTCGGCCGTCGTGCCCGTCACCTGTTCCAGGAGTTCGCCGAGGAGCAGGTAGTTGGTGTTGGAGTACACCCCCGGAGTGCCGCCCGGAGCGCCGACGGCAGGGGCGGTGACCCCCATCTCGATCAGTTCGGTGGGGTGAAAGCGAGTGAACCGGCTGTCGTCCAGACTCTGGGGCCCGGTGTCCGCGAGGGCCGGGAACGCCTTGAGGGAGGGGTAGGCACAGGGGAGGTACTCGGCGAGGCCGCTGGTGTGGTTGATCAGCATCCGGACCGTGATCGCGTCACCGCGTTCCCCGGGAACCAGCCTCGGAAGGTAACGGCCGATCGGTGCGTCGAGACCGATCCGACCAGCCTCGACCTGTTGCAGAACCGCGGCGGCCGTGAAGGTCTTGGTGATGCTGCCGACGCGGTGCCGCATATCGGCGGTGACGGGGCGGCCGGTGGCGACATCGGCGACCCCGGCGGCGCCGCGCCAGACCTGGTCGCCGTCACGCACCTCGGCGAACAGACCCGGTATCCCGGCGCGGTGGACGTTCTCCAGAGCGGCGTTCAACGCCGCGGGATCCAGTGAGTTCCTCACGACACGAGTCCTTTCGTATGCCCCGGGCCGAGCGTGCCGTCGGCCGCCTGACACGGGTGACAAGGCATGAGCCGACACGTCGTCCCGCTCATGTCCTCATTATGCACGCGGTGCGTGCAACACCAAGTGCATAAGTTAGGCTGAGATCCGGCGAGAGGAGTGGGATGGCAGGGCGAAGGCGCTGGTCGACCGAGGAGATCCTGGACGCGGCGGCGGAGCTGCTGCGCGCGGGCGACGCCGAGTCGTTCAGCGTGCGCAAGCTCGCCGTGGTGCTCGGGACCGACTCCTCCAGCCTCTACCGGCACTTCCGCAGCAAGACCGAACTCCTGCGCGCGGTCGCCGACCGGATCCTCCTGGCCGCCATGGACGACTACCGTCCCGAGGGCGACTGGAAGCAGCGCATCACCGCCCTGGCCCTGCGCCTGAGAGGGGCCTTCGGCCAGCAGCCCCAGCTCGCCGCGGTCTGGGGGCGCTACGCGTCATCCGGCACCGGTTCCCGGCTGGTCATGGAAGAGGTACTGCAGGCCCTGCGCGCGTCGGGACTGCCCGACGAGGAGATCCCGGCGCGCTACCACCGGATCGCGGTCCTCATCGCCGCGCTGATCGCCTCCGAGGCCGGGGTCAGCACCGTCACCCCCGAAGACCACGAACAGGGCATGGAGCTGTTCCGCGTCGCGGTACTCGGCGCCGACCCCGAACGCTTCCCGGCCCTGGCCCACTTCGCCCGCGACGTCCGCCCCCTCGGAGCGGACCGCCGCGCCGCGTTCGAAGAGATCCTCGCCGCCCAACTCGCCCACATCGAGGCCGCGATCCGCCCGAGCTAGCGCCGTCGGCCCGGCGGTGTGGGCACGCGAGGCAGGCCGGGTGGTCGGGCGACGGCAGCCCGCGGCCGGTGTGGCGCGCTGCCCGGACTGCACGACGTCAGCAGACAACCGGGAGTTCCTGCGTGAGCGAGCGGAAGAAGCCGTTTCTGTACGTCGTCGTCTGCGCGGCCGGGGTCGCCGACGATGCCGGCAAGCTGATCGTCTTGGCCCAGCAGCGACACTAAGATGTCGGGGTCATCGCCACCCCGCATGGCTTGGGCTTTATCGACACACAGGCAGTGGAGGATCAGACCGGCTACCCGATCCGCTCGGCCTGGCGGTCCCCCGCCAGAAACACGCCCCCTGCCAGCGCCGGACGCCATCGCGGTCGCCCCGGCCACCTTCGACGCCATCAACAAGTGGGCGGCAGGGATCTCGGACACCCTGGCCCTGGGGATCCTGAACGAGGCGTATGGCCTGGGTGTCCCGACGGTGGTCCTGCCGTACTTGAACGCCGCCCAGGCAGCGCACCCCGCCTACTGGCAGAGCCTGGAGCGACTGCGCGGGATGGGTGTGCTGATCAGCGACTACGAGCCGCACCGGCCCAAGGCGGGTGGGGGCGCCAGGCGTTCCGTTGGGAAACGGCAGTGAAGTTGCTGGGCCCCGCACTGCGATGAACCGCGGTATATGACCCCCCGACCGCTGCCGACATTGCGGCCTCGCTGTTCAGCCGAGCCAGGTGACCCGCGTGATCACCACGAGCTGAAGTCGGTCGAGGGCCAAGAACAGGAAGAAGCCCCGCCCGCCGAAGATGTCCTGGGTTCTGAGCCCTCCGCCGTGCGGCTTGCCGCGTCCGACGCCGGCGGCATCACGGCCCAGGATGGTGAGTTGACCGGCCAGGCGCTCACCTCGGCCACGACATCGTGCGGGAGGCCGCCCACGACATGGTCCGCGTCGGGGTCGTACTCCCAGGTCCAGCCGTCGGTCACGCGGTGATCTCGGTGTGCGCGAGGTCCGTGATCTTGCGGATCTCAGCGAGAGCGGTGCGGACGGTCTCCCGGTCGGTGGCCTCTTCTGCCAGGGCCTCCAGCTCGCTCAGGCGCGCCGCGCGGGAGGGATAGCGCTGGATGGCGACGAACTCCCCCCACCACAGGAGGAACGCGCGGAGCGGGGCGATGGTGCTCTGGGCGGCGGCCTGCTCGACGGCCCGGTCGAGATGCTCGACGAAGGATGGCAGCTGGGCCGGGGCGATGTCGGCGACGGCCGCACGGAGGGCCGCCGGAGTCAGGGTCGGCATCGGAATCACAGGCCCGTCCGGGGTGGTGGGCTGCTCAGTCATCGGAACGTCTCCTGGGCGGCGGTCTGCGCCTGTCGTCATGGCCTGGCCGGTGGTGTGGACGCTGGGCCCGAGCCTACGCCTGCGTCCCGTCCGTCACACCACGTCTGGCACGTCCCGATCGTTCGGAGTCTCCGCCTGATCAAAGCTGAGCAAGATCGAATCTCGGTGACGGCGAACGCACGATCACACCCGGACAACAACAAAGCCCCAGGCCGCCGGCCTGGGGCTTCTCTATGGAGCGGGTGACGGGAATCGAACCCGCGCTCTGCGCTTGGGAATCACCGGGTGGTTGGTGCTGATCATGCCGCTGACCTGAGTAAACGAACGCTGACGGTGGGCTGGTGTGCCCGCCGCAGCATCCGTGATTGACCGCTGTCCATCGCTCTGTGCGGCTGCGCTTCGTCCCGAACCACCAGCAGAACGGTCACTGAGGTCTCCTCGCCTGGTTGGCTGACCGCCTGGAGATGCTTGGCCGTCAGCAGGGTCGCGCTGGCCGCTGTACTCCGGTGCAGTACGGCGCTCGCTGGTCCTTGCCTTACAAGCTCGACGCCGGACTCGGGCCCGGGTTGGATCGTGCCTGGCTGGCGACCGACCGCCATGGTGCATCCGCCATGTGTAGGCACAGTCCACGACACTACGGTCGCTGGCAGGTTCTGCTCACGCCCCTACGCCTGCCTGATCGCTGGCCAAGAGGGCACACCAGGGCCTGTCCTCGTGCGATGGATCCATCCCACGAGGCCAGGCCCTGGCACCGCCCCGCTCCGGCGCGCGATGGGGACATCGCGGCGAAGCCGGTCAGGCGGGCCGGATATCAGAAGTTGAACTGGATCGTGCCGGACTGACCGAGGGGCTTGGTCGCGACGGCCAGCCAGTGCCCGTTGACCTTCTGGTAGCCCACTGCCTCATCGGGGGTCCGGCTGCGGAGCGACCCCTTCCAGCAATCGCCGGGGAAGATGATGGTCGACGTGAGCCCGTTGCGGTACGGGAACCCGATGTACTCCTGCTTCGAGGTGTGGTTGCACGACTTGAGGGTCACCGTGCCGGCGGTGTCGGCGTTCGCCACCGCGGGAAAGGCCACGGACGCGAGCAGGCCCGCGGCGCTGACGCCCAGTGCTGTCTTGATGGTAGTGCGCATGTATCGATGCCGCTTTCTCGTTGAGGATCGAAATTGTTCTGCGTGGCGTATTTGCCCAGGAACTCGAATCGAGTTGTCGGAAGCCAAGCAGATGGTCAATTAGTCCGCAACGCATCCGTGTTGTCCCGGATTAATTCCTCACTCCCAATGGAGGTGGTCGTGAAAGTGAACTCACAGACACAGCAGAAAGCGGCAGTGGCGCCGAAGGGGCTTCTGCCCGCTGATCGCGTCGTCACCGTCGGCCCTAGTACGCGACGGGCGCCGCGCCGCGGGACGGCGCGGTCGACTCCTGCCACGCCGCACATCGACGGCCGCAGTCCGAACGGGAGTTGGGGCAGCGCGGGAGTCTGTGTTGCCGCTGTCGGTACGAAGCGGCGGCCACTTGTGGCCGGTTTTGGGTACGTCTAGGCGCAAACCCGCGCCCTGGGCTTGGGGATCACGGGGTGATTAAGGCTGATCATTGTGTTGAACCGTGGAACAGTGCGGGTTTCTTCGACCGCCGACGAATTGTGTTGGCGGATTCTGCGGCTGCACGATGGCCGTTGAGGACGAGCTGATTCGGCGGAACCCCTGCCGGATTCGCGGCGCGGGCAAGGAGTCGGCAGGCGAGCGTCCGATCGCCACCGTGGAGCAGGTGGACGCACTCGCCGACGCCATGGGGTCTCGGTGGCGGCTCATGGTCTACACCGCCGCGTACGGCCCTGCTCGCCTGGAGGAACAAGCGGAGTTGCGTCGACCGGACGTGGACCTTGAAGCGGTCGGTTGTCTGGGTGCGTCGGGCCAACACGATGGTGCGCGCCGGGATCGATGCCCGCGTACGGGCTGACCGACAGAAGGGTGCAGCCAAGGGCGACGAGGAGGCTTCTGGTGCGGATCTGGCACGAGACGCTTAGCGCGGTCTAGGCAACAACAAAGCCCCGGGCCGCTGGCCTGGGGCTTCTCTATGGAGCGGGTGACGGGAATCGAACCCGCGCTCTGAGCTTGGGAAGCTCATGTTCTACCATTAAACTACACCCGCGAGGGCGCCCGATTGGCTGGCGCCGCATCGTCGCTCACTGTACCCCATGGCTGACCCCCGGCGCATTTGTCGTCGGGTCTTCTTGCTGTTCGGGGTGGTTTGGGTGGGGGAGAAGCGGCTGTCGGGGTGCGGGAGTTGGGGCGTACGGTGGGGGCGCGGAGTGCCGCGTGGAGCGGCATGCGGTTGATCCCCTAATGTGGCTTTTGTCGTCCACGTCGTCCACGTTCTTGGGGAAGGGACTCAATGGAGCGCACCGTCGTCCGTTGTGCTGAAGGACATGTGTTCAGCACCGCCTCGTTCCCGATGCAGCACCTCACCGCCGACCGGCTCGGACCCGGCCGGCTGCTGCGGTGTCCGCGTTGTGCGCGGCTGCGGCATGCGGTGCCCGTGGGGCACCAGAAGCGGTAACCGATGAGCTCAGGGGCGAGGGCCCGGTCCACTGGGGCCGGGCCCTTCCCCGTACCCGGCGGCGGGGCGGACCGTCCGTCGTCGCGGCTGGTCCGGGGGCGGGGGCTGGCCATGAGAGGTCATTCCGTTTTGCGTATCCTCATTGCGTGCTTCTCTCAGACAAGGACATCCGGACCGAGATCGACGCCGGGCGGGTGCGGATCGATCCGTATGACCCGACGATGGTGCAGCCCTCGAGCATTGACGTGAGGCTGGACCGGTTCTTCCGGGTGTTCGAGAACCACCGCTACCCGCATATCGACCCGGCGGTGGAGCAGCCCGATCTGACGCGGCTGGTGGAGCCTGAGGGCGACGACGCGTTCATCCTGCACCCCGGGGAGTTCGTCCTGGCCTCGACCCTGGAGGTCATCAGCCTTCCGGATGACATCGCCTCCCGGCTGGAGGGAAAATCGAGCCTGGGGCGGCTGGGGCTGCTGACGCACTCCACGGCCGGGTTCATCGACCCGGGCTTCTCGGGACATGTGACGCTCGAGCTGTCGAACGTCGCGACGCTGCCGATCATGCTGTGGCCGGGGATGAAGATCGGGCAGCTGTGCATGTTCCGGCTGACCTCGCCCGCCGAGCACCCCTACGGCTCGGCGCGTTACGGCTCCCGCTACCAGGGGCAGCGCGGCCCGACCCCTTCGCGGTCGTTCCAGAACTTCCACAGGACGCAGGTGTGAGCGGGGTGAGTGAGAGCGTGAGCGGGAAGCGGGAGAACCTCACCTACGAGCGGTTCGGCGCCGCCGTCCGCGAGCTGGCGCAGACGATCGCGGACGACGGCTATGAGCCGGACGTCGTGCTCTCCATAGCCCGGGGCGGCGTCTTCGTCGCGGGCGGGCTGGCGTACGCGCTGGACTGCAAGAACATCCACCTGGTCAATGTGGAGTTCTACACCGGCGTCGGCACCACGCTCGAGATGCCGGTCATGCTGGCCCCGGTCCCCAACGTGATCGACTTCTCCGACAAGAAGGTGCTGATCGCGGACGATGTCGCGGACACCGGCAAGACGCTGAAGCTGGTGCGGGACTTCTGCCTCGGCACGGTCGCCGAGGTGCGCAGTGCCGTGATCTACGAGAAGTCGCAGTCCCTGGTGAAGTGCGAGTACGTCTGGAAGCGCACCGACGAGTGGATCAACTTCCCGTGGTCGGTCGAACCGCCGGTCGTGCGGCGCGCGGGACAGGTGCTCGACGCCTGAGCGGCGTAGGCGTGGACGTGAGGAGTGCGGGGCCCGCTGGTGCGGGCCCCTCCCTTGTTTCCGCTGTTCCCGCCGCCGCGTGACGGCTACAGCGTGCCCAGCTTCAGCAGGCTCAGCAGCGCGATCAGCTGGATCGCCGACGCGCCCAGCGCCTTCGGCCACGGCAGGTCGTGCGACTTGCTCACCATCGAGGTGAAGAGCGCGCCCGCCGCCAGGCAGGTCGCCCAGCCCAGCAGCTTCACCAGCGAGCTGTCACCGCCCAGGAAGAGCGCGAACAGCAGCCGCGGCGCGTCCGTGAGCGACATGATCAGCATCGACAGGCCGATGGTGGGCGCCCAGGCTCCGTCGCCGCCCAGCTGCCGGGCGAGGGTGTGCGTCACCGCGCCCAGCACCAGACCGCTGAGCACCATCGCGACGCCCGTGCACAACACCCACGGGATGCTGTTGGACACCGAGGCGTTGAGGACGTCCTCGCGGGCCTTTCCGAAGCCGAACACCGCCAGCATGCCGTAGACGAAGGTCACGACGAGCGCCGGGCCCCAGACCGTGTAGTCACGCATCTGGTAGAAGGTGGCCGCCGGACGCAGCACGATGCCGCTCAGCAGTTCCTTCCAGTGCAGACGGGGGCCCGCGGGCGGCACGGTGGAGGAGCCGGCGCGGTAGGTGTTGGCGTACCCGTCGTCGTACGACGGGTCATAGGCATCGGGTGCCTCGCCCACGCTGAACGCCTGTGTATGGCCCGAGTTGTCGTCGGCGTACGAGCCGCCGGGCGCGGAACCGTGCCCCTGCCCCGGTCCGTACGGCCCCTGGCCGCCCGGCCCCGGGCCGTAGCCTCTGGGGTCGTGGTCCGGCCCGTGTCCGGCGCCGGGGCCGTAGTACGGGTCCTGGTCGCCGCCGAAGTACTCCGGCTCTCCCTGTGAAGAGGGCTGCTGCCACTGCGGCTGCCGCTGGCCGTACGGGTCCTGGTGCCCGTACGGCGGCTGCTGCGGTCGCTGCTGCTGCCCTTGTCGCGCGGAGTGGGAGTCCCGTCCGCGTCCGATCCTGAATCCAGCCACCATTCGAACGTACCCGGTCGTTCGGGGCACAGTGCCGGAGTGGTGGGACAGCCGGGGCATTGCGGCCGACCTGTGACATCCCTTAGGGGGTCCCGGAGGGGCTGTCCCCCTGCCCGGCGGTGGAGTTGCCGCCACCGGTGGTGGCAACGGCGTCAGTCGTCGTCCGCGTACGGATCGCTGGTGAACGCCGTCAGGTCCTTCCGGCCGTCCGTGATCCACCAGCGTTCGGGGTGCTCGCCGTAGAGCGAGAAGGTGATGCCGCGGCCCCAGGCGAGGACCACCTCGTCCTTCCCGTCGTGGTCGAAGTCGGTGACCCGGTAGAGCCGGGCCGCGCGCTCGCCCTTGCGGACCTTCTTGCCGTCCAGCCGGGCCGGGGCGGCGCGGGTCAGTGTGCGGCGGTCGGTGACCGTGCCCGGGGACTCGCGGCGCAGGGTCAACAGCTCCACGCCGCCCGCGCCGAGCGACACGGCCAGCTCGTCGATCTTGTCGCCGTTGGTGTCGGCGGACGCCAGGACGCCGGACATCTTCGGCACCTTGATCGAGTGCGGGGTGTGGTTCCCGGTCCGGCTCGCCGCGTGCGGATAGACGCTGACCATCTCGCCGACGTCCGGCCGTTCGGTCTCGTTGCCGGGTTCGTCGTTGCGGCTGCCGCTGTCGCCGACGGCGACGTCCCGCTTGCCGTCACCGTCGAAGTCGCCGAAGGTCACGGAGTTGCCCTCGCGCAGCGCGAGCCCGGTGGGGCGCAGGCCGCGGGGGCCCGCGGCCATGAGGGTGGAGCCGGACTGCTCCTCGTCGTTGAGCGTGTGCACGACCAGGTCGGTGGGCCGGTCGCCGTCGATGTCGTCGGCGATGAGCTCGCCGATCTCGCCGCGCCGGCCGTGGTCGTCGTCCAGGGGGCTGGCGTACGGCACGGTCTTCGCGGCCTTGCCCGCCCTGCTGAACGGCCCGTACATCACCAGCAGGGAGCGGCGGTCGGCGCGGATCAGCGCCAGGTCGTGGTGGCCGTCGCCGTTGAAGTCGCCCACGGTCGGGCGCTGGGTGTCCACACCGTCCTCGGGACCGGTCAGCTGGACGCGGGCGGCGGCCCGGGTCTTGCGCGGTCCGCCCGCCGAGCCCCAGGAGATGTAGGGGACGATCCGGACGGTGGCGCCGGTGCGCTCGGCCTCGCGCTTGCTGAGCCGTTCGCCCGCGGCCGTGGTCACGTCCGCGTAGCCGTCGCCGTCGAAGTCGGCCGTGGTGACCTCGCTCGCGCCCGCGACAGTGACGTCGGCGGCCGGCAGCCCGAGGTCCTGGCGCCGCAGGACGGTGCGGGTGGCGGGGTTCAGCCCCTTCGCGGAGCCGTAGACGAAGCCGGTACGGGTCGGCAGGCCCTCCTTGCGGGAGGGGACGGGGAGCTGGAGGTCCGGATAGCCGTCGCCGTTGAGGTCGTCCGGCAGCCGGCTGCCCTTGCCGTGGGGGGCGGGGGCGGAGGCGCTGGGGGTGATGACGCCTCCCGCCGCGGCGTCGGAGGGGGCCGGGGAGTCCTCGTCGCCGCCGCCGAGCCCGCAGGCGGTCAGCAGCAGCGCGAGCGCGGCCGCGCAGGCGGCTGCGGCGGAGGTGCGATACGGGGATCCCGGGACGCGTCCTGGCGGTGGTGCGGTGGGGGGAGGCGCAGGCGTCATCGAGCCACCTCAACCCATCGGGTGGTGGCCTGTCCAATGGACCGGGTCGATTCGTTACCCGTGCGATACCGGGACGGCACCCGGCAGACCCGCCCACACCGACGCGGCCGAGGCCCGGCGCCGCCGGTGCGGGGAGCCGCCGGGCCTCCTCGTGCCGAGGGGGCTCGCCGAGCCCCTCACCGCTCCGTACGGCCTGACTGCGGCACAGCCCCGGCGGGCGCCCCCGCCGCTGCGGGCCGTGCCCGTCGCCCCGGGGCTCACCGCGAGCCGGGGCCGTCCTCCCCGGGACTCGGCGCGGCGCGGTGTCACCGCACCGGAGTACCCCGTCCGCGCGTCGCCGTGACGCCTTGCGCGGGCGGCGGACGGCCCGTGGGCGTGCGGTATCCGCAGGCGTGCGGCGGTCACGCACGGGCATCCGCACCGAGGGCCCCTGCCGGGGCCGCCCCCGGTGGCACCGTCGGCAGCGGCCCTCGCTGGGCCGCGCCGCCGCGAGGCCACGCCTGGTCCGTGTCCCGCGCCGGGCGTGTGGCCCCGCCGGGGCCCTGACCGGCCATCCGCCAGTGGGCCTGACCATCCAGGGCCTGGGTTCCGGCCGTCGTGCCTTGATCCGCGCCCCGCGCCGGGGTGCGAACCCGCCGGGGCGCCGCCGCCGTGGCTCAGTGGTCGAGGACCGAGGCGAATGCCGCGTCGCGGTAGGTGAGGCCGAGTTTCGGGGCGCTGAAGGAGGTAACCGCCTTGGCGGTGAGGCCCGAGGCGGAGCCTCGGAGGACCCAGGCGGCGCCGTCGGCGGTGGCGTGGGCCGTGACGTCCTCGCCGGCGGCGCTCGCGGCGAGGTCCGAGCGGCCGTCCGCGTCGGTGTCGGCGAGGCGGACGGCGGAGCCGAAGTGGTCCTTGCGCTCGCCGACGCCCGGGACACCCGCCGTGTCCTGGTGGAGGGTCTGGGCGTCGGTGCCGGTCAGGCCCTTCGCGCTGCCCTTGAGGAGGACGACGGAGCCGGTGGCGGCCCGGCCGCCGATCTCCTCGCCGGGGACGCCGACGGCCACGTCCGCGTAGCCGTCGGCGTCCGCGTCGCCGACGGAGACGGCGGCGCCGAAGTGGTCCACCCACTCGCTCGCCCCGGGCACGCCCGGGGTGTCCTGGTGGAGGAGTTCACGGCGGCGTCCGGTGCCCAGCCCGTCCTCGGTGCCGTAGTAGACGGTGATCTGCCCCCCGGAGGCGGACGGGTCGTCCACGGAGTCCGGACAGCAGGTGGTGCCCGCCCCGGTGACCAGGTCGGCGAAGCCGTCCTTGTCGAGGTCGCCGACCCCGGCCGTCTCCGGGACGGCCGAGGTGCCGTCGGTGAGCCGGCGCTGGTAGGCGACGCCGTCCGGGCCGCCGGTGTAGACGGCCGCCCAGGCGGGGCTGGACTCGTCCGTGTCCTGTTCGCCGTAGACGACGACGCCGCTGCTGCCCGAGCCGGTGAAGTCGCCGGTGGCCAGACCGGCGGGCTCCTCGGCGAGACCGTCGGTGACGAGCGTGGCGGCGGCGGGGCGGGCGCGGGTGAATCCGTCGGCGTACGTCCACAGGCCGGCGCCGCCGAGCACCACCAGGTTCTCGCCCCCGTCGCCGTCGAGGTCGGCCACGGCGACGTCCCTGCCGAAGGGGTGTCCGCCGGGCACCGCCCTCGTGGGTACGCCGGTGCCGCCGCCGGTGAGGCCGTGCGCACCGCCCCAGACCACCGTGACGGAGCCCGTGACGGAATCCGGGCCGTTGCCGCCGTCGTCCGCCTTCTCACCCGTCGCGGCGACGACGAGGTCGTCGTAGCCGTCGCCGTCGAGGTCGCCGCCGGTGACCCGGGCGCCGAAGCCGTCACCGGCCTCGGCGGTGCCGGGGACGCCGCCCGCGCCCTGGGTGAGCGTGGTGGAGCGGGAGGGGGAGACGCCGTTCGCGGAGCCGTAGACCACCACGACCTGGCCCGCTCCCGCCGCGCCGCCGACGGGGGCCTTGGGGGTGGTGGTGACCAGGTCCGCGTAGCCGTCGCCGTTGAAGTCGTCGCGCAGGGTCTCGGGAGTGGGGCGCTGTGCGGACGGGCTCGCCACCGGTCGCCTGTCGTCGCTGAGGGCGGCGTGGACCACCGGGATACCGATGGCTCCGGCCGCCGCGGCCGTGACGGCGGTGGCGATGGCGGCGTTCCGTATGCGCACAGGAGCTCCCGGAGGTCGGCGGGGAGGGCCCGGAGGGGCTGGGGCGTAAGGGGTCTGGAACCTGGCGGATGGAGGGTCTGGAATTGGCAGATATATGACACGCGAAAGGGGTGTGGGCGCGGGGCCGGGCGCGTCGGCGCCCGGTGTGACCCCCTGGGGGCGCGGATGGTTGCCCCCAGGGGGTGTGCGGGTGCTGTGCCGGTGGCGTGAAGGTGAACGCACCACGGACCGCCGTGGCCGCCGGCAGGGGCCCTGTGCGGCTCCGGCCCCGCGACGCGGGGTCGCGCACCCGTCACGGGCCGTGCGGCGCCGCGCTGACCTGCTCCGGCTGTCCGCTCGCGCCCGCCGGGCCATCGGTCGCCGCGCGCTCCGGTCGACCGCGGGTCGACCGCCGGTCATCGCTCGATCGGGCCCCGTCGGGGCCTGGATCGAGGACTGGTAGAACCATCAACTACAGCACGCCAACGTGGCAGTTGGGCTGTTTCCGGCGGATCACGGACCGATCCATCCGCTTGGCAGTAAAGATGACCTTTGGAGCACAAGGTCTGTCCAGGACATTTACCAATGGGTGGTTGGGGCATGATCCTGTAGAGATTCGCAACGTTGTTGTGAGAAGGGATACTTCACGGCCAGGATCGGTACATGTTGGAAGCGGGCGAGCGGGGGCAGCCATGTGCGTATCGCACGGAGCACGGGTGAGCGGTGAGGCGGCGAGAGTGGTGATGGAGGGAGCGGGCGGGGTGTAGTCGCGATGTCGGACGGGAGTGGCCGGCCGGCGGCGGCGGATGCCGCTCGCCCGCCACGAGGCGAGGGTGTTAGAAATAACGACATGGCCGGACTTTTCGGTCGATCACGGGTTCCGTTGGCCCGCACGATGACCGACTGGCGCCCACGGGGTCGGCGTGAGGGGCCGCGCTCGGAGCAGGTACGGCCCGAGCGCCGGATCCATCGGGATCAGCCGGATCGGCTCGATCCCCGGGACCGGGATCCGCGCGATCCCGGTGAGCGGCGGATGGGAGCGGCGCTCCCGCACGCCCCCGTCGTGCCGCGCGGTCCAGGAGGGCCTCGGCGTCGTCGCCGCGGCCCGCTCGGCGCTGTGCGCACGGTCGCGGGCCAGGTGTTCGTCCTCCAGGTGGGCGTCGTGCTGCTGCTCGTCGTCGCCGCCGTGGTCGCGCTCGTCCTCCAGGCCCGCTACGACAGCGAGCGCGAGGCGCGCAATCGCTCGATGGCCGTGGCCGAGAGCTTCGCCAGCGCCCCGGGCATCGTCGCCGCGATGCGCGGCCCCGACCCCACCCGTGAGCTCCAGCCGCTCGCCGAGCGGGCCCGTGAGGGCTCCGGGGTCGACTTCATCGTCGCCATGTCGCCGGACGGCATCCGCTACACCCACCCCAATCCGCACCGGATCGGGAAGCACTTCATGGGCAGCATCGGGCCCGCGGTGGAGGGCCGGACGGTCACCGAGACCTTCACCGGCACCCTCGGCCTCTCCGTGCGGTCCGTGGTGCCCGTCTTCGACGACCGGGGCAGGGTCGTCGGCCTGGTCTCGGCCGGGATCACGATCAAGAAGGTCAGCGGGGCGGCCGACCACCAGCTGCCGCTGCTCTTCGGCGCCGCCGCGGCCGCGCTCGCGCTGGCCACGGCCGGTACCGCGCTGGTCAGCAGGCGGCTGCGGCGTCAGACCCATGGGCTGGACCCGGCCGAGATGACGCGGATGTACGAGCACCATGACGCGGTGCTGCACGCGGTGCGCGAGGGGGTGCTGATCGTCGGCGGCGACGGCCGTCTGGTGCTGGCCAACGACGAGGCGCGGCGGCTGTTCGACCTGCCGCCGGACGCCGAGGGGCGTCCGGTGGCCGAGCTGGGCTTCGATCCGCACACGGCCGCGCTGCTGACCTCCGGCCGCCCGGCCACCGACGAGGTGCACACCGCCGGTGAGCGGCTGCTGTCCGTCAGCCACCGGCCCACCGACCGCAACGGCGGCCCGCCCGGCAGCGTCGCGACCCTGCGGGACACCACCGAGCTGCGCGCCCTGTCCGGCAAGGTCGACCTCGCGCGCAAGCGGCTGAAGCTGCTGTACGACGCGGGCGTGTCCATCGGCACCACCCTGGACGTGGTGCGCACCGCCCAGGAGCTGGCGGAGTACGCGGTCGCGCGGTTCGCCGACTATGTCTCGGTGGACCTGGCGGACTCGGTGCTGCGCGGCGAGGAGCCGCAGGACGGCGACATGGGCACCAGCACGGGCACCAGCACCGCCACGGGCCCCGCCCTGGGGCTGCCCGTCCCGGGCGCGGTCCCCGACGGCACGTCCCACCGCGCAGGAACGATCCCGGGCGGGGAGACGGCCGGGGCGGGGACGGCCTACGCGGCGGGCACCACCCGGGGCACCGGTGTGATCCAGGGCGTGGTCGTACCGCACCAGTCGGTGCCGTCGGACGCCGGTACCGTACCGGCGGACGCCGCGCCGGACGCGTTCCCGGCGAACGAGGAGGGGCAGCCCACCGCCCTGCGGCGCACGGCCCTCAGCGGTATCCGCGACGATGTGCCGCTCTACCCCGTCGGGATGCTGATCCCGTTCGGTGCCAGTGCCCCGCAGGCCAGGGGGTTCCGCACCGGCGCGGTGACGGTCGAACCGGTGCTGGGCGACTTCGGGGGGTGGCAGGCGCAGGATCCCGAGCACGCCCAGGAGATCGTGGACTTCGGTATCCACTCGATGATCACGGTCCCGCTGCGGGCCCGGGGCGTGGTGCTGGGCGTGGCCAGCTTCATGCGGGCGGAGAAGCCCGAGCCGTTCGAGGAGGACGATGTGTCCCTCGCCGAGGAGCTGGTCACCCGCGCCGCCGTCAGCATCGACAACGCCCGCCGGTACACCCGCGAGCACACCATGGCGGTCACGCTCCAGCGCAGTCTGCTGCCCCGGGTGCTGCCCGAACAGGACGCCCTGGACGTGGCGTACCGTTATCTGCCCGCCGAATCGGGCGTCGGCGGCGACTGGTTCGACGTCATCCCGCTGCCGGGCGCGCGGGTGGCGCTGGTGGTGGGGGATGTGGTGGGTCATGGTCTGCACGCGGCGGCGACGATGGGGCGGCTGCGGACCGCGGTGCACAACTTCTCGACGCTGGATCTGCCGCCGGACGAGATCCTGTCGCATCTGGACGACCTGATCGCCCGTATCGACCAGGACGAGCGGGGCGCGGGCGACGAGAGCGCCGACGCCGGGACCGAAGTGATCACCGGTGCCACCTGTCTGTACGCGATCTACGACCCGGTGACCCGCCGCTGCACGATGGCGCGGGCCGGCCATCCGCCGCCCGCCGTGGTGAGCCCGGACGGTTCGGTGGAGTTCCCCGATCTGCCCGCGGGACCGCCGCTGGGCCTGGGCGGGCTGCCGTTCGAGACCGCCGAGCTGGAACTGGCGGAGGGCAGCCATCTGGTGCTCTACACCGACGGGTTGATCGAGAAGCGCGACCGGGACATCGACATCGGCCTGGAGCTGCTGAGCGAGGCCCTCTCCCACCCCGGCCGGACCCCCGAGGAGTCCTGTACGGCGGTGCTGGACGCACTGCTGCCCGACCGCCCCAGCGATGACATCGCGCTGATCGTGGCGCGCACCCGGGTGCTGGAGCCGGGCCGGATCGCGGACTGCGAGGTGCCCTCCGACCCGGCGCACGTCGCCGAGGTACGGGCGGCGGTGGCGCGGAAGCTGGCCGAATGGGACCTGGGCGACGTCGCGTTCACCACCGAGCTGATCCTCAGCGAGCTGATCACCAACGCGATCCGCTACGCCACCGGTCCGATCCGGGTGCGGCTGCTCTGTGACCGCAGTCTGATCTGCGAGGTCTCGGACACCAGCAGTACCTCACCGCATCTGCGGTACGCCGCCACGACGGACGAGGGCGGCCGGGGGCTGTTCCTGGTCTCGCAGTTCGCGGACCGCTGGGGCACCCGCTACACACCGGACGGCAAGGTCATCTGGGCCGAACTGACGCTGCCCCAGCAGAAGAACGGCAAGCGGAACTGACGGCGAGCGGCCCCGGGGGCCGCCGGACACGACGGGCGGGGCCCGCCCGCGCACCGCGCGGACGGGCCCCGTCCGATGTCGGGAGTGCTCCCGGCCCTACTTCACCGGCTCGGGCTCCGGCTCCTCGGCCGTCTCGCCGTCGCCCCCGGGGTCGGCGGGCGTCTTCACCGAGTCGAGCAGCAGCTGCGCCACGTCCACGACCTGGATCGCCTCGTTGGCCTTGCCCTCGTTCTTCTTGCCGTTGACCGAGTCCGTCAGCATCACCAGACAGAACGGGCAGGCGGTGGAGACGATGTCGGGGTTGAGCGACAGCGCCTCGTCCACGCGCTCGTTGTTGATGCGCTTGCCGATCCGCTCCTCCATCCACATCCGGGCGCCGCCCGCGCCACAGCAGAAGCCGCGCTCCTTGTGGCGGTGCATCTCCTCGTTGCGGAGGCCGGGCACCTTGGCGATGATCTCGCGCGGCGGGGTGTAGATCTTGTTGTGGCGGCCCAGGTAGCAGGGGTCGTGATACGTGATCAGACCCTCGACCGGGGTGACCGGGACCAGCTTGCCCTCGTCGATGAGGTGCTGGAGCAGCTGGGTGTGGTGGATGACCTCGAAGTCACCACCGAGCTGCGGGTACTCGTTCGCGATGGTGTTGAAGCAGTGCGGGCAGGTCGCGACGATCTTCTTCTTGGACTTCTCGACGACGACGCCCTCGGCCCCGTCCTCACCTTCGGCGGACTCGCCGAAGGCCATGTTCAGCATCTCGACGTTCTGCTGACCGAGCTGCTGGAAGAGGAACTCGTTGCCGAGGCGGCGGGCCGAGTCACCGGTGCACGCCTCGTCGCCGCCCATGATCGCGAACTTGACGCCCGCGATGTGCAGCAGCTCCGCGAAGGCCTTGGTGGTCTTCTTGGCGCGGTCCTCCAGGGCGCCGGCACAGCCGACCCAGTAGAGGTACTCGACCTCGGTGAGGTCCTCGATGTCCGTGCCGACGACCGGCACCTCGAAGTCGACTTCCTTGGTCCATGCCAGCCGCTGCTTCTTGGCCAGGCCCCAGGGGTTGCCCTTCTTCTCCAGGTTCTTGAGCATCGTGCCCGCCTCGCTGGGGAAGCTGGACTCGATCATCACCTGGTAGCGGCGCATGTCGACGATGTGGTCGACATGCTCGATGTCCACCGGGCACTGCTCGACACAGGCGCCGCAGGTGGTGCAGGACCACAGCACATCGGGGTCGATGACGCCGTTCTCCTCCAGCGTCCCGATCAGCGGGCGCTCGGCCTCCGCGAGGGCGGCCGCGGGCACGTCCTTCAGCTGCTCCTCGGTGGCCTTCTCCTCACCCTCCATGGACTTGCCGCCGCCCGCGAGCAGATACGGGGCCTTGGCGTGCGAGTGGTCCCGCAGCGCCATGATCAGCAGCTTGGGGGAGAGCGGCTTACCGGTGTTCCAGGCCGGGCACTGCGACTGGCAGCGGCCGCACTCGGTGCAGGTGGAGAAGTCGAGGATGCCCTTCCAGGAGAAGTGCTCGATCTGGGAGACGCCGAACTGGTCGTCCTCGCCCGGGTCCTCGAAGTCGATCGGCTTGCCCTCGCTGGTCATCGGCAGCAGCGCGCCGAGGGCGACCTCGCCGTCCGCGTTCCGCTTGAACCAGATGTTGGGGAAGGCGAGGAAGCGGTGCCAGGCGATGCTCATGTCGATGTTCAGGGAGACCGTGATCATCCAGATGAACGACGTGGCGATCTTCACCATGGCGACGAAGTAGGTGAGGTTCTGCAGCGTGGTCAGGCTCAGCCCCTTGAAGGCCAGGACCAGCGGGTACGAGAACAGGTACCCCGGCTCGTAGCTCTCCACGTGGTGCAGGGCGCCCTCGAGGCCGCGCAGCGTCATGATGCACACGCCGACGATGAGGATGACGTACTCGACGAAGTACGCCTGCCAGCTCGTCGAGCCCGCGAAACGGGACTTGCGGCCGGCCCGCGACGGCAGGTTCAGCTGGCGGATGACGATCAGGGTGAGGATGCCCAGGGTGGTCCCGGTCCCCATCACCTCGACCAGCAGCTCCCACGGCAGCCACTCGCCGATGACCGGGAGCAGCCAGTCGGCCTGGAAGAGCTGGCCGAAGGCGTTGGCGATGGTGAGGAGCAGGCTGAGGAAGCCGACCGCGACGAACCAGTGGGCGACGCCGACGACGCCCCACTTGTTCATCCGGGTGTGCCCGACGAACTCCCGGACCAGGGTCACCGAGCGCTGCCAGGGATTGTCGGTCCGCAGCCCCGCCGGGACCGGCGCGCCGAGCATGAAGAAACGCACGAACTGCACGACGGCGCGGCCTAGCAGGGCAACGCCGACCGCGATGAGGACCAGCGACACGATGATCGCGGCGAGTTGCATGTGGGGCTCCTCGAACCTGCGAGAGCGGTACTTACTAAGCAGTAACTTAATTCGTCCTGACCGACATTACCCGTCTGGGTGCTACCTCATGTAGCCGACCGGCCGGTGATCTGTGTCGCTCAGGGTGCCCTCTCCTGGTGCCCCGGAGCGCTGTTTCCGGGCGCTGTTCCCGGGCCGGCGTCCGGGTGTGCGCCCCCTTGGTCATAAGGGTCATATAAAAGTTGAGCCGGTGCGACTCAGGTCTGTTGACAGGGTGCAGCGGATCATGCACGCTTGAGTCTGTTGCACTCAATGCTGTACTCGAAGCGGTAGCTGGAGGATTGCGAAATGGCTCGTGCGGTCGGCATCGACCTGGGTACGACGAACTCCGTCGTCAGTGTTCTCGAAGGCGGTGAGCCCACCGTCATCACCAACGCCGAGGGCGCCAGGACCACGCCGTCCGTCGTCGCGTTCGCGAAGAACGGCGAGGTGCTGGTCGGTGAGGTGGCCAAGCGCCAGGCGGTCACCAACGTGGATCGGACCATCCGCTCGGTCAAGCGCCACATGGGCACCGACTGGAAGGTCAACCTGGATGGCAAGGACTTCAACCCGCAGCAGATGAGCGCCTTCATCCTGCAGAAGCTCAAGCGGGATGCGGAGTCGTACCTCGGTGAGAAGGTCGCTGACGCGGTCATCACCGTCCCGGCGTATTTCAACGACGCCGAGCGCCAGGCGACCAAGGAAGCCGGTGAGATCGCGGGCCTCAACGTCCTGCGTATCGTCAACGAGCCTACCGCCGCCGCGCTCGCGTACGGCCTGGAGAAGGACGACCAGACCATCCTGGTCTTCGACCTCGGCGGCGGCACCTTCGACGTCTCGCTGCTGGAGATCGGCGACGGCGTGGTGGAGGTCAAGGCCACCAACGGTGACAACCACCTCGGTGGTGACGACTGGGACCAGCGCGTCGTCGACTACCTGGTCAAGCAGTTCAACAACGGCCACGGCGTGGACCTGTCCAAGGACAAGATGGCGCTCCAGCGCCTCCGCGAGGCCGCCGAGAAGGCGAAGATCGAGCTCTCCAGCTCGTCCGAGACCACCATCAACCTGCCCTACATCACGGCCTCCGCCGAGGGCCCGCTGCACCTGGACGAGAAGCTCACCCGCGCCCAGTTCCAGCAGCTCACCTCCGACCTGCTGGAGCGCTGCAAGACCCCGTTCCACAACGTCATCAAGGACGCCGGCATCGCGCTGTCCGAGATCGACCACGTGGTCCTGGTCGGCGGTTCCACCCGTATGCCCGCCGTCGCCGAGCTCGTCAAGGAGCTGACCGGCGGCAAGGAGGCCAACAAGGGTGTGAACCCGGACGAGGTCGTCGCCATCGGCGCGTCCCTCCAGGCCGGTGTGCTCAAGGGTGAGGTCAAGGACGTCCTGCTGCTGGACGTCACCCCGCTGTCCCTCGGTATCGAGACCAAGGGCGGCATCATGACCAAGCTGATCGAGCGCAACACCACGATCCCGACCAAGCGCTCGGAGATCTTCACCACGGCCGAGGACAACCAGCCGTCCGTGCAGATCCAGGTCTACCAGGGCGAGCGCGAGATCGCGGCGTACAACAAGAAGCTCGGGATGTTCGAGCTCACCGGTCTGCCCCCGGCCCCCCGCGGCGTCCCGCAGATCGAGGTCACCTTCGACATCGACGCCAACGGCATCATGCACGTCGGCGCGAAGGACCTGGGCACCGGCAAGGAGCAGAAGATGACCGTCACCGGTGGCTCCGCGCTGCCGAAGGACGACATCGACCGCATGATGCGCGAGGCCGAGCAGTACGCGGAGGAGGACCACAAGCGCCGCGAGGCCGCCGAGACCCGCAACCAGGCCGAGCAGCTCGTCTACCAGACGGACAAGTTCCTCAAGGACAACGAGGACAAGGTCCCCGGCGACGTCAAGACCGAGGTCGAGGAGGCGCTCACCGAGCTCAAGGAGAAGCTCAAGGGCGACGACACGGCCGAGATCCGCACCGCCACCGAGAAGGTCGCCGCCGTCAGCCAGAAGCTGGGCCAGGCCATGTACGCGCAGGGCGAGGGCGCGGCCGCCGGTGCCGCCGCCGGTGAGCCGGGCGCCGAGGGCCAGGCCAAGGCCGACGACGACGTGGTGGACGCCGAGATCGTCGACGACGAGAAGGCCGACAAGGGCCAGGGTGGTGCCGCGTGACGGAGGAGACCCCGGGCTTCGAGGAGCAGCCCGACGTCCCCTCCGAAGCCGCGCAGACCCCTGACGACGCGGCGAAGGGCGCCGGGTCCGCCGACAAGGCGGGTCCGGCCCCCGCAGGGGACATCGAACAGGTGGCCATTCAGGCGCAGCTGGACCAGGTCCGTACCGCGCTCAACGAGCGGACGGCCGACCTCCAGCGGCTCCAGGCGGAGTACCAGAACTACCGGCGCCGGGTCGAGCGGGACCGGGTCACGGTCAAGGAGGTCGCCGTGGCGAACCTCCTGTCCGAACTGCTGCCCGTGCTCGACGACGTCGGCCGCGCCCGTGAACACGGCGAGCTGGTCGGCGGCTTCAAGTCCGTCGCCGAATCGCTGGAGACGGTGGCGGCGAAGCTGGGCCTCCAGCAGTTCGGCAAGGAGGGCGAGCCCTTCGACCCGCTGGTGCACGAGGCGTTGATGCACTCGTACGCACCGGATGTCACCGAGACGACGTGCGTGCAGATTCTCCAGCCGGGGTATCGAATCGGCGAGCGTACGATCCGACCGGCCCGGGTCGCGGTCGCCGAGCCCCAGCCGGGTGCCGGCTCCGCCAAGGGCGGCGAGGGCGAGGCTCCGGCCGCGGACGAGGAGAGCGGTGGCCCGGACGAGGGCTGACGCGACGGTGACGACGGACAGCGCAGGAGAGGAGGGACGTCGGGGATGAGCACCAAGGACTTCGTCGAGAAGGACTATTACAAGGTTCTCGGCGTCCCCAAGGACGCGACCGAGGCGGAGATCAAGAAGGCGTACCGGAAGCTCGCGCGCGAGTTCCACCCGGACGCCAACAAGGGCGATGCCAAGGCGGAGGAGCGCTTCAAGGAGATCTCCGAGGCCAATGACATCCTCGGCGATCCCAAGCGGCGCAAGGAGTACGACGAGGCCCGGTCACTGTTCGGGAACGGCGGCTTCCGCCCCGGTCCCGGCGGTCCGGGCGGCACCGGCAGCTTCAACTTCGACCTGGGCGACCTCTTCGGCGGTGGCCAGGGCGGCGGAAGCGCGGGTGGTTTCGGCGGCGGTCTGGGGGACGTCTTCGGCGGCCTCTTCAACCGCGGCGGCGGCTCGCGTACCCAGCCCAGACGCGGTCAGGACGTCGAGTCCGAGGTGACGCTGAGCTTCACCGAGGCGGTGGAGGGGGCCACGGTCCCCCTGCGGATGTCCAGCCAGGCCCCGTGCAAGGCGTGTTCCGGCACCGGCGACCAGAACGGCACCCCCAGGGTCTGCCCGACCTGCGTCGGCACCGGACAGGTCAGCCGCGGTGGCGGGGGCGGTTTCTCGCTCACCGATCCGTGCGTGGAGTGCCGGGGCCGCGGGCTGATCGCGCAGAATCCGTGCGAGACCTGCAAGGGCAGCGGACGAGCTCGTTCCGCCCGCACCATGCAGGTCCGGATCCCAGCGGGCGTCACTGACGGCCAGCGGATCCGGCTGCGCGGCAAGGGCGCCCCCGGCGAGACCGGCGGTCCGGCCGGTGACCTCTACGTCATCGTCCATGTGGACGCGCATCCGGTCTTCGGCCGCAAGGGGGACAACCTGACCGTCACCGTGCCCGTCTCCCTCCCGGAGGCGGCGCTCGGCGGCGAGATCAAGGTCCCGACGCTGGGCGGCCCGCCGGTCACCCTGAAGCTGCCGGCCGGTACGCCGGGCGGCCGGACCATGCGGGCCCGCGGCAAGGGCGCGGTGCGCAAGGACGGCACCCGGGGCGATCTGCTGGTCACCGTCGAGGTCACGGTGCCGAAGGACCTCAGCGACGCGGCGCGTGAGGCGCTGGAGTCGTATCGCGAGGCGACCGCGGACGAGGACCCGCGGGCGGAGCTGTTCAAGGCCGCGAAGGGAGCGTGACCCCCATGGAGCCGCACGGCCGGGGAGGAATCGGAGGCAGGGGCGCGGGCCGGGCCCGCAATCCCTATGAGCTGACCGACGAGTCGCCGGTGTACGTCATCTCGGTGGCAGCTCAGCTCTCCGGTCTGCACCCGCAGACCCTTCGTCAGTACGACCGCCTCGGCCTGGTCTCGCCCGACCGCACCCCCGGCCGCGGCCGTCGGTACTCCGCGCGCGATATCGAGCTGCTCCGCCAGGTGCAGCAGCTGTCCCAGGACGAGGGGATCAACCTCGCCGGGATCAAGCGCATCATCGAACTGGAGAACCAGGTCGCGGCCCTTCAGTCCCGGGTGGCCGAGCTCCAGTCCGCGGTCGAGGGCGCCGCGGCGGCCATGCAGCAGCGCGAGGCCCAGGTCCACGCCTCCTACCGGCGTGACCTGGTCCGCTACCAGGACGTCCAGCAGACCAGCGCACTGGTCGTCTGGCGGCCCAAGCCCAAGGACTAGGTCCTCGCGATCTCCGGCTTCACAGGCCCGGGGGGCGTTCTTCGGCCGCCGGGCCTGCCGTTTGCCGAGGCCCATGGACGGGTCGCCCTGTCGCTATACCGTGCCGCCATGTCCGCGTTCATACAACAGCTTCCCGCCCTGCTCGGTGTGGTCATCGGTGCCCTCGGCTCCTATCTGGCGATCGCCAAGGGCGATCAGGCCCGTTTCCGCAGGGAACAGCGAGCCCGCTGGGAAGAACGCCGGCTGGTGGTCTACGCCGACTACGCCACGGCGCTGAAGCGCACCGTCACCCTGACCTACCGGATCGCCTCCCACCTCGGGGTGGACCCCCATCCGCATCCGCTGTCCCCCGAGGGCGCGGCGGTCGAGCTGGCCGAGGCCACCGACGCCCGGGACCCGGCGGGGGAGGCGCTGCTGATGCTGGGCACCCCCGAGGTGGTGGAGCAGGGCCGGGCCTGGGTCGTCGTGGTCATCGAGATGGAGCGGTTCCTGCGGGAGCCGGTCCGTACCCCGGAGACCTGGTCCGCGTTGCTCACCCGCCAGCGCACCGCGCGCGAGGCGTATTACGCGGCCGTCCGCCGTGACTTGGCCCTCCCGCCGGGTCACTCCGGCCGCTGGACCCTCCAGCCCGGCCGCCCCCGGTCCGGACGCCCCGAGTAGAGCCGCTCACCCCCGTCCCGGGGCGCTCCCGGTGGGCGCGACGGCGTGGCGGGGGAGGCGCACCATGGAGGTACGGCAGGAGGTACCGCCATGTTGGAAGTCAAGACGATCGACAAGCCCGATGAGCGGCGTGACTTTCCCGGGGGCCACCTCGACACCGTGCATCTGACGGGACTGGACTTCGCCGTGGGCGTCTTCGAGCCGGGCTGGCGGTGGAAGGAGTCGCTGCGGCCGATCGCCGGTACGCATCTGTGCGAGGTCCACCACACGGGGTTCGTGGTCCAGGGGCGGATGCGGCTGCGGATGGAGGACGGTGCGGAGGCCGAACTGGGGCCGGGGGACGTCTTCGTCTGTCCGCCGGGGCATGACGCGTGGGTGGTCGGCGACGAGCAGGTCGTGGTGTACGACTTCGCCGGTGGGATGGCCGAGACCTACGCCCGGGCCGAACAGACCGAACAGGCCGAACAGGCTGAGCGGGCCGAGGACTGAGGGCGCCGGCCCGGTGAGCGGCTGAGCGATGAGCACCGGCCCCGGACGGAGACCGCCGCGCCGCCCGAACCGCCGGGGGCGGCCGGGCCGGGGCGGCCCGCCCCGGGGCGGCGGCAGCGAGCACACCGAACGGATGGTGCGGACGCTGCTGCGCCGCCGCAAGCAGTCGCTGTCCCGGGAGGACGTGACGGTGGTCGACCGGCCGCGGATGCGCCGGGCGGTGGCGGCCACGGCGGTCGGCAACACCATGGAGTGGTTCGACTTCGGCGTCTACGCCTATGTCGCGGTCACCCTGGGCAAGGTGTTCTTCCCGGCCGATGAACCGGCCACCCAGGTGGTCGCCACCTTCGCCACCTTCGCGGTGGCGTTCTTGGTGCGTCCACTGGGCGGGCTGGTCTTCGGGCCGCTGGGGGACCGGATCGGACGGCGGCGGGTGCTGTCCACCACCATGATCATGATGGCGATCGGCACCTTCGCGGTGGGGGTGCTGCCGTCGTACGACACCATCGGGTTCACCGCCCCGCTGCTGCTCCTGCTGTGCCGGGTGGTGCAGGGCTTCTCCACCGGCGGTGAGTACGCCGGGGCCACCACGTACATCGCCGAGTTCGCGCCGGACACCCGCCGTGGATTCCTCGGCAGCTGGCTCGACTTCGGCACCTTCATCGGCTACGCGCTGGGCTCGGGGCTGGTCACGGTGCTCACCGCCGCCCTCGGTGAGCAGGGGATGGTGGACTGGGGCTGGCGGGTGCCGTTCCTGGTGGCCGGGCCGATGGGGCTGATCGGCCTGTACATGCGGCTGCGGCTGGAGGAGACCCCGGCGTTCCGGCAGGAGGCCGAGCGGGCGGCCGAGGCCGCCGCGGTGGCGGAGGCGCACGGTGAGCCGCGGCCGGTGGAGGAGGCGCGCCAGTCCGGCCGGGGGCGGCTGAAGGAGATCTTCACCCGGCACTGGCAGGCGGTGCTGATCTGTATGGGCCTGGTGCTGCTCTACAACGTCACCAATTACATGGTCACGTCGTACCTCCCGACGTACATGACCTCCACGCTCGGCCAGGACGCCACCACCGCGCAGGTGCTCGTCCTGGGCACCATGGTGGTCGTCGCGCTGGCGATCACCGTGGTGGGGCGCGGTTCGGACCGCTGGGGGCGACGGCCGCTGTTCCTGGCCGGGAGCGTGGCGATGATCGTGCTCGCCGTGCCGTCGCTGCTGCTGATCAAGGAGGGCGGGATCGTGCTGCCCGCGCTGGGCTGTCTGGTGCTGGGGCTGCTGCTGGTGACCTTCGCCGGGAACAGCGCGGCCACGCTGCCCGCCCTGTTCCCGACCCGGCTGCGCTACGGGGCGCTGTCGATCTCGTACAACATCTCCGTCTCGCTGTTCGGCGGTACCACCCCGCTGCTGGCCTCCTGGCTGGTGGCCACTACCCACGACACGCTGGTGCCCGCGTACTACCTGATGGCGGCGGGCGCCGTGGGGCTGATCGCCACGCTGTTCCTGCATGAGACGGCGGGCAGGCCGCTGCGTGGCTCGGGGCCGATGGTGGAGACCGAGGAGCAGGCCCGTGGCGTGGTGGCCGAGAGCCGTACGGAGGCGGGCCGCCGGGCCCGCGACGTGTGGATCCGGGTCCGCCACCCCTGGACGCGCCATCACACGGGCGAGTGAGCCCGGTGAAGGCCGCCTAGGGGCGGCCCATGGCACGGGTGAGGGTGATCTCGATCAGTACCCGCTCGGGGTTGGGGCGCGGGGTGCGCTGGTAGCGCTCGGTGTAGCGGGCCTCCGCGTCCGCGATCAGCTCGGGCTCCTCGCGGATCACCGCGAGCCCCTCCAGGGTCGCCCAGCGCCTGCCCGCCATCTGGCAGACGGCGACCGGTGCACCGGCCTCGCCCGCCGCCCGGACGTGGGCGACCTTGCGGCTGTGGCCGCTGGCGATGACGCGGGCGAGCCCGCCCTCGGGGTCGTAGGTGACCCCGACCGGGACGACGTGCGGGGTGCCGTCCGGGCGCGGGGTGGTCAGGGTGCACACATGGCGTTCCCGCCAGAAGGCGAGATAGCCGGGGTCCGGATTGCGAGGATCGATGGCCATGGCGCAAAACCTATGGCCGGGATGGGTGGCGCAGCACAGTTGAGTGCAATAGACTCAAGTTTACGGAGGTTAGGTAGAGCAGGGCTGAATACCCTCAGGAGTAGGGTCATGGAAGCGAGGAGGAGCACAGGGACGTGGATGCCGAGCTGACCAACAAGAGCCGGGCGGCGCTGAGCGCCGCGAATGACCGTGCGGTGACCGCCGGACACGCGGACATGACCCCCGCGCATCTGCTGCTCGCCCTGCTCCAGGGGCAGGAGAACGAGAACGTGCTGGACCTGCTGGCCGCCGTCGAGGCGGACGCGGTCCAGGTGCGCGGCGGCGCCGAGCGGCTGCTCGCCGCGCTGCCCAGCGTCCAGGGCTCCACCGTGGCCCCGCCGCAGGCGAGCCGGGAGCTGCTGGCCGTCGTCGCGGACGCCTCGCGGCGCGCCAGGGAGCTCGGGGACGACTACGTCTCCACCGAGCACCTCCTCATCGGTATCGCCGCCAAGGGCGGCCAGGCCGGGGAGCTGCTCGACCAGCAGGGGGCGAGCGCCAAGAAGCTGCTCGCCGCATTCGAGACCGTCAGGGGTGGACAGCGGGTGACGACGCCCGATCCGGAGGGCACCTACAAGGCCCTGGAGAAGTTCGGCACCGATTTCACCGCCGCCGCGCGCGAGGGCCGGCTCGACCCGGTCATCGGCCGGGACCAGGAGATCCGGCGGGTGGTGCAGGTGCTCTCCCGCCGCACCAAGAACAACCCGGTGCTGATCGGTGAGCCGGGCGTCGGCAAGACCGCCGTCGTGGAAGGACTCGCCCAGCGGATCGTCAAGGGCGACGTCCCCGAGAGCCTGCGGAACAAGCGGCTGGTGGCGCTGGACCTCGGGGCGATGGTCGCGGGCGCCAAGTACCGCGGTGAGTTCGAGGAGCGGCTGAAGACCGTCCTCGCCGAGATCAAGTCCAGCGACGGCCAGATCATCACCTTCATCGACGAGCTGCACACCGTCGTCGGCGCGGGCGCCGGCGGCGACTCCTCCATGGACGCGGGCAATATGCTCAAGCCCATGCTGGCCCGCGGTGAGCTGCGCATGGTCGGCGCCACCACCCTCGACGAGTACCGCGAGCGGATCGAGAAGGACGCCGCGCTGGAGCGCCGCTTCCAGCAGGTGCTGGTCTCCGAGCCGACCGTCGAGGACACCGTCGCCATCCTGCGCGGGCTCAAGGGCCGCTACGAGGCCCACCACAAGGTGCAGATCGCGGACGGCGCGCTGGTGGCCGCCGCCGCCCTCTCCGACCGGTACATCACCTCCCGTTTCCTGCCCGACAAGGCGATCGACCTGGTCGACGAGGCCGCCTCCCGGCTCCGGATGGAGATCGACTCCTCACCCGTGGAGATCGATGAACTCCAGCGCTCGGTGGACCGGATGAAGATGGAGGAGATGGCGCTCGCCCGGGAGACCGACGAGGCCAGCAAGCAGCGTCTGGACAAGCTCCGCCGTGACCTCGCCGACAAGGAGGAGGAGCTGCGCGGGCTGACCGCGCGCTGGGAGAAGGAGAAGCAGGGCCTCAACCGCGTCGGTGAGCTCAAGGAGCGGATCGACGAGCTGCGCGGCCAGGCCGAGCGCGCCCAGCGGGACGGCGACTTCGACACCGCCTCCAAGCTGCTGTACGGGGAGATCCCGGCCGTCGAGCGCGAGCTCGCCGAGGCGTCCGCGGCCGAGGAGGAGGTGCAGCGGGAGGACCGCGGCACCATGGTCAAGGAGGAGGTCGGCCCGGATGACGTGGCCGATGTGGTCGCCTCCTGGACCGGTATCCCGGCCGGACGCCTGCTGGAGGGCGAGTCCCGGAAGCTGCTGCGCATGGAGGACGAGCTCGGCAGGCGGCTGATCGGCCAGACCGAGGCCGTCCGCGCCGTCTCGGACGCGGTGCGCAGGACCCGCGCCGGGATCGCCGACCCCGACCGTCCCACCGGCTCGTTCCTCTTCCTCGGCCCCACCGGTGTCGGCAAGACCGAGCTGGCCAAGGCGCTCGCGGACTTCCTCTTCGACGACGAGCGGGCCATGGTCCGCATCGACATGAGCGAGTACGGCGAGAAGCACAGCGTGGCCCGGCTGGTCGGCGCCCCGCCCGGCTACGTCGGCTACGAGGAGGGCGGCCAGCTCACCGAGGCCGTGCGCCGCCGTCCGTACAGCGTGGTGCTGCTGGACGAGGTGGAGAAGGCCCACCCGGAGGTCTTCGACATCCTGCTCCAGGTCCTCGACGACGGACGGCTCACCGACGGCCAGGGCCGCACGGTGGACTTCCGCAACACCATTCTCGTACTGACCTCCAACCTCGGCAGCCAGTACCTGGTGGATCCGCTGCTGGGCGAGGAGGAGAAGAAGCGACGGGTCCTGGAGACCGTGCGGACCTCCTTCAAACCCGAGTTCCTCAACCGCCTGGACGATCTGGTGGTGTTCTCCGCGCTCAGCCAGGAGGAGCTGGCCCGGATCGCCGAGCTCCAGATCGGCGCGCTGGCCCGGCGGCTCGCCGAGCGGCGGCTCACCCTCGAAGTCACCCCCGCGGCCCTGGCCTGGCTGGCCGAGGAGGGCAATGACCCGGCGTACGGGGCCCGCCCGCTGCGCCGTCTGGTGCAGACCGCGATCGGCGACCGGCTGGCCAAGGAGATCCTGTCCGGCGAGGTCAGGGACGGTGACACGGTCCGGGTGGACCGGGCCGGCGACGGCCTCCTGGTCGGCCCGGCGCGCGGGTGATCACGCGCACCCCACGGCACGGAGATCACGCAAAATACGGCCGGAGTTGCGATGCGGGGGCGGGTGTGAGGGAGGATGGCGGTATCCATACGAAGGGAAACCACGGTGAGCATCGACCCGTCCTCGATTCCGAATTTCGGGGGCCAGCCCGAGCCCGAACCGGCGGGTCCGAGTGGCCCCGTGCTGCCCGACCAGGACCTGGTCAAGCAGCTGCTGGAGCAGATGGAGCTGAAGTACGTCGTCGACGAGGAGGGGGACCTCGCCGCGCCGTGGGAGCAGTTCCGCACGTACTTCATGTTCCGTGGTGAGGAGGAGCAGCAGGTCTTCTCCGTCCGGACGTTCTACGACCGGCCGCACGGCATCGACGAGAAGCCGCGGCTGCTCGAGGCGATCGACGACTGGAACCGCCGTACGTTGTGGCCGAAGGTCTACACCCACACCAACGACGACGGCGCGGTCCGGCTGATCGGTGAGGCGCAGATGCTCACGGGCACCGGCGTCAGCCTGGAGCACTTCGTGTCCAGCACGGTCAGCTGGGTGCGGGCTTCCATCGAGTTCGACAAGTGGCTGGTCGAGCAGCTGGGCCTGGAGGCCGACATCGAGTCCGACGGCGAGAAGCCGGACGACGAGAGCTGAGGGACCCCTCCGGGGCCCCGGTCCGCAGGACACAGCGGAGCCCGGTCGCGGCACCGCCCCCTTGAGGCGGCGGTGCACGGCCGGGCTCACGTTTTTCCGGGCTCCGGAGGCTCGGCCGGGTGCGGGCTCCCGGGGCTCAGCCCGACAGGCCCTTGAGCCGTCCGACCGCCTCGGTGAGCACACCGGCGCGCTTGCAGAAGGCGAACCGCACGAAGGGCGCGCCCTGGTCCTGGTGGTCGTAGAAGACCGCGTTCGGCACGGCCACCACACCGCAGCGCTCGGGCAGTGAGCGGCAGAACGCGAAGCCGTCGCTCTCACCGAGCGGGCGGATGTCGGTGGTGATGAAGTACGTGCCCGAAGGGCGGTAGACCCGGAAGCCCGCGTCGGCCAGCCCGTCGGCCAGCAGATCGCGCTTGGCGCGCAGATCCTCGCGGATGCCGTGGAAGTACTCGTCCGGGAGCCGCAGCGCCTCGGCGACCGCGTACTGGAAGGGCCCCGCGGAGACGAAGGTCAGATACTGCTTGGCCGAGCGCACCGCCGTGACCAGCTCGGGGGAGCCGGTCACCCAGCCGACCTTCCAGCCGGTGAAGGAGAAGGTCTTGCCCGCGCTGCCGATGGTCACCGTGCGCTCGCGCATCCCGGGGAAGGAGACCAGCGGGGTGTGGCCGGTGTCGAAGACCAGGTGCTCATAGACCTCGTCGGTCACCACCAGCAGATCGCGCTCCACGGCCAGCTCGGCGACGGCGGCGAGCTCGGCGGTGGTCAGCACGGTGCCGGTGGGGTTGTGCGGGGTGTTGAGCAGGATGAGGCGGGTGCGGTCGGTGACGGCGGCCCGCAGCTCGTCCAGGTCCAGCCCGAAGCCGTCACCCCGCGGCCGGAGGGTGACCGGGACCCGGGTCCCGCCCGCCATGGCGATGCTGGCGGCGTAGGAGTCGTAGTACGGCTCCAGTGCGATCACCTCGTCGCCCGGCTCCACCAGTGCCAGCAGCGAGGCCGCGATCGCCTCGGTGGCACCCGCGGTGACCAGCACCTCACGGTCCGGGTCGAAGGTCAGCCCGTACCAGCGGAGCTGGTGCTCGGCGATGGCGGTGCGCAGTTCGGGCACACCGGGGCCGGGCGGGTACTGGTTGCCGCGGCCGTCGCGCAGTGCGCGCACGGCGGCCTCCCGCACCTCCTCCGGACCGTCGGTGTCGGGAAATCCCTGGCCCAGGTTGATCGCGCCGGTGCTGACGGCGAGCGCGGACATCTCCGCGAAGATCGTGGTGCCGAATGCGGCCAGTCGGCGGTTGAGCAGCGGTCGTCCCATGGCGCCATCCTCCGTCGAACCTCTGGACTTCCTCAACTCCGCTTTCGGTCGTGGCGCCGACGGGCATGAGCGGGTCAGGTACGACGCGGTACCTCGCTGTACGGGGGCGTGGAAGGAGAGTGAGGACGCATGGTTTCTGTCATTGTCTTCGTCGTGGTGGCCTTCACGGTCGTGGCGCTGGCCGCGCTGGGGGCGGGCCGCGCCAGGGGGTCCTCGGCACGGCCCCGGCGGGGCTACGGCGGGTCCTCCGGTAGCTGGTGGGCCGGTGGCGGAAGCGCTGGCGGTTCCTCGTGCGGAGGGGGCTCATCCTGCGGAGGGGGTTCCTCCTGTGGCGGTGGCTCGTCGTGCGGTGGCGGCGGAGGCGGGGGTGGCTGCGGTGGCGGTGGTGGCGGCGGCAGCTGACGGCCGCGCCGGAGGGGGGTCCGTACGGTCCCGCATCCTCCGGAAATACACCGATTTCCCTGCTCTGATGATGAACTGACGGCCCATAGAATTCATATCTCGTGCCCGGCGTGCCATCGTGCGCCGGGCGCGCGGTTGTTGAACACTTGATCTGGTGGGCGCCCTAGAGGGTGGAAACCTGGTGAAGGTGGGTAAAAACGATGTGGCGCCGAGCATTTCATGATTCCGTATACCACCACCGACCCAACGGACCCCACGTGGGCACGAGCCGGCGTATGCGTATACCCCTGGTCCACCGCGGGGCGAGCCGGCCCACCTTTTCCACTGCGTGCTTGCGGAGCCGACCCATGCTCACGACCCTCAAGACTGCTTACACCGATACCCGCGCCGCTGATCTCGCCTGGTGCCTGGGGCGCGAGCCGCTCCCCGCCCTGGCCGTACTCGATCTCCAACTCCACGGCTACTCGATGCAGTTGAGGCTGCTCGGCGCCTCCCACCAGGTCCTGCTCGACGGTGCGGACGGCCACTGCTCGGAGACCGTCGCCTGTATGTCCGGCAGCAGCACCCCGCTCCCCCTGGGCGTCTCCACCCTCGTCGAGGGCCGCGAGTACGAATTCGCGGCGCGGGTCGAGGAGTTGTCGGAGGGGTCCTTCGCCGGGCGCGCCCAGGAGCTGCTGGCCCTGGTCGCCGACCATCCGCACGGTCTGGCGGGCACGTTTCCGGGCAGCCCGCACGCGTTCACCGCACTGCTCGCACAGTGGCACGAGGGCACGGTGGGCTGGCGGACCTGGCACGCCTATCCCCAGGAGGGTCGGCTGGTGACCACCCGCACCTTCGTGGGGGCCCGGCGTCCGGCCGGGCTGCGGCCACCGGCCGCGGAGGCGCTGTCGGGCCAGGCGCCGGAGGGCGGCCTTCCGGCCCAAGTCCACTGCTTCTGACGGGGGATGGGCTCGTAGGCGAGTCCGTGCGGCGTACGGATGTATGGCCGTCAATGCACCCGTGTGGGTGACGAACGGTAAGCATTATGTGACGTAACGTTCCCTTTGTGATCGATGCGCCGACGTCCGCCGTCTCGGATGTGCCGTCGCCGGAGTCCGAGCCTCCGGTGCGACTGCCCGTCCGGGCCGGATTCGGCCGCTTCGTCGTCCTGCTCACCGTCTTCGTCTGCGCCGCCTGCGGTCTGGTCTATGAGCTCGAACTCGTCGCTCTGGCCTCGTACTTGTCCGGCGATTCGGTCACCCAGGCATCCGTGGTGCTGTCGGTGATGGTGTTCGCCATGGGCCTGGGCTCCCTGCTGGCCAAGCGGCTGCGCTGCCGGGCGGCCGTCGGCTTCGGCGCGGTCGAGGCGATGCTCGCGCTGGTCGGCGGCTGCTCCGCGATGGCGCTGTACGCGAGTTTCGCGTGGTGTGGCCACTCCCGCTCCGCGCTGGTCGGTTTCTCCCTGGCCATCGGTGTCCTCATCGGTGCCGAGGTGCCGCTGCTGATGACCCTCATCCAGCGGGTGCGGCGGCAGGACGCGGGCGGTGCGGTCGCCGATCTGTTCGCGGCGGACTACGTGGGTGCGCTGGTCGGCGGGCTCGCCTTCCCCTTTCTGCTGCTGCCCGCCTTCGGGCAGTTGACCGGCGCGCTGGTCACCGGCGCGGTCAACGTGGTGGCGGGCGCGGCGCTGGTGCTGTGGCTGTTCCGCCGCGATCTGAGCCGCCGGGCGCTCTGGACGCTGATCGTCACCAATGTGACGGTGCTGTCCCTGCTGGCCGGGGGCGTCGCGTTCACCCCCTCCTTCGAGCGGGCCGCCCGGCAGGCGGTCTACGGCCCCGGGGTCCGCGTGGCACTGCGCAGCGGTGTCCAGGAGGTGGTGCTCGCGGGCGGCCGGACCAGCGGCCGGCCGCTGACGCTCTTCCTGGACGGACGGCTGGCGGTCTCCGGACGCGACGAGGTCCGCTACCACGACGCGCTGATCCACCCGGCCATGGCCGCCGGACGGCACGGCCGCGTCCTGGTGCTGGGCGGCGGCGACGGGCTCGCGGCCCGTGAGGTGCTGCGGTACGCCGGCGTCCGGTCGGTCACCGTCGTGGAGCGCGATCCGGCGGTGGTGCGGCTGGCCCGCCGCGACCCCGAGCTCTCGGCGCTCAACGGCCGCGCCTACCGCGACCCCCGGGTGCGGGTGGTCACCGCCGATGCCTTCGACTGGCTGCGGCGGCGTGCCGCGTACGACGTGGTGGTCAGCGATCTGCCGGATCCGCGGCTCACCCCCAGCACCAAGTTCTACTCCCAGGAGTTCTACGGACTGGCCGAGCGGGTGCTGGCGCCCGGTGGGCGGCTGGTCGTCCACGCGGGCGCGCTGCGCCCCCGGTCGCACACCTACTGGACGGTCGACGCCACGATCCGGTCCGCCGGGCTGCGGACCGAGCCGTATGTGATCGGCGCCCGGCGGCCGCTGTTCTCGGTGCCGGGGACCGACGAGGCGCCGCGCGACTGGGGCTTCCTGCTCGCGGCCCGTGCCCCGGTGCCGCTGCGGCTGTCCCCGGGCGGTCCGCGTCCGCACTTCCTGACCCCCGGCGGACTCCGGGCCGCCGCCCGCGACGCCGAGCGCCACCGACAGCCCGGACTGCCCGCGTCCACACTGATGCGACCGCGGTACTGACGGGGGCGACACGGCCTAGCGCATGGACCGGGGGCGGGTCGGCAATTCGCGGGAGCCGGGACCGAAAGTTGCGCCGGAACGGGTCTCACGGCTCGCGCGGTGGGTAGTGTCTGGAGTCATGGAGCATGAGGTGTTCGTTCCGTTTCCCGTCGACACCGTCCGGCTGGCACTCGCGGAACCCGATCGCATCGCCCGCTGTGTCCCCGGGCTCCAGCAGGACGCCGACGAGGCGGCGGGACCGCTCGCGGGTCGGCTGCGGCTGCGCATCGGCGGATCCACCATCACCTACCGCGGCGCCCTGCGCGTCGGTGAGCGCGAGGGCGTCTTCGAGGCCGAGGGCGAGGGGACCGAGGCCCGCGGCAGCGGCTCGGTCAAGGTCACGCTGACCGTCACCCCGGGGGCCGCCGAGGGTGGCACCACCCTGGTCTGTTCCGGAACGGTGCACAGCGAGGGCCGGCTCGCGGAGTTCGACGACGAGGCCGTGGAGACGGCCGCCCGACGGCTGCTGGACCGCTTCGCCGCGGCGCTGGCCTCCGGGCTGGAGACGCACCCGATCACCCCTGCCGCCCCGGACGCGTCCGACGCCAAGGACGCGCCGGAGACACCGGAGGCCGCCGGCGACGGGCCGCGGTCGGTCTTCGACACCGACATCCCGCCCTCCTCCCTCGACCCGCACGCGGACCTCGACGACGACGAGGCGGCCCGTGAGGCGGCCGAGGCAGGATTCGGTGAGCTGGACGACGTCGGTGACCTCGACGACGTGGACGGGGTGAACGGCGTCGGCTCGATGGACGAGGCCAGCGGTCTGGGCGAGGCCGAGGACGAGCCCCCGGCCGAGGCGGCCCACGCCCGCCGGACGATGATCGGCCGCTCCACCGAGGAGGTCGACCACGCCCCGCCCCGCGGCCGCTACGCCCCGGTTCCCGCGCCGGAGACGGTGTCCACCAGCGCCGCGCTGCGCTGGGCCGCGCCCGCCGCGGCCGTGGTGCTCGCCTCCGCCGTCGTCGTCGGCCGCCGGGTGCTCCGCCGCCGCCGCTGAGCTGCCGCCGGTGAGCCGTGGCCGGTGAGCGACCGCCGGACGAGCCGCTGCGCATAGGGTCGTGGGCGTGACCGAAGAGACCACGGAGACCAAGGGCGTCCGGCTGACCGCCGGTGACGCCGAGCTGACCGTTTCGCCCGACCACGGCTGCCGCGTGGCCTCGTTGCGCGTCGGCGGTACCGAACTGCTGCGCCAGGGCCCGCGATACGGCGCCTTCCCGATGGTGCCGTGGTGCGGCCGGGTCGGCCTCGGACGGTTCCGCAACGGTGACCGGATGCATCAACTGCCCGTGAACGCGCCGCCGCACGCGATCCACGGCACCGGCCGGGACACGGTCTGGCGCACGGTCGCCACCGGTCCCTCCTCCGCCGCCTTCACCTACGACCTCGCGGACCCGTGGCCGTACCGGGGCCGGGTCACCCAGACCTTCGAGCTGACCCCGGACGGGCTGACCGCGACGATGAGCGTGGAGACCGAGGGGGACTCCTTCCCGGCCCAGGCGGGCTGGCACCCGTGGTTCCGGCGCACCCTGGAGGACGGCGGTGACGAGGTCCGGCTCGACTTCGACGCCGAGTGGCAGGAGGAGCGCGGCGAGGACCACCTCCCGAACGGCAACCGGATCCCGCCTCGGCCCGGTCCGTGGGACGACTGCTTCGGCATGCCCGCCGGAGTGGACGTCACCCTCACCTGGCCCGGGCGGCTGGAGCTGAAGGTCACCAGCCGCAGCGAGTGGGTGGTGATCTACGACGAGCAGGCCGAGGCGGTGTGCGTCGAGCCGCAGTCCGGTCCGCCCAACGGCCTCAACACCCTGCCGCGCCTGGTCACGCCCATCGACCCGCTGGAGATGGCCATGGTCTGGAGCTGGCGGAGCCTGGCCTAGCCGGCCCTCAGGAGGGTGTCGCGGGGCGTCGCGGCACACCGCATAAGCTCGACGGCATGAGCGATGCGCGTGACGCCCTGCTGCGGCAGATCAAGGACAAGGCCGTGGTCCACGGCAAGGTGACCCTCTCCTCCGGGCGGGAGGCCGACTACTACATCGACCTGCGCCGGATCACCCTGGACGCCGAGGCCGCGCCGCTGGTCGGGCAGGTCATGCTCGATGCCACGGCCGACCTGGAGTACGACGCGGTGGGCGGGCTCACCCTGGGCGCCGACCCGGTGGCCACGTCCATGCTGCACGCGGCCGCGGCCCGGGGCCGCCGCCTCGACGCGTTCGTGGTCCGCAAGGCGCAGAAGACCCACGGTCTGCAGCGGCGGATCGAGGGCCCGGACATCGCGGGCCGCCGGGTGCTGATCGTCGAGGACACCTCCACCACCGGTGGCTCCCCGCTGACCGCCGTCGAGGCGGCGCGTGAGGCGGGCGCCGAGGTCGTCGCGGTCGCCACGATCGTCGAGCGCGGGGCCGCCCCGGCCATCGCCGACGCCGGGTTCCGCTACCTCCCCGCCTACTCGCTGGCCGATCTCGGCCTCAGCTGAGAGGGCCGTCGCGAGCGGTCGCACACTCGCCGACATGGGTGGTTTCACGTGAAACCACCCGCCCCCTTCCGTGTCATCCCCGAGTGCGCCGGGTGGAGCAATCGGCGGAGTCTGGAAGGATGGCCACGACGATGACGTCGCCCCTCTAGGTCAGGGCCCAGAACCTCACCCGCACATCACAAGGAGCGGACAGATGCCCATCGCATCCCCTGAGATCTACAACGAGATGCTCGACCGGGCGAAGGCAGGCAAGTTCGCCTACCCGGCGATCAACGTGACCTCGACCCAGACCCTGCACGCCGCCCTGCGTGGTTTCGCCGAGGCGGAAAGCGACGGCATCGTCCAGATCTCCACCGGTGGTGCGGAGTTCCTGGGCGGCCAGTACAGCAAGGACATGGTCACGGGCGCGGTCGCGCTCGCCGAGTTCGCGCACGTCGTCGCCAAGAAGTACCCGGTGAACATCGCGCTGCACACCGACCACTGCCCCAAGGACAAGCTGGACGGCTATGTCCGTCCGCTGCTCAAGATCTCCCAGGAGCGGGTGGCCAACGGGCAGAGCCCGCTGTTCCAGTCCCACATGTGGGACGGCTCCGCGGAGAAGCTGGACGACAACCTCTCCATCGCGCAGGAGCTACTCGCCGAGGCCGTCAAGGCCAAGATCATCCTCGAGGTCGAGATCACCCCGACCGGTGGCGAGGAGGACGGTGTCACGCACGAGATCAACGACGAGCTGTACACCACCGTCGCCGATGTCGAGCGCACCGCCGAGGCCCTGGGCCTGGGGGAGAAGGGCCGCTACCTGCTGGCCGCGTCCTTCGGCAACGTCCACGGCGTCTACAAGCCGGGCAATGTGGTCCTCCGCCCGGAGCTGCTGCGCCAGCTCCAGGACGGCATCGCCGCGAAGACCGGTCAGCAGGACCCGTTCGACTTCGTCTTCCACGGCGGCTCCGGCTCCACCGAGCAGGAGATCCTCACCGCGCTGGAGAACGGCGTCGTGAAGATGAACCTCGACACCGACACCCAGTACGCCTTCACCCGCCCGGTCGCGGACCACATGTTCCGCAACTACGACGGTGTGCTCAAGGTCGACGGCGAGGTCGGCGACAAGAAGACCTACGACCCGCGCAGCTGGGGCAAGCTGGCCGAGAAGGGCATGGCCGAGCGCGTCACCCAGGCGTGCGGCAACCTGCGCTCCACGGGTACCAGCCTCAGCAAGTAACGCTCAGCACAGGACACGGTCGCGCTCCGGCGCACCGTGTGCCGTCCGGGCCCGGGGCCCCGCCGTCGTGGCGGAGTCCCGGGCCCGGCCCGTCTCCATGGCCCGCGTTCCGGCGCCCGGTGTGCCACCGTGCCCGTCCGTGGGCTGGCTCCGGCCGGGCGGCGCGAGGATGATCCAGGTATGAGCGAATCCTCGCCCCGGCCCCCGGCGGCGCGCGGGGAGGCGGCGGACGGCGGTCCGCCCGGCGGGCGGGAGCCGATGCTGCGCCTCTCCGAACCCGCCGGACGCTGGGTGGTGCTCACCACCGTGCTCGGGTCCGCGATGGCGCTGCTCGACAGCACCGTGGTCAATGTGGCGCTGCCCCGGATCGGCCTCGACCTCGATGCCGATCTGGCCGTCCTCCAGTGGACCGTCAACGCCTACATGCTCACCCTCGCCGGGCTGATCCTGCTCGGCGGGGCGCTCGGCGACCGGTTCGGACGGCGGCGGATCTTCGTGCTCGGTGTGGTGTGGTTCGCCCTCGCGTCCCTGCTGTGCGGGCTGGCGCCGAACGCCGGGGTGCTGATCGTCGCCCGCGCCCTCCAGGGCATCGGCGGGGCGCTGCTCACCCCCGGTTCGCTCGCCCTGATCCAGTCCGTGATCCACCCCGACGACCGGGCGCGGGCGGTCGGGCTGTGGTCCGGGTTCGGCGGGGTCGGCGCGGCGATCGGACCGTTCCTCGGCGGCTGGCTGGTCGACGGACCGGGCTGGCGCTGGGTGTTCTTCCTCAATGTGCCGCTGGCGGCGGTGTGTGTGCCGGTCGCGCTGCGCCATGTGCCCGAGACCCGCGATCCGGCCGCGCACGGCCGGTTCGATGTACTCGGCGCTGCCTTGGGCGCGCTCTCGCTGGCCCTGGTGACCTATGCGCTGATCGCCGCGCCGGGCGGTGGCGGATCGCCCGCCGTGGTGGTTCCGGCGGTGCTCGGGGTGCTGATGGGGGTGGCCTTCATCGCCGTGGAGCGCCGTCGTCCCGATCCGATGCTGCCGCTGTCGCTCTTCTCCTCGCGCCAGTTCAGCGCGGTGAACGCGGTGACGCTGTGTGTGTACGCGGCCTTCGGCGGCTTCTTCTTCCTGTCCGTGCTGAACCTCCAGGTGGTCGTGGGCTACTCCGCCCTGGGGGCGGGCACCGCGCTGCTGCCGACCACCGTGCTGATGCTGCTGCTCTCGGCCCGCTCGGGCGAGCTCGGCAAGCGGATCGGTCCGCGGATCCCGCTGACCGTCGGCCCGCTGCTGTGCGCGGCCGGGATGCTGCTGATGACCCGGGCGGGGGTGGGCGCGGTCTACTGGCGGGACATCCTGCCCGCGCTGCTGGTGATGGGCCTGGGCATGGTGGTGCTGGTCGCCCCGCTGACCGCGACCGTCCTGGCCTCGGTGGACGTCGCGCGGGCGGGACTGGCCAGCGGGATCAACAACGCCGCGGCGCGGGCGGCGGGGCTGGTCGCGGTGGCGGCGCTGCCGCTGCTGGCGGGGATGAGCGAGGAGGCGTACCGGTCCGCGGACCGGTTCTCGGAGGCGTTCCGGCGGGCGATGCCGATCTGTGCGGTGGTGCTGGTCCTGGGCGCCCTCCTCGCCTGGACCATGGTGCGGTCGGATGTGCTGAAGGCGCCGCAGGCGCCGCGGGAGGGCGCCGGGGTGCCCGCGGAGGCGGCGGCCGCCGCAGGGCGCGAGGAGGGCCCGTGTGCCCCGTGCCGCCCCCAGTGCGCCTACCACTGCGGTGTCGTCGCTCCGCCCCTCGACCCAGGTGAACGCCAGGACTGACCGCCGGGCGCCCGCCGCCGGACAGACCGACGCCGCGGCCGCCGGGGCCGCGGCGACGGGCGGCCCCGGGTGCGCGGGCGTGCCGGGCACGAACCGGGTGCGGGCGGGGGCGTGCGGGTGCGGTGCGGGCGCCGGGGAGCCTTCGCGCCGCGTATCGGCGGTGGCCGCGGACCAGGCAGACTGGAACCCATGGCCATTCACGAGAACCTGCTCGGGGGACCGCCCCCGACCCATCTGCCCGACGACCCGGAGCCCCGGGAGCTGCTCGCCTCCGGCGCGGCCCCCTCCGAGGTCGCCGCGAAGTACCCGGCCTCCTGTCTCGCCTGGGCGCAGCTCGCCGACGAGGCGTTCGAGGCCGGCCGGGTGGTCGAGTCCTACGCGTACGCCCGCACCGGCTACCACCGCGGGCTCGACGCCCTGCGCCGCAGCGGCTGGAAGGGCCACGGCCCGGTGCCGTTCGAGCACGAGCCCAACCGGGGCTTCCTGCGCGCCCTGCACGCGCTCGCCCGCGCCGCCCAGTCCATCGGTGAGCAGGAGGAGTACGAGCGCTGCTCGACCTTCCTCCGGGAGAGCTCCCCGACCGCGGCGGACACGCTCTCCTGAGCCGAACCCGCTCAGCCGCCCCCTTGCCGGGGCACGAGACACGGGGCCGGGGCCCGTCGGCGGTGATCCGTTCCGGCGGGCCCCGATCCGCGTGGTGATCCGTACTTGCCGAACATCCGCGTGACACGCATGATGCGGAGAGGGCCTGCTGATGTGCGGGCCCTGAGGGGACCGGGGCTCCGAGACCGAAGGGAAGGGGCGGACCGCTACCCGGTAGCGAGCAGTACCAGGAGACGCGATGTCGCAGCAGCCTGCCCCGAACGCCACCGCCCCGAAGGAAAGCCAGCCGCCGGAGTCCGTGACCCCGGACGCCGAGCCCGAGGCGCCCCACCTCGACTTCCAGGGCACCACTCCGTACGAGGACTACGTCCAGGCGTCGGTCCTCACCCACCTCCAGCACCCCCTCTCCGATGATCCCGGCGAGATGGTCTTCCTGGTCACCACCCAGGTCATGGAGCTGTGGTTCACCGTCATCGTCCATGAGTGGCACACCGCGGCCCAGGCGCTGCGCGAGGACGACCTGCCCACCGCGATGGCGGCGCTGAAGCGCTCCACCTACGAGCTGGAGTCGCTGAACAGCTCCTGGAAGCCGCTCGCCCATCTCACCCCGGGCCAGTTCAACGCCTACCGCTCCGCGCTCGGCGACGGCTCCGGCTTCCAGTCCGCGATGTACCGGCGGATGGAGTTCCTGCTCGGTGAGAAGTCCGCGTCGATGCTGGTTCCGCACCGGGGCGCGCCGCGCGTCCACGCCGAGCTGGAGAAGGCGCTCACCGAACCGAGCCTCTACGACGAGGTGCTGCGCTTCCTGGCCCGCCGCGGCTTCGCCGTCCCGGCCGCCGTCCTGGAGCGCGACCCCGCCCAGCGCTACGCACCGGACCCGGAGGTGGAGCGGGTGTGGCAGGAGATCTACTCCGGCCCCGTGCCGCGGGAGGACGAGCTGACCCGGCTCGGCGAAGCCCTCACCGAGGTCGCCGAGCTGGTGTGGCGCTGGCGCAACGACCATCTCGTGGCCACCCGGCGGGCGATGGGTGCCAAGACCGGCACCGGCGGTTCCGCCGGGGTCGCCTGGCTGGAGAAGCGCGCCACGAAGAACGTCTTCCCCGAGCTGTGGACGGCGCGCAGCCATGTCTGACACCACGCTCTCCGGTGCGCGGGCACTGGCCGACGAGGCCGGGCGGCTCGACGCGGCCGATGAACTCCGCGCCAAGCGCGCCGCCTTCGCCCTGGACGATGCCGTCTACCTCGACGGCAATTCACTGGGCGCGCTGCCGGCCGCCGTCCCCGAGCGGCTGGCCGACGTCATCAACCGGGAATGGGGCGCGCTGCGCATCCGCTCCTGGGGGGAGAGCGGTTGGTGGACCGCGCCGGAGCGGATCGGCGACCGGGTGGGACGGCTGATCGGGGCGGCCCCCGGCCAGGTGGTCGTCGGCGACTCGACGAGTGTGAACGTCTTCAAGGCGGTCGTCGGCGCGGTGCGGATCGCCCAGGAACGCGGTGCCCACCGCGACCAGATCCTCGTCGACGAGTCCACCTTCCCGACCGACGGCTACATCGCCGAGTCCGCCGCCCGGATGACCGGCTGCACCCTGCGGCCGGTGGCGGCGGGCGACGTCCCCACCGCGGTCGGGCCGCGCACCGCCGTGGCGCTGGTCAACCATGTCGACTACCGGACCGGCCGGCTCCATGACCTGCCCGGGACCACCGCCGCCGCGCACTCCGCGGGCGCGCTGGTCGTCTGGGACCTGTGCCACAGCGCGGGCGCGCTGCCGGTCGGACTGGACGCGCACGGTGTCGACCTCGCCGTGGGCTGTACGTACAAGTACCTCAACGGCGGGCCGGGTTCGCCCGCGTATCTGTACGTCGCGAACGAGCACCAGCCCCGGTTCGACTCCCCGCTCCCGGGCTGGAACTCGCACGCCGACCCGTTCGCCATGGACCCCGCCTACGCCCCGGCCGACGGCGTGGCCCGCGGCCGGGTCGGCACCCCGGACATCCTCTCCATGCTGGCGCTGGAGACCGCGCTGGAGGTGTGGGACGACGTCACGGTCGAGGCGGTGCGGACCAAGAGCCTGGCCCTCACCGACTTCTTCCTGCGCTGCGTGGGGGCGTACGTCCCGGCGGGCCGGGTCGAGTCGATCACCCCGGCCGAGCACGGGCGGCGCGGCAGCCAGGTCGCGCTGCGCTGCGCGGACGCGGGCGCGGTGATGGCGGAGCTGGTGCGGCGCGGTGTGGTCGGTGACTTCCGCCGCCCCGATGTGCTGCGCTTCGGCTTCACCCCGTTGTACACCGGGTTCGCGGACGTGGAGCGCGCGGCGCGGGTGCTGGCCGATGTCCTGGCCGGGGAGCCGGGCGAGGGCGGCGTGACCGGGTGACCGGCCCCCGCGACCCCGCCGGGGTGGCGGCGGCCGAGGAGGCGTCCCTCCTCGGTCTCGCCCCGGTGGCGCCGGACGCCACCGTCGCGTACGGCGAACACCCGGACCAGGTCGTGGACTTCCACCTGCCGCCCGGAGGGGTGGTGGGTGGTGCCGCCCCGCTGGTGCTGCTCTTCCACGGCGGCGCCTGGCGCGCCCCCCACGACCGGCAGCATCTGTCCCCGTTCGCCGCCCACCTGGCGACCCGGGGCTTCGCGGTGGCCTCGGCCGAATACCGCCGCGGCGCCGAGCCCGGCGGTGAGGCTCACCGGGAACACCCGCCAGGGGCGCGGCACCTGGCGGGACGGTGGCCGGAGACGTTCGACGACATCGCCGCCGTCATGGACGCCGTGCCCCGGCTCGTGGGGGAGTCGCGGCACGGTGGCCGCGTCGACACCGGACGGCTGGTGCTCGCCGGGCACTCCGCGGGCGGACACGCCGCGCTCTGGGCGGCGGCGCGCCACCGGCTGCCGCCGGGCGCGCCCTGGCGGCTGTCCGCGCCGCCCCGCGTCCACGGGGTGGTGGCCCTCGCCCCGATCGCGGACCTCACCACCGCCCGTGCGCTGCGCGTCTGTTCCGACGCGGTGGACCAGCTGCTCGGCACCGGTGACGAGGGGGCCGCCCGGCTGCCGTGCGCCGATCCCGCCGCGCTGCTGCCCACCGATGTCCGCACCACGGTCGTCCAGGGCGGTACCGACGTCGATGTCCCGCCGCAGGTCGCGGACTCCTTCGCGGCGGCCGCAGCCGCCGCCGGGCAGCCGGTGCGCACCGTACGCGCCGCCGCGGCCGGGCACTTCCCGCTGATCGACCCCACGGCCGCGGCCGTACGCACGGTCGTCGCCGAGATCGCCCGCGTCGCGTCCGGGGACCCCGCCTGACCGCATGAACCCGCCCGGGGCCGGACGACGACCCCTGGAGGCCGGGCCCGCCGAGGGGTAGCGTCCCGGCATGACCAGTACCGTGCCGCCCGCCGCCTTCGACCCGTGGCGGCCCTCGTTCGTCGCCGATCCGTACCCGGCCTACGCCGAGCTGCGCGAGAGCGGGCGGGCGCACTGGTTCGCACCGTCCCGGCAGTGGCTGATCCCGCACTTCGACGACGCCCGCGCGCTGCTGGCCGACCGCAGGCTCGGCCGTACCTATCTGCACCGGTTCAGCCACGAGGAGTTCGGGCGTACCGCGCCGCCGCCCGAGCACGAGCCGTTCCACACCCTCAACGACCACGGGATGCTCGATCTGGAGGCACCGGACCACACCCGGATCCGGCGGCTGGTCTCCAAGGCGTTCACCCCGCGGACGGTCGAGGCGCTCGTCCCGACGATCCGGCGGCTGGCGGACGGGCTGGTCGACTCCTTCGTCGCCGCGGGCGGCGGCGACCTCATCGCCTCGGTCGCCGAACCGCTGCCGGTGGCCGTGATCGCGGAGATGCTCGGCATCCCGCCCGCCGACAGGTCCTCGCTGCGCCCGTGGTCGGCGGACATCTGCGGGATGTACGAGCTCAACCCGGACGAGGAGACCGCGGACCGGGCGGTGCGCGCCTCGCGGGAGTTCTCCGCCTATCTTCGGGAGTTGATCGCCGCCCGTCGCAAGGATCCCGGTGAGGACCTGATCAGCGCGCTGATCGCGGCGTATGACGAGGGCGACCGGCTCTCCGAGCAGGAGATGATCTCCACCTGTGTGCTGCTGCTCAACGCGGGCCACGAGGCGACGGTCAACTCCACCGGCAACGGCTGGTGGACCCTCTTCCGCCACCCCGGCCAGCTGGCGGCGCTGCGGGCCGATCCGGAGGCGCTGCTGCCCACAGCGGTGGACGAACTGCTGCGGTTCGACACCCCGTTGCAGCTCTTCGAGCGCTGGGTGCTGGACGATATCGAGGTGGACGGCACGGTGATCCCGCGCGGCAGCGAGGTGGCCATCCTCTTCGGCTCGGCCAACCGCGACCCGGCGCGCTTCGACCACCCCGACACCCTGGACCTCGCGCGGACGGACAATCCGCATCTGAGCTTCGGCGCGGGCATCCACTACTGCCTGGGCGGCCCGCTGGCCCGGCTGGAACTCCAGGCGTCGTTCGGCGCGCTGCTCCGCAAGGCGCCCCGGCTGCGGCTGGTGAAGGAGCCGCGGTGGCGGCCGGGCTTTGTGATCCGGGGGCTCACCGAGCTGTTGGCCGAGGTCTGAGCGGCCGCCCGGTCTCCGTCCACAGCATGTGGATAGCCCCGGCGAAAACCCCCGGCGAATAGCGCACCGGAGGAGACGTCCCGGCGGAAACGAGCCCGCGTACATGATCTGACGCGGCGGAACGCCCCCGGACGCCACCCGGCGCCGACCGCCGCGGGGAGCGCGGGGCCGGCGCCGAGGGGCCGGGGGCGGTGGGCTGACGGGGGTCAGCCGCCGATGTCGCGACGGCGCAGTCCCACCAGACCTCCGGCGGTCAGAACGACAGAGAGCAGCAGCGACCACAGGAAGGGCGCGGCTGTGACATCGTCACCGGGCAGCTTCGGCAGATGGCTGAACGGCGAGGTGTTCATCACCGACTGGGACACCTTCAGCGCCGGGCCCATCCAGCCCAGGGCCACCACCCAGCCGACCACGGCCCAGGCCGCGGAGGTGTACTTCGGCACCACACCGACCAGGAAGACGGCGGCGCTGGTGACCACCCAGAGCGCGGGGGCCTGGGCGAGGGTGGCGCCCACGGCGCGCGGGATCCCGCCCATGTCGTCGGCGGCCACGCCGTAGCCCACGCCCAGCGCGAGTCCGCCGATGGCGAGCACCACGACCGGGCCGAGATAGGCGATGACCAGATGGCTCCCGGCCCAGCGCAGCCTGCTGACCGCGTTGGACAGCAGGGGCTCGGCGCGCTGGTCGGTCTCCTCACTGCGCAGCCGCAGCACCGCGCTCGCCGTGTAGACGGTGAGGATGGTGCCGAGGATGCCGACCATGGAGGCGAGGAAGGCGTCGTTCAGTCCCTGGGCGCCGCCCATCCGCTGGATGATCTCGCGGGTCTGGTCGCTGTCGCCGAGGAAGTCGTCGGCCCCGTCGGAGATGGCGCCGAAGATGAGACCGGCGAAGACGAAGCCCGCGCTCCAGCCGAGCAGCGCGCCGCGGTGCAGCCGCCAGCCCAGTCCATAGACCCCGTTGAGGGACGGTCCGGCGGCCGGGGGGCCGGGGCGGGTGGCGTAGAAGCTGGCGCCCACGTCGCGGCGGCCCGCCAGCGAGTAGGCCAGGGCGATGGAGGCGGCGGCGAGCACGGCGATCAGCAGCAGCGGCCACCAGCGCTCGTCCGCGAACGGCCGGGCGTACTCGGCCCAGCCCAGCGGGGAGAGCCACACCAGCACATGGCCGGAGCCCCGCGAACCGTCCTCGGCGGCGTCGCCCGCCATCCGCAGCACGAAGGCGACACCGACGGCCGCGGAGGTCAGCCCGCGGGCCAGCCGTGCGTTCTCGGTGAGCTGGGCGGCGACGGCGGCCAGCCCGCCGAAGGCCATCCCGGACAGGCCGACGGCCAGCCCCAGCGCGAGCGCGCCGGTGCCGCCCTGGCCCGCGAGACTGCCCGCGATCAGAACGGTGACCGCGGCGTTGGCGATGCCCACGGCCAGCAGGGCCGAGGTCAGCCCCGCGCGGCGGCCGACCATACAGGCGGACAGCGCCTCCTGACGGCCGGTCTCCTCCTCCTCGCGGGTGTGCCGGATCACGATGAGCAGGCTCATGATCGCGGCGAACACGGAGAGGAACGCGCCCACCCGCCACACGGTGAGCGCCCCGAGCGAATCGTCGAAGGCGGCACCGAACAGGGCCCGGGTCGAGCCGTTCCCATTCATGTCGGCGACGAGATCGGAGCGGGCCTCGGGGGTGTCGTACGCGCCCTTGAGACGGCCCACGGTGCTGCTCGCGGTCAGCCCCAGGCACAGCACCCAGACCGGCATCATGATCCGGTCGCGGCGCAGCGCGAGCCGCAGCAGGGTGCCGGTGCCGGCCAGGTCCTTGGACGAGCCGCGGGTGCGGGCCGGGACCCGCGCGTCGGCGACGGCGGTCATCGGGCGACCGCCCCTTCGTCGGCGCGGGACGCGTCGTCCTGGTAGTGCCGCAGGAAGAGCTCCTCCAGCGTCGGCGGGGTCGAGATGAGGCTGCGCACCCCGGACTGGGTGAGCTGGCGCAGCACCCCGTCCAGATGGTCGCTGTCGACCTGGAGCTTGACCCGGCGGTCCTGGACGTCCAGGTTGTGCACGCCGGGGAGCTCTGACAGACCGTTCACCGGCCCGGCCAGCTCGGCCGTGACCGAGGTACGGGTCAGATGGCGGAGCTGGGCGAGCGAACCCGACTCCACCCGCGCGCCCTTGCGGATGATGCTGACGCGGTCACACAGCGCCTCGACCTCGCTGAGGATGTGGCTGGAGAGCAGCACCGTGCGGCCGCGGTCGCGCTCCTCGGCCACGCACTCCCGGAAGACCTCCTCCATCAGCGGGTCGAGCCCGGAGGTGGGCTCGTCCAGGATCAGCAGCTCGACATCCGAGGAGAACGCGGCGACCAGGGCGACCTTCTGGCGGTTGCCCTTGGAGTAGGTGCGCCCCTTCTTGGTGGGGTCGAGCTCGAAGCGGTCCAGGAGCTCGGCGCGCCGAGCCGCGTCCAGTCCGCCGCGCAGCCGCCCGTACAGGTCGATGACCTCGCCACCGCTGAGGTTGCGCCACAGGGTCACGTCTCCGGGGACGTACGCGATGTGCCGATGGAGGTCGACCGCGTCGTGCCAGGGGTCCTTGCCGAGCAGCTGGACCGCACCGGCATCGGCCCGCAGCAGCCCCAGCAGGACCCGGATGGTGGTGGACTTCCCGGCACCGTTCGGCCCGAGGAAGCCATGGACCTCACCTGCCTCGACTTCGAGATCGAGGCCGTCCAACGCGTGGGTCCGGCCGAACGACTTGTGCAGGCCGGACGCGGAGATTGCCGTCTTCATGTTTCCGAAGCTACGCTAGTTTCAGAAATTTGTGAAGTTAAGGAACCGTATAAACTTATGATGATGTGACGGAGAGAGGAGATGATGAGCTGGTGAGGGAGACGACGCAACCGGAGCGCGCGACGGACATCTCGCGGGACCAAGAGGCGGTGTCGCGGTTCGTCGAGCGGTTCGCGGCGGATCTGGCCGAGGCCGGGATGCAGCGGATGGGCGCCCGGGTGTTCGCGGCCCTGCTCGTCTCCGACTCCGGACAGCTCACCTCCGCGGAGCTCGCGGAGCGGCTCCAGATCAGCCCGGCCGCGGTCTCGGGGGCGGTGCGCTACCTCACCCAGGTGGACATGGTCGCGCGGGAGCGGGAGCCCGGCTCACGCCGCGACCGCTACCGGCTGTACAACGAGGTCTGGTACGAGACGCTCACCCGCCGCGACCAGCTCCTCGCCCGCTGGGAGGGCACCATGCGGGACGGCGCGGAGGTGCTCGGCCCCGACACCCCGGCCGGGCTGCGGGTCACCGAGACCGCCGACTTCTTCGACTTCATGCAGAAGGAACTGCCCAAGATGCTCGACCGCTGGCGGGCCCACCAGGCCGCCCGCCGGGAGTCCGCCGGCCTCTAGTGCCGCGTCAGCCAAGGTTCGCCCGGTAGCGAGGTGTCCTGGTGCGGTCGGCTGCAAGGCGCCGGATCGGCCTCGTAGTGGGCCTGCTCGGCCGGTTCGGCACGCCGCAGGGGGCACCTCCCAGCGGTAGCCGGAGGCGGCCGTGCCAGGGCGGCGAGCGGGGCAGACCCTGGCTGATGGGGCACTGGGCCCCCTCCCTCCGGGCCCGCGCCCCAACTGCCGCCGGGAGGTGCGCGCCAGGACGCCTCGCTACCGGGCGAACCCCCGGCTGACGCGGTACCGGGCCGCGCGGGAGTACCCGCCCGGTGGGGTCGAGCGGGGCTCCGGTGCCGGTCAGGTGCGGTGCGGGAGGATCAGGGTCCAGGCCTCGGTCAGGACGGTCCAGGTGCGGCTGCGGACCGGACCGCGGACCAGGGCGTCCGCGCGGTAGCGGAAGTCCTGGCCGGAGACGGTCACCGCGCGCGCCAGCGCGCGCACCGGACCACCGGCCGCGTGCGGATGGACCACGACCTCGGCCAGTCCGCCGGCGCCCGGTCCGGCCGCGGTGGCCACCGAGACCCGGGTGACCGGCCGGTCCAGATCGGTCAGCAGTACCCCGTCCGCCTCGACCCGCAGTCGGTGCGGGGGCGGCGGGTGGACACGGCGGCGGGTGCCCCCGGTCAGGCCGATGACCGGGAGCGACAGCAGCGTCAGCGCTGTGCGCGCGGTGCGCGCCGCCGGGGTCCACCACGGCGGGGAGCCACCGCCCGGCGGGCCCGTGCCCGGGCTCTCGCGGTGGTTCCGGTGGCCGCCTGGCCGGTCCGCGCCGGATGCGTGTCCCGCCGGTGGGCCGGGCTCGGACGCCGGGCCCGGCGCCGCCCCGTCCGCGTCGTACGGCTCCTGGCCCGCGGGCCGCACCGCCGGGTCGGTCCGCGGTCCGGACGGGATCCGCAGTCCGCCGAGCACCACCCCGCCGCTGTCGTCCACCAGCAGGTCACGCGGGTGCGCGACACCGTCGAGGACGGTACGGGCGGCCGCGACCGGATCGGTCGGCACCCCCAGCGACCGGGCCAGGGCGACCGTGGCCGGTCCGCCGACCGGGACCACCGACAGCGTGGCGTCCGCCAGCTCCCGGCGGCGGTGGAGCACCTCGACCACGCGCAGCAGCGCGCGGTCGTCACCGACCACCACCGGACGGCGGGCGCCGCGGCGGGCGAGGGCCCGCTCGACTTCGTCCGGACCGTCCGGCAGACAGATTTTCGTCTGTGCGCCCGCGCACAGCACATCCTTCGCGATGCGCACCGACTCCCCGTCCGTTCGCCGGGCAGCGGGGTCGATGACCACAAGCAGGGGGCGCTCCCGGACGGTGTCCGGCGGAGAGTGCCAGGGGTCTGGAGCCGACACCTCGGTCCTTCCTCAGGTAATCTCTCGGTGCAAGAGCCCCTGTCGCTGTTGCGCCAGGGGCTTCGTCTATCCGGGGCACCGGTTCGACGGCTCTGGTGGTGGCGCGCGCCACCCACGCACGTTGGACATGCCCCGCCCGGAAGGGGTGTACGCCTGTGCCCGCACTTGTGCTGCTCGGTGCTCAGTGGGGTGACGAGGGCAAGGGAAAGGCCACCGACCTGCTCGGCGGCTCGGTTGATTATGTGGTGCGCTACCAGGGCGGCAACAACGCAGGCCACACGGTCGTCGTCGGCGACCAGAAGTACGCGCTGCACCTTCTCCCGTCCGGCATCCTCTCGCCCGGATGCACCCCGGTCATCGGCAACGGCGTCGTCGTGGACCCCGCGGTCCTGCTCTCCGAGCTGAGCGGGCTGAACGAACGCGGCGTCGACACGTCCAAGCTGATGATCAGCGGTAACGCGCATCTGATCACGCCGTACCACACCACCCTCGACAAGGTGACCGAGCGCTTCCTGGGGAAGCGCAAGATCGGCACCACCGGCCGGGGCATCGGACCGTCCTACGCGGACAAGATCAACCGCGTGGGCATCCGGGTGCAGGACATCTTCGACGAGTCCATCCTGCGGCAGAAGGTCGAAGCCGCCCTGGACATGAAGAACCAGGTCCTCGCCAAGCTCTACAACCGGCGCGCCATCTCCGTCGACCAGGTGGTCGAGGAGCTGCTCGGCTACGCGGACGAGCTCCGGGGCTTCGTCGCGGACACCACCCTGGTGCTCAACGACGCCATCGACGAGGGCAAGGTCGTGCTCTTCGAGGGCGGCCAGGGCACCCTGCTCGACGTGGACCACGGCACGTACCCCTTCGTCACCTCCTCCAACCCGACCGCCGGCGGTGCCTGCACCGGCGCGGGGGTCGGCCCGACGAAGATCAACCGCGTGATCGGCATCCTGAAGGCGTACACCACGCGCGTCGGCGCGGGTCCGTTCCCGACGGAGCTGTTCGACGAGGACGGCGAGAAGCTGCGCACCATCGGCGGTGAGCGCGGTGTGACCACCGGCCGTGACCGCCGCTGCGGCTGGTTCGACGCGGTGATCGCGCGCTACGCGACCCGGGTCAACGGGCTCACCGACTTCTTCCTGACCAAGCTGGACGTGCTCACCGGCTGGGAGCGGATCCCGGTCTGCGTGGCGTACGAGATCGACGGCAAGCGGGTCGAGGAGCTGCCGTACAGCCAGACCGACTTCCACCACGCCAAGCCGATCTACGAGACGCTGCCGGGGTGGACGGAGGACATCAGCAAGGCGAAGACCTTCGACGACCTCCCGAAGAACGCGCAGCGTTATGTCCAGGCGCTGGAGGACATGTCGGGCGCGCCGATCTCGGCGATCGGTGTCGGCCCGGGCCGCGACGAGACGATCCAGATCAACTCGTTCCTCTGATCCGGCGTGAGCCCAGGGTTCTCCGCACGGGGTCCCCGGGACGACGAGGTCCCCGGCCGTATCGCCGATACGGCCGGGGACTTCGCCTATGACCGCCCGGGTCAGTGCCCGGCGGGCGGGCCGAACATCCCGGCGGGCGGCGCGGGCTGCCGCGCGGCCGGCCCCGGGACCCGCTGCTCCTGCATCCTGGTGATCCGCACCACCACGGTGAGCGCCAGCACCGCGCACAGCAGCGAGACGATGTCGTCCACGATGAGGAAGCCGGCGGCGACCTGCCGCTCCTTGTCGGTGTCGCTCCCGAGCTCGACGAGTCCGGTGATCGGCTCGATCCAGAACATCGCCACGAACAGCGTCCACCACCAGTGCAGCACCGCCCGGGAGACCCGTCCGGGGCCCGGGGGCACGCTGGAGTTCCAGATGTCATTGGCGATCTGCTTGGGCTGCCACAGCTGGGCGACCGGGATGAACCAGGAGCCGACGGCGTAGCCGCTGCTGAACCGCTGCCGTCCCGGCGTCAGCACCGTGGCGTTGAGGTAGGCGCGGCGGAACCAGACCAGCCACACCACCATCACCGCCACCGCGCTGAACAACAGGAACATGTCCATCGGTTCCACCGCGTCCCTGCGGTGGTCGACCGCCGCCCTGGTGCCGGTGCCGTCGAGCAGATCGCGGTAGGCACCGAACAGCGACAGGTTCAGATACAGGTGGATGACGGTCAGCACGATCCAGATGCCGAACACCGTCAGCACCCCGGTGCACAGCCCCCGCGCCGACCGCAGCACCGCGGCCGTCCGCCCCTGGTACGGGAACGGCGTCTGATGGCCGCCCTGCCAGGGCTGACCGTACTGCGGCGCGGGCGCGCCCACCCCGGTCACCGGATAACCGGGCGATCCGGCGTGCGGGGGTGAGCCGTAGGCGGAGGGCGTGGCGTACCCCGAGTGGGGCGCGTGTCCGGTGTGGGGCGTGGGAGGGGTGGGTGTCGAGGGGGCGGCCGGGTGGGCGTAGGCGGTGGCGTGCGGGCCCACCGGGCCCTGCTGGGCGTTCTCCGTCTCCACCTCCAGCAGTTGGAGCGCGTCCCGGCCGAGCCGTGCGAGCAGTTCACCGGGCAGCCAGGTCTCGGACTCCGGACCGGTCCGCTCGGTGTACGCCACGAGGTCCGCGACCGAGGGCCGCAGCGCCGCGTCCTTGTTGAGACAGGCGGAGACGATGCCGTGCAGCCCCTCGGGCAGCCCGGTCAGATCGGGCTCCTCCTGGGCTATCCGGTACATCAGGGCGTGGATACCGCTGGCCACACTGCCGAACGGCTGGCGCCCGGTGGCCGCGAAGGCCAGCACCGAGCCCAGACAGAACACATCGCTGGCCGCGGTGACCACTTCGCCGCGCACCTGCTCGGGCGACATGAAACCGGGGGAGCCGACGACCGCGCCGGTCATCGTCAGATTGCCGCCCCCCACCGTGCTGTCCACCGCGTCCAGGGCGCGGGCGATCCCGAAGTCGATGACCCGCGGGCCGTCGATGGTGATGAGGATGTTGGACGGTTTGAGGTCCCGGTGGACCAGCCCGGCGCCGTGGATGTCGCGCAGCGCCAGGGACAGTCCATGGGCCAGCACCCGCACCGAACGCTCGGGCAGTGCCCCGAAGCCCTCGGCCACCACGTCGTGCAGCGAGGGCCCGCCGATGTAGCCGGTGGCCACCCACGGCACCTCGGCGTCGGTGTCGGCGTCCAGGACGGGCGCGGTCCACTGCCCGCCGACCCGTCTCGCCGCCTCCACCTCCCGCTGGAAGCGGCCGCGGAAGTCGGCCTGGCGGGCGAGTTCGGCCTGTACCAGTTTGACGGCGACGGTACGGCCGCGGGCGGAACGGGCGAGGAAGACCTTGCCCATCCCGCCCTCGCCCAGCTTGCCGAGCAGCCGGTACTCGCCGATCCACCGCGGGTCCTGGGCCCCGAGGTTCTCCATCGCGGTGTGGCTCCTGTCCGTGTGCCGACGGTCCGTCTGCCGATCGGCCGATCAGTTGAGTCGGGTGAATGTCTGGGTCATCGTCTCATCGCTGTAGTCATCCGGGTCGTCGTACTCCACTCGGAGTTTGTCCTTGCCGGAGGCGGTGAATGTCAGCGAATCGCCCGGTGTGCACAGATCCTTGGGGTTGCCGTCGGTGATCCTGGCCGGGCTGAGCACCACTCCCTTGGAGACCGAGGCCAGCATCCGCTTGCCCTCGCAGTGGTACTTCTTGCTGTCGCCGACCTCCTCGGCCACCGCGGTGCCGACCGCGCCCTGGCGGATGGTGATCTTGAGGGTGGCGTCGTCCTTCCCGAACGCGCTCTTGGCCAGCCAGGTGCCCTCGTAGGTGGCCGGGACGGGCTTGCCGCCGGACTTCGCGGGGCGCAGCGTGGCCTCGGACGAACCGTCGGTGGTGCTCCAGGCGATCGAGCCGTCGTTGCCCAGCCGCAGGGTCTGCTCGCCGACCGCGCTGCACGCGTCGTCGGGAACGCTGGTGTCCACCTCCTCGTCCTCGATCAGCAGCAGGCTGTCGGCGGACTTCAGGGTGGCCGAGGTCTGGCAGAACATGTCCTCGGTCGAGGTCAGGGTGTCGGCGACGGGTGCGCCCACCTGACCCTGGGAGAGCACGATCCGGCGGATCTTGCCGGTGGTCTCACCGCTCTCCGTGATCTCCCCCTCCCAGGCGCCCAGGTACTCCTTGGGCACGTCGCCGGTGGAGCCCAGCTTGGTGGAGGACGGGCCGGGGGAGCCCGAACCGCCGGGCTCACCGCCGGTGTCGGCGCCCCCGGGATCGGCGGGGGCGGTGTGCGTCGCCTTGTCGCGGTCGGGCCCGGCCTTGTCGTCCTTGCCGTCGTTGCCCTTGAGGACGGCGACGGCGGCCACCCCGGCTATCAGCACGGTGGCCACGGCGGCCGAGGTGATGATGAGCGCCTTGCGGCGGCGGCGCTTGGGCGGCTGGGGCGCGGCCGGACCGCCGGGGCCACCCGGGCCCTGGGGCCCGCCCGGACCCGCCGGACCGCCGGGGCCGAAGCCGGTGGAGCCGTGGAGGTGCGGGGCGCCGGAGCCGCCGCCCCGCGGCGCGGTTCCGAACGAGGTGACCGCCGGGGGCCCGAAGGCCTGCGGCGGAGTGGGCGCGGCCGCCGCCTCCGGCCGTGGCGCGGGCTGCTCCGCCCGCTGGGCGTCCGGTGCGTCCGGGGCGGACGCGGGGGCGCCGTCCTGGCGGCGCGGGTCGGTGGCCCGCGGGACGGATCGCTGAGCCGGCGGTGTGCCGGCGGCCGGGGTGCCGGGGGTGTCCTGGGCGTCGGCGTTCCGGGCGTCGGTGGCTTGTGCGTCCGGGCTCGGTACCGCCGCGTCCGGCGTCTCGGCGTTCTGAGCGTCGCTCTCCGGTGCCGGTGCCGGTGCGGGCTTCGGCGGAGTGGCCGGGGCCGGGGGCACGGGTGGCGTGGCGGGCTGCGGAGGCTTCGGCGGCTCCGCCGGTGCCAGCGGGAAGGAGGTGGCCGACGGCGGTGCGGTGGGCGGCGGCGGGGTCGACGGCGGTGCCGGGAGCGGGGGCCGCGCCGGTCCGGCGACCGGCGGCGCCGACGGCGGGGCGGGCATCCCCGGGGTCAGCGGCGCGGCGGGCGTCTCGACCTCGAGCAACTGCACCGCGTGCCGGCCCAGCTGTGCCACGAGAGCGCCGGGCAGCCAGGGTTCACCGGCCCCGGTGCCGTCCTCGTCCACGTCCGGCGCGTCCCCGCCGGTGCGTTCCAGCAGGGCGTCCAGGCCGGGCCGGTCCTCCGGGGTCTTCTTCAGACAGTCGGTGACCAGCTCGCGCAGGTTCTCGGGCAGACCACCGAGGTCCGGCTCCTCCTGCGCGATCCGGTACATCACCGCGTGCACACCGCTGTCGGAGGTGCCGAACGGCTGGCGCCCGGTGGCCGCGAAGGCCAGCACCGAGCCCAGGCAGAACACATCGCTCGCCGGGGTGACCCGCTCACCGCGCACCTGCTCGGGCGACATGAAGCCGGGTGAGCCCACCACGGCGCCGCTGCGGGTGAGCAGACCGTCCGTCACGGTCTCCAGGGCCCGCGCGATACCGAAGTCGATGACCCGCGGACCATCGATGGTGACCAGGATGTTGGAGGGCTTCAGATCGCGGTGGACCAGACCGGCGGTGTGGATGTCATGCAGCGCCCGGGTGAGTCCGTTGCCGAGGACACGCACCGTCCGTTCGGGCAGGGACCCCGATTCGGCGACGATCGTGTGCAGCGAGGGTCCGGCGATATAGCCGGTGGCGACCCAGGGAGTGGCGGCCTCGGTGTCGGCGTCGAGGACCGGCGCGGTCCACTCCCCGCCGACCCGCTGGGCGGCCCGCACCTCCTGCTTGAACCGCCGTCTGAATTCGGCCTGCTGAGCGAGCTCCGTCTGGACCAGCTTCACCGCCACCGTGCGGCCGCGGGAGGAGTGGGCCAGGAACACCCGGCCCATACCGCCCGCGCCCAGCCGCCGCAGCAGCCGGTAGTCGCCGATCCAGCGAGGGTCCTCGGCCCCCAGGTCTTCCATGCGTCGTTGTCCCTTCCCCTGATCCCCCTGATCAGCCCCCCGAGAGAATAAAGGGGGGCTGGGAGCGAAGTGGACGACGCATGGGATCCGTTATCGGTTCCGTATCTGACCGGTACCTGTCGTGCGACGGTGGCCGGTCAGGACCCTGGGGTGTCCCCGGCGCCGGGCTCCAGGGCGTCGAGGGCCTCCGTCAACCGGCGCAGGGCCTCCCTGACCTCCGCCAATCCGGCCGCTCCGCCGAGTCGTTCGGCCAGTTGCCCGGCGAACTCCCGGTGGCCGGGGACGATCGCCCGCACCGCGGTGAGGCCCGCCTCGGTGGGGGCGAGGAGTTTGGCGCGGCGGTGGGCGGGGTTGGGGAGGTAGACCGCGAGCCCCGCGTCGACGAGCAGGTCCGCGACACGCTGCACGCTCTGCCGGGTGATGCCCATGGCACGGGCGATCCCGGCCACCGGCAGCGGCTCCTCCAGGACCGCGCCGAGCACCTGCCAGCGGGCGGCGGTCAGTCCGGCCGGACGGGAGAGCCGTTCGGAGACGGCGAGGAACTGCCCGTTCAGCCGGAACACCGACAGCGCCGTCCCGCTGAGCAACGCGGGCACCTCCTCGGTCCCGCCGGTGCCGTCCGTCATCGCGCGGCAGCCGCTTCGAGGACGCCGTACGCGGCCGCGTCGGACGCCGAGAACAGCCGGAACCAGGCGTCCAGCACCTCGGGTTCGAACACCTCGAGCCGGGCCAGGATCTCCCGGGCGAACGCGACGGGCTCGGTCGGCCCGGCCGTGATCAGACCGCTCTCCGCGTCGGTGACCGCGTCCGCCTCGCGGTAGTGGTCACCGCCCTTGTAGCCGGTGGCGGCCAGGAACCCGGCGGCGGCACTGGTGTGTTCCCGTTCGTCCAGCAGCCCCTCCAGCGCCAGCCCCGCCGTGGCGCCGCAGATCGCCGCGACCGGCACTCCCGCCTCCAGGAACTCACGGGCTGCGCGGGTGAAGCGCGACATCTCCGGATCGCCCTCCCAGGCGCTCGCACCGGGGAGGATCAGCATCGCGCTGTCCTCGGGCCGCAGCTCCGCCAGGGTCAGATCGGGCTCGACGCGCATCCCGCCCATCGTGGTCACCGGACCCGGCCGGGCCGCGACGTACGCGACGGTGAAGCCCTCACGGGGCGGGCGGTGGAAGGCGGTCTCGCGGAGGTGGGCGGTGATGTGCCCGATCTCCCAGTCGGCGAGCGTGTCGTAGACGGCCACGTGCACGGTCCGGCGTCCCATGGTCTCTCCTCGGTCCGGTGCGCGAGGCTCCCCGTTCGGCCCCGCGTCGATGACAGTAGACTGTCGTATCGACAGGGTGCTGTCAATAGGGATCGGATGGTCGGATGCGGGGAGACGGCCGACCATGCCCGGCAGTGTGTCGAGAGCCACGGGAAATGCCGGACAGCATGTCGGTGACGGGCCCGGACCCCGGTCCGTACGCTGGTCGCACCCCCGCCCCGTGAGCGATCAGAGGTAGCGAACGTGTCCGTGCAGCCCACTCCCGACCCCGTCGCCGGTGCCGCCGTCAAGGCCGCGGACCGTGCGCATGTCTTCCACTCGTGGTCCGCGCAGGGTCTGATCGACCCGCTCGCCGTCGCCGGCGCCGAGGGCGCGTACTTCTGGGACTACGACGGCAACCGCTACCTCGACTTCTCCTGTCAGCTGGTGAACACCAACATCGGCCACCAGCACCCCAAGGTCGTGGCCGCGATCCAGGAGCAGGCCGCCAAGCTGTGCACCATCGCCCCGGGTTTCGCGGTGGACGTGCGCTCCGAGGCCGCCCGGCTGGTCGCCGAGCGCACCCCCGGTGACCTCGACAAGATCTTCTTCACCAACGGCGGTGCCGAGGCCGTGGAGAACGCGGTCCGGATGGCCCGGCTGCACACCGGCCGCCCCAAGGTGCTCTCCGCCTACCGCTCGTACCACGGCGCCACCTCCACCGCGATCAACCTGACCGGTGACCCGCGCCGCTGGCCGTCGGACTCCGCCTCGGCCGGAGTGGTGCACTTCTGGGCGCCGTTCCTCTACCGCTCGCCCTTCCACGCGGAGAACGAGGCCCAGGAGTGCGAGCGCGCCCTGCGCCACCTCGAGGACACCATCGCCTTCGAGGGTCCGCAGACCATCGCCGCGATCGTCCTGGAGACCATCCCCGGCACCGCCGGGATCATGGTCCCGCCGCCCGGCTATCTGCCCGGTGTCCGCGAGATCTGCGACCGCCACGGCATCGTCTTCGTCCTCGACGAGGTCATGGCGGGCTTCGGCCGCACCGGCCGCTGGTTCGCCGCCGAGCACTTCGACGTCGTTCCCGACCTGCTGACCTTCGCCAAGGGCGTCAACTCCGGCTATGTGCCGCTGGGCGGTGTGGCGATCTCCGCCGAGATCGCCGCCACCTTCGACCAGCGGCCCTACCCCGGCGGCCTCACCTACTCCGGCCACCCGCTGGCCTGCGCCTCCGCGGTCGCGACCATCAACACGATGGCCGAGGAGGGCATCGTGGAGAACGCCGCCGCCATCGGCGAGAACGTGATCGGCCCCGGGCTGCGCGAGATCGCCGAGCGCCACCCCTCGGTGGGCGAGGTGCGCGGGACGGGCGTCTTCTGGGCGCTGGACCTGGTGAAGAACAAGGAGACCCGCGAGCCGCTGGTGCCGTACAACGCCGGTGGCCCGGCCAACCAGCCCATGGCCGACTTCGCGGCCGCCTGCAAGCGCGGCGGTCTGTGGCCCTTCGTGAACATGAACCGCACCCATGTGGTGCCGCCGTGCACCGTCACCGAGACCGAGGCCAAGGAGGGCCTGGCCGTTCTGGACGAGGCCCTGTCCGCGGCCGACGCTCACACCGTCTGACCGCCCCCACACCCGGTCTGACCAAGGCAGACGCCCCGCGGCCCCGGACGGCCTCGTGTGGGCATCCGGTGTAGACCACTGCCGCACTCCGGGCCACTGTGCGCAACGGCCCTCGCATATCGTGATGCGAGGGCCGTCCGCTTTTCAGTGATCATGACGGCCGCGGAAGGAGACGGTCCTCGATGCCCGTGCCCGGCACCAGCCCGGTCAAGCGGAACACCCTGCGGCAGCAGATCGCCGAGGCGCTGTGTGACGAGGTGCTCGCGGGCCGCCTCCCGGCCGGCCGGCAGTTCACCGTCAAGGAGATCGCCGACCAGTACGGAGTCTCCGCGACCCCCGTCCGCGAGGCCCTGCTCGACCTGTGTTCGCAGGGGCTGCTGGAGGTGGAGGAGCACCGCGGCTTCAAGGTCCACGAGTACACCATCGAGGACTTCCGGCACATGGTCGACGCCCGCACCATGGTCGTCGAGGGTGTGTTCCGCCACTACGGCGACCGGACGCTGCGCACCATGACCCAGGCGGCGCTGGCCTCGGTGCGGCGCCGGGCCGAGGAGGCCGAACGGGCCGCCCGCTCCGGTGACCTGGACATCCTGATCGGCTACGACCTGCGCTTCTGGCGCGAGATCTGCGGGCTGGTCGGCAACCCGTACATCCTGGACTTCCTCCAGCGGCTGCGGGTGCAGACCTGGGTGTTCACCGTGCCGTACCTGCGCCGGGTGCCCGATCTGCGCGGGCTGCTGTGGGCGGGCCACTGCGAGCTCACCGCCGCGGTGACCCGGGGCGATCCGGCCACTTCCGAGCGGTTGATAGAGGCGTACAACACCCACTTCCGCACCCTGATCGAGCGGCTGGCGGAGGAGTCGGGGGCGCGCTGATCCGGCGCTCCGGACACCGCCGCGGCGGAGTGTGATGCAGAACACGCAACGCCACGGGGGTTCGAGGTGGTCCCCCACGCGTGCCACCTTCTCCGCCCACCCCCACCGCGGGCCGCCGACCGACGCCGACGCCTGCGCGCGCCCCGGACACCGTCGATCTGACGGTCGTCGTCCCGGCGTACGACGAGGAGCACCGGCTGCCCCGGACCCTCGACGCGATCTGCCGCTATCTGCGCTCCTCGCCCGGCCGGCACGCGGGGTGGGAGGTCATCGTCGTCGACGACGGCTCCACGGACGGCACCGCCGACGCCGTCCGCGCGGCCGCGGCCACCGAACCCCGGATCCGGCTGCTGGGCCCGCCCCCGGACACCCTCCGCGCCACCCCCGTCACCGGCAACCACGGCAAGGGCCACGCGGTACGGCTCGGCGTGCTCGCCTCGCGCGGCCGCCGGGTGCTGGTCACCGACGCCGATCTGGCCACCCCCATCGAGGAACTGGCGGCCCTGCACGACCGGCTCGACGAGGGCTACGCCGCCGCCATCGGCTCCCGCGCCCACCCCCCGGAGGCCGCCGGAGCGGTGCGCCGCCATCCGCTGCGGCATCTGCTCGGCGAGGCGGGCAACCGGATCATCCGGGCGGTGGCGGTGCCCGGTGTCCGCGACACCCAGTGCGGCTTCAAGCTCTTCGAGGGCGACCGGGCACGGGCGGTCTTCGGGCGTTCCCGGCTCGACGGCTGGTGCATCGATGTGGAGATCCTGCGGATGTTCCACGGCGCGCGCTGGCCGGTCGCCGAGGTGCCGGTCCGCTGGGCCCACCAGCCCGGCTCCAAGGTCCGCGCGACGGACTACGCCCGGGTGCTGCTGGAGCTGGTGCGACTGCGGGTGGCGGGCGCGTGGCGGCGGGTCCGGACCGCCGACCGGATGGTGTGCCTGGGCTATCTGCTGCTGTCCGTGGTGCTGTTCCACGGTCTGTGGCGCGACCCTCAGCACCGCTATCTCGTCGACGGCGGGGAGGACCAGAACCAGTGGGAGTGGTTCTTCGCGGTCACCGCCGACAATGTCTTCGCCCTCCGCGACCCGTTCTTCAGCACGCTGCAGAACGTCCCGTCCGGGGTGAACCTCATGGCCAACACCACCATGCTGGGCCTGTCCGTACCGCTGGCGCCCGTGACCGTCCTGTGCGGTCCGGCCCTGACCTGGGCGCTGGTGCTGACCGCCGGACTCGCCGCGACCGCCGCCGCCTGGTACTGGCTGCTGCTGCGGCGTCTGGTGACCTCCCGTCCGGCCGCCGCCCTCGGCGGGGCGCTGTGCGCGTTCGCCCCGGGGATGGTCTCCCACGCCAACGCACACCCCAACTTCGTGGTGCTGTTCATGCTGCCGCTGATCGTGGACCGGCTGCTGCGGCTGTGCGAACCCGACGCCCGTGCCGTACGGGACGGGGTCGTCCTCGGTCTGTTCCTCACCTACCAGGTGTTCCTGGGCGAGGAGGCGCTGCTGCTGGCCGCCCTGGGGCTGCTGTTCTTCGCGCTGGGCCACGCGGTCGCCCACCCCGCCGCGGCCCGTGCCGCCCGTGGTCCGCTGCTGCGCGGACTGGCCGTCGCCGGGGGTGTCGCGGTGACGCTGCTGGCCTATCCGCTGTACCGGCAGTTCTTCGGCGCCCAGTCGTACGTCAGCGTGCTGCACGGCCCGGCGGGCCATCCGCCGGGCGCGCTGGTGGAGTTCGCGGGCCGTTCGCTCGGCGGCGACCCGGCCACCGCGGACGGGCTGGCCCACAACCGCACCGAGCAGAACGCCTTCTTCGGCTGGCCGCTGCTCGCGCTCACCGCCGTGGTCGTGGTGTGGCGGTGGCGGGAGCCGCGGGTCCGGGCGCTGGCGTGGACGGCGTTCGCCATGATGGCGCTGTCCCTGGGGCGTTCGATCCCGCTGCCGGGGACCGACCGGACGCTGCCCGGGCCGTGGCGGCCCCTCGCCCGGCTGCCGCTGCTGGAGTCGGTCATCGAGTCGAGGGTGGCGCTGGCCGCGGTGCCCGCGCTCGCCATCCTGCTGGCCCTGGCCGTCGACCGGCTGGTGCACGAGGGCCGGGACCGGCCGCGGCGGATCGCCGGATGGGCGGTCGTCCTGGCCGCCCTGCTGCCGCTCGTGCCCACCCCGCTGGCCACCGTCGACCGGGTTCCGGTGCCCCCGTTCGTCGCCGACGGCACGTGGCGGGCATACGTCCCCGAGGGCCGCACCCTCGTGCCCGTCCCGGTGCCGGAGCCCGCGTACGCCGAACCGCTGCACTGGCAGGTCACCGCCGGATTCGGCTTCGCGCTGCCCGGCGGCTACTTCAACGGCCCCTACGGACCGGACCGGACCGGGATCTACGGCCCGGTGCCGCGTGACACCGCCAGCCTCCTGAGCGAGGTGGTCCGTACCGGCAGACCGCTGGGCGTCGGTCCCGCCGAGCGCCGCGCCGCCGCGGAGGACCTGCGCTTCTGGCGCGCGGGAGCGGTTGTGCTCGCCCCGCAACCGGCCGACGGCGCGCTGCGTGTCTTCCTGGAACGGCTGCTGGGGCGGCCGGGGCAGTGGATCGGTGGCGTCTGGGTCTGGCAGGTGGCCGGAGAGGGGGTGAGCGGGGGCACGTGAGCGGGAGCGAGACCGGGCCCGCGGCGGCACCCGGGCGGTCCGGGCCGCGGGCGGGTGCCGAGGCGGAAGTGGAGCAGACGTACACCGCGTACGTCTCCGCGAGGCTGCCCGCGCTCCGCCGGATCGCCCATCTGCTGTGCAAGGACCCGCACCGCGCCGACGACGTCGTACAGGCCACGCTGACCAAGCTGTATGTGCACTGGCGGCGGGCCCGTGCCGCCACCGACATGGACCGCTATGTGCACACCATGCTGATGCGCTGCTTCCTCAACGAACAGCGGCTCGGCTGGGCGCGGGTACGGCTGTCCGGGGCGCCGCACGAGACCCCGGGGCTGCCGCCCGCCGCCGGGGGACCGGACGTCGAGACCCGCACGGTCGTGCACACCGCGCTCTCCCGGATCCCGGCGCGCCAGCGGGCGGTGCTGGTGCTGCGGTTCCTGTGCGATCTGCCGGTGGCCGAGGTGGCCGGGATCCTCGGCTGTTCGGAGGGCACCGTGAAGAGCCAGTCCGCGCGCGGTCTGGTCCGGCTGCGGGCCCAGCTCGGTGTGGAACCGCCCTCGTCCGTGACCACCGTGGGGCAGAGGAAGGAGTAGCGGCCATGCGTGACGAAGAGTTGGAGCGGGAGGCCGACCGCCTGCTCGCCCCGCTGCGCGGTCTGGAACCGGGCGCCGGCGCCCCCGGGGTGGACGTGGCCCGTGCCGTACGGCGCGGGCAGCGCCGGGTGCGCCGGCGCAAGGTGGCGGTGCCGGTGGCGGCGGCGCTCGCGGTGGTGCTGGTGGCCATGGTGTTCGCGCTGGCCGTGCGGGTCCTGCCCGGCGACGGCGGCGCTCCACCCGCCAACCAGGTGCCGGGCCCCGGCCCGGCCACATCGGAGCCGCGGTCGAGCGGGTCGCCGAGCGGGTCGCCGAGCGGCTCGCCGAGTGGGAGTCCGAGCGGGTCGCCGGGGGAGTCGCCGTCGTCGTCGCCGTCCGGATCGTCCACCGAGCCGACGCCGACGGACACCCCGAGTACGCGCGACCCGGATGGCTCCAACCCTCCCAACACCGCCTTCTTCGACCCCTCCTCCACCAGCTTCCCCAGTAGTACGGGCTGAGGCGGACGCGGCGGCGTACCGGTGGCCGACCGGTGGTCAGCACTCTTCGCGCGGCGTACGCGGGGCACTACGCTGGGCCGACCACCGACCGTACGGATACGAGAGAGAGATCGCGTGGCATGTGACCTCTGGCTGGTCCCCCTCGTCGACGTGTTGTGCCACAGCCCCGACAATCCCTTCGCCGAGGAGATCGCCGCGTACGACAAGGCACTCGGTGAAGCCGGTCTGCCGCCCGTGCCCGTCTTCGGCTATATGCCCGGACTGTCGGGGGACGTCGCCCCCGTCGCGGGCTTCGACTACGACGCGCTGCACTTCCTGCGCCGCGCCTACATGCTGCAACTGTGCGGACTCGCGGTCACGCCGGTGGACGAACTCGGCGGCGACTACGAGCAGTTGCTGGAGATGTTCGAGTCCACCGCTCAGCAGTCGCACCTGGTGTGGCACTACGACCACGCCGGCGCCTACGTCCCGGTCGACTTCCCCAGCCCGCTGTCCAACGACGAACTCCTCGAGGGCGGTGGCCCGCTGGGCTCCAGCCACGGGCTGCTGCGCGAACTGGAAGCGGTCGCCCCGGCGCTGGGCATCGACGCCGCCAACCCCCCGCCCGCTCCCGCGCCCCCGTCCCGGCCCACCAGCCTGGAGGAACCGGCCGTCCCGGCGCCGTACGAGGACAGCCCGTTCGCGCGGGAACGCCATGTGTGGCTGGGGCTGCACGCGGCGGCGACCCGCAGTCTGGGCCAGGGCTCGATGATCGTGTTCAGCTGAGCGCTCCGCCGGACGTGTGCCACCGCTCAGCGGGGCGGCTCCGGAGGCCGCTGCCGCGGCATATTGGGCCGGGTGCTCGGCGGCAGCGGAAAGCGGCTCGCGGGGCTCCCGCTGTCCGGGCGGGGGCCCTGGACCACCAGCGCCTGGCTGAACAGCGGCGCCGGACCGGAGCCGAAGTCCACCATCCACCCCGAGGTCTCGGTCCGCACCAGCTCGGACACGTCCTCGCAGAACCGCCGCAGCACCGTCAGGCACCGCTCCACGGCCTCGCTCGCGGTGCCCTCGGTCGGGCCCAGCACCTCCCGCACGCTCTCCGACGCCCAGTCGAACTGCAGCGTCTCCAGCCGCCGCTGCACCGCCTGCGCCGTGGCCATGTCCCGCATCCAGCCCGAGGTCAGCCCGAAGTACCGGTCGGCCCCCGCGCAGGCCACGGCCAGCAGCAGCGCGAAGGCGCCCCAGCCGGCGCCCCGTCCGAGCAGCCCGGCCAGATCCAGCAGCGGCAGCGCCGCCCCCACCACCGCCCCGGCGGCCGCCCCCACCCGCAGGCCCTGCGCGGTCCGCCGCTTCCACAGCCGGTCGGCGAGATACCACTCCGCCACCCGCAGCGCGCCCTCCTCGACCCACTGGTACACCTCGTCGAGGCGCTCCGCGGGCTCGCCCCAGTCGCCGTGCGGGAAGGGGCGACCGAGCAGGTCCCCCTGCTTCCTCGCACCCTCCGGCCGAGGGAGCCCCTCGGGCTGCATCTCCGGCTGACTCACCCGTGCGCTCCCTCTGCGGCGGCGTATCTCTGGCGTATCCGTGGCGCGCGGCTGCCGCGCGGCCCCCATTCCTACCGCCGAACGGCTGGCCACGCGGACCCGATGAAGGGATTTCCGCCCATTAGTGGTGGCACATCGGATATAGGCACCCCCACCCCCTCACCCGAAAGAGTGGCCCCGTCCCCGGCCCGACCCCCGCCGGGCGCCGCCCAGGGACACGGCACCCCCCGCAACCCCCGACGGGCGCGCCCCTCCCGGGGTCCGCCGAAACCCCCGAGGGGGCTCCCGGTGGCGGAGGCAATAGGGTGCATACCGTGAAGGTCCTCGTCATCGGCGGCGGCGCCCGCGAACACGCCCTGTGCCGCGCACTCTCTCTCGACCCCGACGTCACCGCACTGCACTGCGCCCCCGGCAACGCCGGCATCGCCGGGGTCGCCGAGCTGCACGCCGTCGACGCCCTCGACGGCGGCGCCGTCGCCGACCTCGCCACCGGCCTTTCGGCCGACCTGGTGATCGTCGGTCCCGAGGCCCCGCTGGTCGCCGGCGTGGCCGACGCCGTGCGCGGTCGCGGTGTCCCGGTCTTCGGGCCGTCCGCCGAGGCGGCGCGGCTGGAGGGCTCCAAGGCGTTCGCCAAGGACGTGATGGCGTCCGCGGGCGTCCCCACCGCCCGCTCCTACGTGTGCACCACCCCCGCCGAGGTCGACGAGGCCCTCGACGCCTTCGGTGCCCCCTATGTCGTCAAGGACGACGGACTGGCCGCGGGCAAGGGCGTCGTGGTGACCGGTGATGTCCAGGCAGCCCGTGAGCACGCGCTGGCCTGCGGCCGTGTGGTGATCGAGGAGTTCCTGGACGGCCCCGAGGTCTCCCTCTTCGCGATCACCGACGGTGAGACCGTCGTCCCGCTCCAGCCCGCCCAGGACTTCAAGCGCGCCCACGACGGCGACGAGGGCCCGAACACCGGCGGTATGGGTGCGTACTCCCCGCTGCCCTGGGCCGACCCCAAGCTGGTGGACGAGGTCATGGCCACCGTGCTCCAGCCCACCGTGGACGAGCTGCGCCGCCGTGGCACGCCCTTCTCGGGGCTGCTCTACGCGGGTCTGGCGATCACCTCGCGCGGTGTGCGGGTGATCGAGTTCAACGCGCGCTTCGGCGACCCCGAGACGCAGGTGGTCCTCGCCCGGCTGAAGACCCCGCTGGCCGGGGTGCTGCTGGCGGCCGCCACCGGCGGCCTGGCCGCCCTGCCCCCGCTGCGCTGGAGCGACGGCGCGGCCGTGACGGTCGTCGTGGCCTCGCACAACTACCCGGGCACACCGCGTACGGGTGACCCGATCACCGGACTGGCGGACATCGCCGAGCAGGACGCCCCCGAGGCGTATGTGCTGCACGCGGGCACCAAGAAGGACGCCGGGTCCGGCGCCGTGGTGAGCGCGGGCGGCCGGGTGCTCTCCGTCACCGCGACCGGTTCCGACCTGGCCACCGCACGCGAGCGGGCGTACCGGGCAGTGGACCGGATCGGTCTGGAGGGCTCCCACCACCGCACCGACATCGCCGCGCGGGCGGCCTCGGAGACGCCCTCCGGCTGACCGCGCGGGCTCCGGCCCGGTTCTCGTACACGTCCTCCGCAGCAGGACTGACGTCGCACATCGCGGGGTTCCCGGTTTTACCCAAGGCCATTCCATTGGGTGAGCGCTTCCCCATCCTGCTGACGCACGCCCGGCCCCCAACTAATGTGCCGCTCAGGCGAGGTGCGGCAACTGGCCCACCGGCATTGCGATGCCGGCGGCCGGTGCGAGAGTGGGGGCAAGACAACGCCGCCGTCGTCCACCGTCCACACACGGGCTGGACCGTAGGGGGTGAAGAGAACCGTGGCAGGTCCCGAAGCAGGTGCACTGGCGGCACGCGCCCGTGCCCTCGCGGTACTGCGGATCCGGAGCACCGCGCTCGCGGTCGCGCTCCTTCCGGCGGCCGCTGCCGTCGTGCTGCTGGCCGGCAGCGCCACGGGCCGCATCGGCGGTTCGCACGACGAGGGATGGACCACGCTGCGCTGGACGGTGGTCGGCGGGGCCCTGCTGGTCCTGCTGCTGGCGGCGGCGGTGGCCGCCGTGATCGTCCGGGCCAGACCCGCGGTCACCCCCACCGTGCCCATCGCCGAGGAGACCGCCCCGGACCTCTACCGGCTGGTCCGCGATCTGGCCGAGCGCATGGAGGTGCCCGCGCCCTCGGCGATAGCGCTCACCCCGGACTGCGACAGCTGGCTGGAGGACCGCACCCATCCCGCGTACGCCTCCCGCCGGGGGCGCGGTGACCGCGGCTCGCTCTCGGCCGACGGCACCCGGGCCGTCCCCGGCACGGGTCTGCCCGGGGCGCCGGGACCCGCGGGCGACGACCGGCTCACGGACCGCAGGGAGCGGCGTGCCCCACAGGCCCCGGTGCTGGTCATCGGCTCACCGTTCCTGTGGTGGATGCGCGTCGCCGAGCTGCGGGCGCTGCTCGCGCCCGTGGTGGCGGGCACCGGTCCGTCCGTGCACCCCGACATAGCCGCCGCCCGGCGCTTCGTCCGGGGGCTGGACGCCGCCGTGGCCGTCGCCACCCGTGGCGGCGACCCCGGGTCCGCCTCCCCGTACGGACCCGGTCCGCGGCCGGGAGCCGCGCCCGCCGCCGTGGCGGCGCTCGGCCGGGCGGTGCGCCGTCCCGCCTTCGCCTTCGTCGGCTGGGTCGCCCGGCTGCTGCTGCGCGGCTGCCGGGACCACGCCGTCCAGATGGAGCGCGCGGTCGCCGCGGCCGCCTCCGAGCGGGCCCAGGCGGTCGACTACGGGCTGCGGATCGTCGCCCAGGAGCAGGTGGGGCTGGCCTACGCGGGCTGGGACCGGCTGCTCACCCGGGTCGCCCTGCCCGCCTGGCGGATGGGCCGCTGGCCCTCCAGGCTGGACGCGGGCGTGGTCTCCGCGCTCACCGAGCTCTCCCGCCGGGACCGGCTGGCCGAGGGCTTCGCCTCCCGGCTGAGCGAGCGGCCCGCCTGCGATCTGCTGGAGGAGCCCGGTCTGATCGACGAGGCCACCTCGCTGCTCGCGGCCCGGCTCTTCCACGGCGGCCCGCCGGAGCCCGGCCCCGACTGGTCCCCGGTGGACTGGGGGCAGTACCCGGAGGAAGTCGTCGACCGCAAATGGCGGTTGGAGGCGGCCCGGCTGCACCGCGTCCTGGACGGGCGGTCCGGACCGTCGGACACCCCGCCGGGGCCCGCGGGTCCGCCCGCCCCGCCCACCCTCGCCCGGGTCATCGAGCGCCTCACCACGACAGGCGGTGACGGCCGGGACGCCGGACCGGAGGCGGAGGAGCGCGGCCCCGAGCTCGCGGCCCGGCTCAGCGTGGAGCTGGCCCGGGAGGAGGCCGTCCAGCAGGAGGCCAGCCGGGCGCATCTGGCCCGTGCTGCGGCCGAGGACGGAGCGGCGGGCGGTGGTGACCCCTGGCTCGACGGCTTCGCCCCGCTGTTCCCGCTCCAGCCGCCCCGCACCGGCCGGGAGCTGCTCGCCGACCATGTCACCGCGATGGTCTGCTGCGCCGCGGTGGACACCGCCGGTGCCAGTCCCGGTCTGGACTGGCTGGACGGGCCCGCCCTGCTGGTGGACGGACGGCGCCGGGCGGATCTGGCGAATCCGGTGCTGAGCCTGGTTGAGGACGGGGACGACGGGCCGCTGCGCGCCTGGCTGGGCGAGGTGGGAGTGCGCCCGGAGAAGCCGGTCCGTCTGGTGTGACCGGTTCCGGCCCCTCCGGAATCAGACACACGTTTCCTCGACTGTCGCTCGTTCGGTTCTCGTTCCAGCAAATTAGCGACTATGGGTGACGGAGTGGGTGCGTAATGTGATGTGCTGGGACCGGTCGCTGTCACCCGGCCCAGCGGACCGGCCCACAGGCCCGGTCCACCGACCGGTCACGCGGCCCGGCCCACAAGGCCGGACCACGGGGGCCCGGTGCGAGAGGACAGCGAGGCGAGCTGCCGCCGGGGTACGCAGGGAGGGGAGCAGGGGATGGGGACGGACCAGATCCGGCGCTGGGAGTCGGGCGCGCTCGCCCACGCGGTGACGGATCCTTTCGGCCAGGGTCCGCTGCCCTGGCTGCGCGGCAGCGAGAACTACTTCGACGACACCGGGCAGGTGGTCCCGTGGTACGTGGACCATGTCCACACCCCCGGTGCCATCGACCGGGCGATCGACCGGACCGCGCTGCGGACCCGCGACCGCCGCGCCGCCCGGGTCCCCGGCCCCCGTACCGCGGATGACGTCCACCGGCAGATCAAGGGCTTCACCTCCGCCTCGGCCGCGGCCCCCGGTGAGGCCATCGACTTTCGCATCACGGTCGACCCGCCCCAGCAGTTCAGCGTGGACATCTACCGGATCGGCCACTACGGGGGCGACGGCGCCTCGAAGATCACCACCAGTCCGCGGCTGTCCGGCATCGTCCAGCCCACCCCGCTGACCGCCGACCGCACCGTCTCCTGCCACCACTGGTGGCTGTCCTGGCGGCTCCAGATCCCCCACTACTGGAAGCTGGGCGCCTACGTCGCGGTGCTCACCACCGCCGACGGCTACCGCAGCCACATCCCCTTCACCGTCCGCGACAGCCACCCCGCCGATCTGCTGCTGGTCCTCCCGGACTTCACCTGGCAGGCGTACAACCTCTACCCGGAGGACGGCCGCACCGGCGCCAGCCTCTACCACGCCTGGGACGAGCGGGGGCGGCTGCTGGGCGAGTCCGAGGCCGCGGTCACGGTCTCCTTCGACCGGCCGTACGCGGGCGCGGGGCTGCCCCTCCACGTGGGCCACGCCTACGACTTCATCCGCTGGGCCGAGCGCTACGGCTATGACCTCGCCTACGCCGAGACCCGCGATCTGCACGCCGGCTCCATCGACCCCACCCGCTACCGCGGCCTGGTCTTCCCCGGCCATGACGAGTACTGGTCGGCGCCGCTGCGCCGCACCGTCGAAAGCGCCCGTGACCGCGGCACCTCGCTGGTCTTCCTCTCCGCCAACACCATGTACTGGCAGGTCGAGCTGGCCCCCTCGCCCTCCGGACCGGACCGGCTGCTGACCTGCCGCAAGCGCCGCGGCCCCGGCCGCTCCGCGCTGTGGCGGGAGACGACGCCCGAACAGCAGCTGATCGGCATCCAGTACGCGGGCCGGGTGCCCGAACCGCGTCCGATGATCGTGCGCAACGCGAGCCACTGGCTGTGGGAGTCCACCGGCGCCGAGGAGGGCGACGAACTGCCCGGGCTGGTCGCGGGCGAGGCCGACCGCTACTTCCCGCGCACCTCACTGCCCGAGCACGACGGCCGGATCCTGCTGGCCCACTCCCCGTACCAGGACGCCGAAGGCGCCACCCGGCACCAGGAGACCTCCCTCTACCGGGCCCCCAGCGGTGCCCTGGTCTTCGCCTCCGGCACCTTCGCCTGGTCACCGGCGCTGGACCGCCCCGGCCACCGGGACGAGCGGGTGCAGCGCGCCACCGCCAATCTGCTGGACCGCATCTGCAAGCGGGTGTGAGGGCGGGCCGGGTCCGGAGACGGCCGTGACGTGCGGCAGAATCGGGGTGGCTTGGACAGAACCACCAGGAGGCAGCGTGTCCGGATTCGTGGAAAAGCCCGAGCCGGTGGAGGTCCCGGGCCTTGAGCATCTGCACACCGGCAAGGTGCGCGACCTCTACCGGAACGAGCGGGGCGAGCTGGTGATGGTCGCCAGCGACCGGATCTCCGCCTACGACTGGGTGCTCCCCACCGAGATCCCCGACAAGGGCCGGGTCCTCACCCAGCTCTCCCTCTGGTGGTTCGACCTGCTGGCCGATCTGGCCCCCAACCACGTGCTCTCCACCGAGCTGCCCGCCGGGGCGCCCGCCGACTGGGAGGGCCGCACCCTCATCTGCCGGTCCCTGGAGATGGCCCCGGTCGAATGTGTCGCGCGCGGCTATCTGACCGGTTCGGGTCTGGCCGAGTACCGCGAGACCCGTACCGTCTGCGGCCTCGCCCTCCCCGAGGGACTGACCGACGGCTCCGAACTGCCCATCCCGATCTTCACCCCGGCCACCAAGGCCGACGTCGGTGAGCACGACGAGAACGTGGCCTACGAGGAGGTCGCCCACCGGATCGGCGCCGAACCCGCCGCCCAGCTGCGCCAGGCCACCCTCGCGATCTACGCCCGCGCCCGTGACATCGCCCGGGAGCGCGGCATCATCCTGGCCGACACCAAGTTCGAGTTCGGCTACGCACCGGCCACGGTGGGCGCCGAGGGTGCCGAGCCGGTCCTCGCCGACGAGGTGCTCACCCCGGACTCCTCCCGCTTCTGGCCCGTCGACTCCTGGGAGCCCGGCCGGGCGCAGCCCTCCTTCGACAAGCAGTTCGTCCGCGACTGGCTGACCTCCCCGGCCTCCGGCTGGGACCGGCACGGCGAGCAGCCGCCGCCCCCGCTGCCGGACGAGGTCGTGGAGCGCACCCGGGCGAAGTACATCGAGGCGTTCGAGCGGCTGACCGGCAACCGCTGGTCGTGACCGCCCCACGCACCGGGGGTGTGGCACACCCCACACCCCCGGGCGGCGCGCATGGCATGTGAAAGGGCCCCGGTCGACATCACCGGGGCCCTTCACCTTGAGCGGACGACGAGGCTCGAACTCGCGACCTCAACCTTGGCAAGGTTGCGCTCTACCAACTGAGCTACGTCCGCATACGCCGCACATTCCGTACGGCGCGCCTCTACTATAACCAAACCCTCGGCGGGGGAACTACCTCGCCTCCTCGGTGCTCATTTCCCCTTCTTGGACACGTTGAGCGCGATGGCCGCCACGATCACGATGGCGATGACCCAGATGATCACTGTGGGTGCCGACATGGTCTCTCCTCCTCCCGGCGTCCCTCCCAGGGTCACAGCCAGCCGCGCTCCCGCGCCATCCGCGCCGCCGCGTGACGGTTCTCCGCGGACAGCTTCATGGCGGCCGACGACAGATAGTTGCGTACCGTGCCCTGTGAGAGCCCGGCCCGTCCGGCGATATCCGCGATCGACGCCCCGTCCGCGGCCAGGTCCAGCAGCTCCGCCTCGCGTGCGGTCAGCGGGGAGTCGCCCGCGCTGATCGCGTCCGCCGCCAGATCCGGATCCACATAGCGGCTTCCGCGGTGCACGGTGCGGATGATCTCCGCGAGCCGCTGGGCGGAGGCCGTCTTGGGCACGAAGCCCCGGGCCCCCGCCTCCAGCGCCCGCTTCAGGTGGCCGGGGCGGCCGTGGCTGGTCACGATCATCGAGCGGCAATCGGGCAGTTCCGTGCGGAGCGCCGCGGCGACCCCCACCCCGTCCGTCCCCGGCATCTGGAGGTCCAGCACCGCCACATCGGGCCGGTGCGCCCGCGCCATCGCCAGCGCCTCGGGCCCGGACGCGGCCTCGGCGACCACGACCAGGTCCTCCTCCAGGGCCAGCAGGGCGGCCAGCGCGCCCCGGATCAGATGCTCGTCGTCGGCCAGCAGCACCCGGATCACCGTCGGCTCCGCCGGATCCGTGGATCGCGTCATGACGTGGCCTCCAGCGGCAGTTCGGCGCGCAGCCGGTAGGTGCCCCGCTCCCCGGGCCCCGACTCCAGCCTCCCGCCCAGCGCCGCGAGCCGTTCCCGCAGCCCCGGGAGTCCGCTGCCGCCGACGGCCCCGCCCTCCCCGGCGGGCGCCGGAAGCGCCCCCGTCCCGTCCGCGCCCACCCCGTCGTTCTCCATCTCCAGCACCGCCGTCGGCGCCTCCGCTCCGTCCACCCGCACCCGTACCGTGCAGCGCACGGCCTCCGCGTGCCGCAGCACGTTCGTGGTGCCCTCCCGGACCACCCAGCCCAGCGCGGAACGCACCGCCTCGGGCAGCTCCGCCGCGCCGCCGTCCTCGATCCGGCAGTCCACCCGGGCCGCCGTCAGCACCGACCGCGCACCGGCCAGCTCCGCCTGGAGATCCGCGTCCCGGTAGCCGCGCACCACCTCCCGCACCTCCCGCTGCGACTGCCGGGCGATCCGCTGGACCTCTTCCATCTGCCCCACCGCCTCCGGCCGTTGCCGCCGGGCGAGCTGGACCGCCAGTTCGCTCTTGAGCGCGATCACCGCCAGATCCCGTCCCATCACATCGTGCAGGTCCCGGGCGAACCGCAGCCGCTCCTCGGCGACCGCCAGCCGCGCCTGGGTCTCCCGGCTGGCGTCCACCTCCCACATCACCACCAGCACCCAGTTCGAACTGCGCACCGTGGCCAGGAACAGCGCCCCGACCAGGGGGACGGCCGCCAGGGCCGACACCGGGGCGACCGGATCCGGCCGGGCCGCCCCCATCGCCACCGCGAGCGTCACCGCGATGACCGCGTGCACGGCCGTGAACCGGCGCGTCGAGGCCAGCAGCGCGTAACCGGTGCTGAACGGCCCCACGCACAGCGCGATGGCCAGCACCGACGCACCCGGCGCGCGCAGCGCCCCGGCGGCCTCCAGGGACACACAGACCCCCAGCCCCGCCACCATCAGCGCCGCCGCCACCCCCGTGAGCCGCGGTGCTGTGGGGCCGCCGCGCAGCCGGTGGTCAAGACCCCGCCGCAGCATCGGGGCGGCCAGCAGGTTCTGCACGGAGGCCACCCCCATGAGCGCGCCGAGCAGCGCGGGCGGGGCGTCCTGCCCGAGCGGTGGTTTGGCGCCCACCACCGCCAACTGGTAGATCCAGGGCACCGCGTACAAGGTCCACCGGGTGAACGACTCCACCTTGCTGAGGCGGCTGCGCCCCCGCCATCGCCGTATCACGACTGCCCCCGTCTTCTCCGCCTCGCGTGCCGTCACTCAGCGCCGCGGCTCCCAGGGGAACCGGCGGCGCACGGTCCACCATGCCAGGGCCGTCCAGGCCGCCGCCGTGACCACCGCGGCCAGTGCCTCACCCGCGCCCATGTCCCCGGTCCAGCCCGCCCGCACCAGGCCGATCACGGGTGTCAGCGGGAGCCGTTCGCAGAACTCGGCCACCTGGTCCGGCAGCACCTCCAGCGGTACGAAGAGACCGCTGGCTAGCATCGACAGCAGCATCATCGGCATCGGGGTCAGCTGTGCGGACTCCGCGGTCCTGGTGTACGCGGCCGTCGCCGCGGCCAGCACCGCCATCTGCGGCAGCCCCAGCGCCACCCCGAGCACGGTCAGATACGGGGCCTCCGGCGCCGGTACGTCCATCGCCAGACTCACCGAGACGACCAGCACCACACACTGGACCAGCCCGATCAGCAGCGCGGGCACCGCCGCCCCGGTGAGGATCTCGGTGTCGGTGGCCTCCCCGGCGCGCAGCCGTTTGAGGACCAGCTCCTCACGCCGGATCACATACACGCCCACCAGGTTCATATAGACCGCGAGGACCAGTGCCAGTCCGATCGAACCGGGCAGCACCAGGGTGCCCGGTGACAGTCCGGTGCCCTTCAGATCGATGTCCCGGCTGAAGGTGGACATGCTGAGGGTCAGCATCCCGGGCAGCACCACGGCGGACGAGAGCGCCGCCCTGTTCCGCAGCAGCAGGGTCAGCTCGGCGCGGCCGAGTGCCAGCGCCCGCCCGGTGGTCGTGGTGGTTCCCGTCATCGCGGTGCTCATCGTGCCGCCCCCTCCATCGTCTTCTCCTCCGGCATGTCGCCGTCCTCGCCGCCCAGCCCCCGCGCGATATGCAGGAACGCCTCCTCCAGCGAGGCCGACCGGGCGTCCAGACCGGTCAGCCCGATCCGCCGGTCCCGCGCCCAGAGCAGTACCTCGGTGGCGGTGCGCTGGAGGTCCCGGGTGCTCAGCCGGACCGTCGTCCGGCCCGCCGCGTCCGGTATGCCCGGCAGCTCCATGGCGTCGGCCGCCAGCAGCTCCACGGGCGGCAGGTCCCCGGGGTGGACGTCCGTCGGGAGGGTGAGGGTCAGCCGGGAGGGGCGCTCGGCCACGATCTCCGCGACCCGGCCCGAGGTGGCGATCCGCCCCCGGTGCATGATCGCGAGCCGGTCGGCCAGCGCCTCGGCCTCCTCCAGATAGTGCGTGGTCAGCAGCACCGTGGTGCCCTGGTCCCGCAGCGTCCGCACCAGCTCCCAGGTGTCCCGCCGCCCCTCGGCGTCCAGACCGGTGGTCGGCTCGTCGAGGAAGAGCACCTCGGGGTGGCCCAGCAGGGCCAGCGCCAGGTCCAGCCGCCGGCGCTCCCCGCCGGAGAGCATCTTGACCCGTACGGCCCGCCGCCCGGCGAGCCCGACCAGCTCCAGGGCCGCGTCCACCGGCCGGGCGCCGCTGGTGCACCCCGCCCACATCCGCACCGTCTCCGCGGCCGTCAGCTCACTGGGGAAGCCGCCCTCCTGGAGCATCACGCCGATCCGCGGCCGCACCAGGGCCCGTTCCCGGTACGGATCGTGGCCGAGCACCCGCACCGTGCCACCGGTCGGGGCGGCCAGCCCCTCCAGCAGTTCGACGGTCGAGGTCTTGCCCGCGCCGTTCGTGCCGAGCAGGGCGAACAACTCGCCCCGCGCCACTTCGAAGGAGACGCCCCGTACCGCGTCGTAGCCCTGTGCCCCGGCGGGACCGTACCTCCGCCGCAGCTCGTTCACCTTGATCGCGTTGTCACCGACATGCATGGCTTCCAGGTTTCCGCCGCTCCGGCGGCTCCGGCAGTGCGAGCTGTCACCGGCTGCGATGACAAATGTCATCGGGCGTACGGCGGGGGAACGCTGAAAACAGGTCAGGCCCCGGTCGATTTCGACCGGGGCCTGACCTGAATGGAGCGGACGACGAGATTCGAACTCGCGACCCTCACCTTGGCAAGGTGATGCTCTACCAACTGAGCCACGTCCGCATGCCTCCGAACGGCTCTCACCGATCGGCGCGTGCATCACTCTACCTGATCCACTTCCATGGAACGGTCAGGTGATGAGAGCGGGTGACAGGGATCGCACACTGCGCCTCCCCCTTGGAAAGGGGGCGCTCTACTACTGAGCTACACCCGCATGGTGTCTTCCTCGGGGTTTTGCCTTCCGGCTTCGCCCCTCGGCGTGCTCCAGACTCTAGCGGATCACCCGGGGTGCTGTGCAACTCGGCCGAACGGGTCGGTCAGCTGGACGCGTTGAACGCCTCGTAGACCTTCTTGGGGATACGGCCGCGCGGCGGCACCTCCATGCCGTGCGACCGGGCCCAGGCGCGCACCGCGGCCGGATCCGGGGCGACGGAGGTGCGGCGGTAGGCCTTCCCGGAGCGGGAGCGCTTGCGGCCGGCCTCGACGTAGGGGGCCAGGGCGTCACGCAGTTTCTCCGCGTTGACCGCGGTGAGGTCGATCTCGTACGACCTGCCGTCCAGCCCGAACGTGACCGTCTCCTCGGCAGCCCCGCCGTCGAGGTCATCGGAGAGCGTGACTACTACGCGCTGCGCCACGAAAATCGGTCCTTTCGGGCTGCATCGTTGCGTTGACGTGCAAAGATGACAGCTGTCCAGTTGTAAGCGAACAATGCTTTTTCATTTGTACAGCGGACGACAATGCATTGTGAAGCCCCGGTAATTCCGCCCGCGTGTCACACCGCAATCGGGACCATACGGTTTACCCGGTTCTTTCCCCAGCGGTTGCCCTTGACGATGCTTAAACGTGACCGAAGGGTTCCCCGCCATGGTATATCTACTCGCGTAGATTTTTCCTCGGGGTAGGCTTGGGCCACCGCCTTACGCACCAGCACCACACCACCGGGAGTGCCAGTGGCACGCGTCGTAGTCGACGTCATGCTCAAGCCGGAGATCCTCGACCCCCAGGGCCAGGCGGTGCAGCGAGCACTGCCCCGCCTCGGATTCGAGGGGATCGCCGACGTCCGTCAGGGCAAGCGCTTTGAACTCGAGGTGGAGGGCCCGGTCGACGACGCCGCCCTCGCCCGTATCCATGAGATCGCCGGGACGTTCCTCGCGAACACCGTGATCGAGGACTTCTCCGTGAAGGTCGAGGTCGGCGACGGTGCCGACAGCACCGCCGTGAAGGCGGAGTCGTGACCGCACGCGTCGGAGTCATCACCTTCCCCGGCACGCTCGACGACCGCGACACCCAGCGCGCGGTCCGCACCGCGGGTCTCGAAGCGGTGCCGCTCTGGCACCGCGACAGGGATCTGAAGCAGGTCGACGCGGTGATCCTGCCGGGCGGCTTCTCCTATGGCGACTATCTCCGCGCCGGAGCGATCTCCCGCTTCTCGCCGGTAATGGAGTCGGTCATCGAGCAGGCGAAGGCCGGTATGCCCGTCCTTGGCATCTGCAATGGCTTCCAGGTACTCACCGAGACCCATCTGCTGCCCGGTGCGATGCTGCGGAACAACCATCTGCACTTCATCTGCCGCGACCAGAAGTTGCGAGTGGAAAACGCTGAGACCGCCTGGACCCGCTCCTACGAGCAGGGCCAGGAGATCAACATCCCGCTGAAGAACATCGACGGCCGTTATGTCGCCGATGAGCGGGTCCTGGATGAACTCGAGGCCGAGGGCCGGGTCGTCTTCCGCTATCAGGAGATGAACCCCAACGGTTCCCTGCGCGACATCGCCGGCATCTCCAATGCGGCGGGCAATGTCGTCGGTCTGATGCCCCATCCCGAGCACGCCGTCGAACCGCTGATCGGCACCGGTCGCACCGACGGTCTCGGATTCTTCACCTCGATCCTCAAGAGGCTGGTCAGCGCATGACCCTGGACACCACGAAGCACGCGGCGCAGACCCCGGAGGCCGAGCAGCCCTGGGCCGAGCTCGGGCTCAAGCAGGACGAGTACGAGCGCATCCGCGAGATCCTCGGCCGCCGTCCCACCGGTGCCGAGCTCGCCATGTACTCCGTCATGTGGTCCGAGCACTGCTCGTACAAGTCGAGCAAGGTCCATCTGCGGCAGTTCGGCGAGAAGGCCCCGGAGAACGACGCGCTGCTCGTCGGCATCGGTGAGAACGCGGGCGTGGTCGACATCGGCCAGGGCTACGCGGTCACCTTCAAGGTCGAGTCGCACAACCACCCCTCCTACATCGAGCCCTACCAGGGTGCGGCCACCGGCGTGGGCGGCATCGTCCGCGACATCCTCGCCATGGGCGCCCGCCCGGTCGCCGTGATGGACCCGCTGCGCTTCGGCGCCGCGGACCACCCCGACACCAAGCGGGTGCTGCCCGGTGTGGTCGCGGGCATCGGCGGCTACGGCAACTGCCTGGGGCTGCCCAATATCGGCGGCGAGGTCGTCTTCGACCCCTGCTACCAGGGAAACCCGCTGGTCAACGCCCTGTGCGTGGGTGTGATGAAGCACGAGGACATCCACCTGGCCAAGGCGTCCGGCACGGGCAACAAGGTCATCCTCTACGGCGCTCGCACCGGCGGTGACGGTATCGGCGGCGTCTCCGTGCTGGCCTCGGAGACCTTCGACGACAGCAAGCCCGCCAAGCGCCCCGCCGTCCAGGTCGGCGACCCCTTCCAGGAGAAGCTGCTCATCGAGTGCACCCTGGAGATCTTCCGCGAGGACCTGGTCGACGGCATCCAGGACCTCGGCGGCGCCGGGCTCTCCTGCGCCACCAGCGAGCTGGCCTCGGCCGGCTCCGGCGGTATGCGGGTCGAGCTGGACACCGTGCCGCTGCGTGACGCGACGCTCTCGCCCGAGGAGATCCTCATGAGCGAGTCGCAGGAGCGCATGTGCGCCATCGTCGAGCCCGGCAAGGTCGACCGCTTCCTGGAGATCTGCGAGAAGTGGGACGTCATCGCCACGGTGATCGGTGAGGTCACCGACGGCGAGCGGCTGGAGATCTTCTGGCACGGCGAGCAGATCGTCGACGTGCCGCCGCGCACCGTCGCCCACGAGGGCCCGGTCTACGAGCGCCCCTTCGCCCGCCCCGCGTGGCAGGACGCGCTCCAGGCCGATGACGCGGCCAAGCTGCCGCGCCCGGCGACCGGTGAGGAACTGCGCGCGCAGGTGCTCCGGGTGATCTCCTCGCCCAACCAGGCGTCCAAGTCCTGGGTCACCGACCAGTACGACCGCTTCGTGCAGGGCAACACGGTGCTGGCCCAGCCCGAGGACTCCGGCATGGTCCGGGTGGACGAGGAGACCGGTCTGGGTGTCGCCGTCGCCACCGACGGCAACGGCCGCTACGCCAAGCTGGACCCGTACACCGGCGCCCAGCTCGCACTCGCCGAGTCCTACCGCAATGTGGCGGCATCCGGTGCCAAGCCGCTGGCGATCTCCGACTGCCTCAACTTCGGCTCGCCGGAGGACCCCGCGGTCATGTGGCAGTTCGCGGAGGCCACCCGCGGTCTCGCGGACGGCTGCCAGATCCTGGGCACCCCGGTGACCGGCGGCAATGTCTCGCTGTACAACCAGACCGGTGAGGTGGCCATCCACCCGACGCCGGTGGTGGCCGTCCTCGGTGTGATCGACGACGTGAACCGCCGCACCCCGATCGCCTTCGCGGAGGAGGGCCAGCTGCTCTACCTCCTCGGGGACACCGCGGAGGAACTGGGCGGTTCGGCCTGGTCCCAGGTGATCCACGACCACCTCGGCGGTATGCCGCCCGCGGTGGACCTGGAGCGTGAGCGGCTGCTCGCCGAGATCCTGATCTCGGCCTCGCGCGACGGCATGGTGGACGCGGCGCACGACCTGTCCGACGGCGGTCTGGTCCAGGCGCTGGCCGAGTCCTGTCTGCGCGGCGGCAAGGGCGCCCGGATCGTGGTCCCGGACGGGCTCGACCCGTTCGTGCTGCTCTTCTCGGAGTCCGCGGGCCGGGCGGTCGTCTCGGTGCCGCGCAGCGAGGAGGTCCGCTTCAACGACATGTGCGGCGCCCGCGGGCTGCCGGCGGTGCGGATCGGTGTGGTGGACGGCGACGCGATCGACGTCCAGGGCCAGTTCTCGCTGCCGCTGGCCGAGCTGCGGGAGGCGTACGAGGCGACGATCCCGGGTCTGCTGGCCTGATCGCGTTCTCCGGACGTGCCTCGCGCGGCCCCGCCCCTCTGCCGGGGGCGGGGCCGCGCGGTCCGTCCGGTCACCTCCAGTAGGCGTTGAGCGCGTCGATGTCCTCCACGCACTCGTCGATGTCGGAGATCTTCCCGCCGATGACGGTGATGAACTGGGCGGCCTTCATGTCGAAGGAACGGCTGCCGTCCGCGCTGCGCGCGCGGTACCGGTAGCCGAAGATCACATGGCCGCGGCCGTCGGCGGTCAGCATCTCGGGTTCGATCGCCTTGCTGCTGCCGTCCGGGCTGCCCCACTGCCGGTACAGCCGGATACACGCCTCCAGGCCCTTGTGGTGCCCGGACATCGTGTTGTCACCGGGTACGTGGTGGACGACGTCGGAGGTCATGAACGTCGACAGGGTGTCCATGTCACCCCGGATGAACGCCTCGAAGGCGCGCCGCACCAGGGCACAATCCGGGTGCTCAGCCATGGAGATTCACACCTTTCACACTGATAGATAACCTTTCTCGCATTTCCCCCGTATCCCCCGTTCTTCTCCATCGTCGGCCGATCCCGCCCCGCTGTCCACGGCGCTCGATAGGCTCGGTGCCATGCCGACCCGTGCCCGCGCCCGCACCTATGACTCCGCCAGGATCCGCGCCGCCGTGACCGCGCAGCTGCGCCAGGTGCGCCAGGCGGCGGACGGACTGGACGAGGAGGCGCTCCGGGCCCCGACCCGGCTCGGCGACTGGACCGTGCGCGAGCTGCTGACCCATGTGGCGGCCACCGTGGACGCCGTCGCCCGGCTGCTGGAGGCGCCCGCGCCGCCCGCCCAGGAGGCCGGGGTGAACGACTACGCGGCGGCCGTCGCGTCGTTCGCCGGGGCCGTCGACGAGGGCACCCGCAGGGCGGCGCGGGACGCGGACCCGTCAGCGCTGCTGGAGCGGGCCGAGCACCGGTTCGCCGAGCTGGCCGCCGTGGCGCCGGGGGACCGGCTGCTGGCGGTGCCGCTGGGGGCCATGCGGCTGGACGACTTCCTGGTGACCCGCTGTGTGGAGCTGGTCGTGCACTCCGATGACCTGGCCGACGCCCTCGGCACCCCGGTGCCGTACGACCGCCAGGCGATGGCCGCGGCCGTCCGGATGCTGGCCGACGCCCTCGCGGCGAAGGCACCCGGCGGTTCGGTCGAGGTCCGGATCCCGCCGTACGCGGTGGTCCAGTGCGTCGAGGGGCCCCGGCACACCCGCGGCACCCCGCCCAACGTGGTGGAGACCGATCCGCTGACCTGGGTGCGGCTGGCCACCGGCCGCACCGGCTGGGCCCGGGCGCTGGACGCCGCCGAGGTGTCGGCCGGCGGGGAGCGGGCCGACCTCGCGGACCTCCTCCCGGTCCTGGCGTAGACCCCGCCCGGGGGTCGTCCGGCCTGTTCGCGGCAGATGTGACCGATGCCCCACTCACCCCGGTCGCACCCCCTCGTTCCCTGGTGGGGCCGGGGTACGGGACCCCGCGGAAGGCTCGGGCGAATGCGACATACACCCCGGGGGCCGGTCCCTCGTTCGGACGTGCCCGGGAACTGTCCTAGACTCGATGCCGTGCCACGTGGTGACGGACGACTCAGCCACGACCTGCTCCCCGGTGAGAAGGGCCCCCAGGACGCTTGCGGCGTCTTCGGAGTCTGGGCACCGGGTGAAGAGGTCGCCAAACTCACCTATTTCGGGCTGTATGCGCTGCAGCACCGTGGACAGGAGTCCGCGGGCATCGCGGTGAGCAACGGCTCCCAGATCCTCGTCTTCAAGGACATGGGCCTGGTCTCACAGGTCTTCGACGAGACATCCCTCGGCTCCCTGCTGGGCCATATCGCGGTGGGCCATGCCCGCTACTCCACCACCGGAGCCTCGGTGTGGGAGAACGCGCAGCCGACTTTCCGGGCGACCGCCCACGGCTCCATCGCGCTCGGCCACAACGGCAACCTGGTCAACACGGCCGAGCTCGCCGAGATGGTCGCGGCCCTGCCCCGGGACGGCGGCCGGGCCACCCAGGTCGCGGCGACCAACGACACCGACCTCGTCACGGCCCTCCTCGCGGGCCAGGCCGACGAGGACGGCAAGCCGCTGACCGTCGAGCAGGCCGCCCCGATCGTCCTGCCCCGCGTCAAGGGCGCTTTCAGCCTCGTCTTCATGGATGAGCAGACGCTCTATGCCGCCCGTGACCCGCAGGGCATCCGCCCGCTGGTCCTCGGCCGCCTCGAGCGCGGCTGGGTGGTGGCGTCGGAGTCCGCCGCGCTGGACATCGTGGGAGCGTCCTTCATCCGGGAGATCGAGCCTGGCGAGATGGTCGCCATCGACGAGAACGGGCTGCGGTCCACCACCTTCGCCGAGGCCCGCCCCAAGGGCTGTGTCTTCGAGTACGTCTACCTGGCCCGCCCCGACACCGACATCGCCGGGCGGAACGTCTACCTCTCCCGGGTCGAGATGGGCCGCAAGCTGGCGGCCGAGGCCCCGGCCGACGCCGACCTGGTCATAGCGACGCCCGAGTCCGGCACCCCCGCCGCCGTCGGCTACGCCGAGGCCAGCGGAATTCCGTACGGCTCCGGACTGGTCAAGAACAGCTATGTGGGCCGGACCTTCATCCAGCCCTCGCAGACCATCCGGCAGCTGGGCATCCGCCTCAAGCTGAACCCCCTCAAGGAGGTCATCCGCGGCAAGCGCCTGGTGGTCGTCGACGATTCGATCGTCCGCGGCAACACCCAGCGCGCCCTGGTGCGGATGCTGCGCGAGGCCGGGGCCGCCGAGGTGCACATCCGCATCTCGTCCCCGCCCATCAAGTGGCCGTGCTTCTTCGGCATCGACTTCGCCACCCGCGCCGAGCTGATCGCCAACGGCCTCTCGGTCGAGGAGATCGGCAAGTCGCTGGGCGCCGACTCGCTGTCCTACATCTCCATCGACGGCATGATCGAGGCGACCACCATCGCCAAGCCGAATCTCTGCCGCGCCTGCTTCGACGGCGAGTACCCGATGGACCTGCCGGACCCCGAGCTGCTGGGCAAGCACCTGCTGGAGTCCGAGACCCAGACCGCCGCCAGTGCCGACGCCGATGGTGTGCGGACGCTGACCGCCGGGGTCGGCGGCGCCGACGCGCTCCGCCGCCCGTAGGCCCGTCCCGCCTGCCCTCTCCGATAGGAAAGATCTCAACGCCATGACACCCCGGTCCGAGTTCGGGTCCACCTACGCCGCCGCGGGCGTCGACATCGAGGCGGGCGACCGCGCCGTCGAGCTCATGAAGGAGTGGGTGAAGAAGGCGTCCCGACCCGAGGTCGTGGGCGGTCTCGGCGGGTTCGCCGGACTCTTCGACGCCTCCGCGCTGGCCCGCTACGAGCGTCCGCTGCTGGCGTCCGCCACCGACGGTGTGGGCACCAAGGTGGACATCGCGCGCCGTATGGGCGTCTACGACACCATCGGCCATGACCTGGTCGGCATGGTCGTCGACGACCTCGTGGTGTGCGGCGCCGAGCCGCTGTTCATGACCGACTACATCTGCGTCGGCAAGGTCTACCCCGAGCGGGTCGCGGCCATCGTCAAGGGCATCGCCGAGGGCTGCGCGCTCGCGGGCTGCGCCCTGGTGGGCGGCGAGACCGCCGAGCACCCCGGGCTGCTGGCCGCCGATGACTTCGATGTCGCCGGTGCCGGTACGGGCGTGGTCGAGGCCGACCGGGTGCTGGGCGCGGATCGTATCCGAACGGGTGATGTCGTCATCGCCATGAAGTCCTCCGGACTTCACTCGAACGGGTACTCACTGGTCCGTCATGTGCTCTTCGACAAGGCCGGCTGGACGCTCGACCGCGAGGTGCCGGAGTTGGGCCGCGCCCTCGGCGAGGAACTGCTCGAGCCCACCCGGATCTACGCGCTGGACTGTCTGGCGCTGACCCGCACCACCGAGGTGCACGCCTTCTCGCACATCACCGGCGGCGGGCTCGCCAGCAACCTGGCCCGGGTGATCCCGGAGGGCCTGCGCGCGGTGGTCGACCGTTCGACCTGGACCCCCGGCCCGGTGTTCGGGCTGGTGGGCGAGGCCGGTTCGGTCGAGCGGCTGGAGCTGGAGAAGACCCTCAACATGGGCGTCGGCATGATGGCCGTCGTCCCCGCCGAGTCGGTGGATGTGGCACTGGCCACATGCGCTGACCGCGGGATGGACGCCTGGGTCAGTGGCGAGATCCTCGACCGCGCGCCCGGCGAGACCGAAGCGGTGACGCTGACCGGTGACTACGCGAGCTGAGCGAGCCCCGCGCACTGCGCGGGCAGCACAGAAGCCGGTCCGAGGCGGGGGCCCCGGACCGGCGGAGGTGCGGCGAAAAGCCGGACGCCTGGAACGAGTGGTTCAGGCGCGGCGACGCTGCGGGGACGGATCCGACTGTTCGTCGTCCTCGTCCTCATCGTCGTTGTACAGATCCGCGTACTGTGCGTACGGGTCGTCGTCCAGCTCATCGTCCTCGAACGGCTCGCCATTCGGCGGCTGGCTCGATGTCGATGCGCCCAGCTCCTCGGCCAGGCGTGAGAGGTCAGTCCCACCGCTGTTGTACTTCAGCTGGCGGGCGACCTTCGTCTGCTTGGCCTTGGCCCGGCCGCGCCCCATGGCTCGACCCCCTCAACGACGGGGCTCGACGGCCCCAGAGTCTTGACACGCGTTCACGTTCATCACTTGGAGCGGACTCCCCTGGGAGAGACCGGTCCGTAGGGCTTCAACGGTACCTGCTTCTGTGGCCATACGGTACGTCGCCCGCATGACGTGCCACGAGGCATGACCGTCGGGGAGCCCTTTCCCCGCTGGTCAGCTGCGATTTTAACGCGTCTTGTGCGCCGACCCGCCGACGGGCCGTGAGGGATCTCTCGTCGACGGCTCCGCGGGGGCTCTCGCGGCCCCGCGCGCATCCGTCCCGAAGGACCCCGCACGACCCGTCCGGGCGGTCCTCAGCGGCTTCCCAGCGCTTTCCCGGACCCTCAGGCGCTCGCGCGGCCCTCGGCCATCCGGTGCTCCGCCAGACGGTCGGCGGCCGCGGCGGGCGGAATGCCGTCGGTCTTGGCCCGATCGAATATGGCCAAAGTCGTATCGAAGATCTTGGCGGCCTTGGCCTTCGCCCGGTCGAAGTCGAAACCGTGCAACTCGTCGGCCACCTGGATCACGCCACCCGCGTTCACCACGTAGTCCGGTGCGTAGAGGATCCCGCGGTCGGCGAGGTCCTTCTCCACACCCGGGTGCGCGAGCTGGTTGTTGGCCGCTCCGCACACCACCTTCGCGGTCAGCACCGGCACCGTGTCGTCGTCGAGCGCGCCGCCGAGCGCGCAGGGCGCGTACACATCGAGGTCCGCGCGGATCAGCGCGTCGGTGTCGGGGACGGCCTGGACCCGCGGGTGACGGGCCAGCACCTGGTCGATCGACTCGCTGCGCACATCGGTCACCACGACCTCGGCGCCGTCCACGAGGAGGTGCTCCACCAGGTGGTGGCCGACCTTGCCGACGCCCGCGATACCGACCCGGCGGCCGCTCAGGGTGGGCGCGCCCCAGGACGCCTGGGCGCTGGCCCGCATGCCCTGGAAGACGCCGAAGGCGGTGAGCACGGAGGAGTCGCCGGCGCCGCCGTTCTCGGGCGAGCGGCCGGTGGTCCAGGGGCACTCGCGGGAGACCACGTCCATGTCGGAGACATAGGTGCCGACATCGCAGGCGGTCACGTAACGGCCGCCGAGGGAGGCCACGAAGCGTCCGTAGGCCAGCAGCAGGGCCTCGGTCTTGATCTCATCGGGATCGCCGAGGATCACTGCCTTGCCGCCACCGTGGTCGAGACCGGCCAGCGCGTTCTTGTAGGACATGCCGCGGGCGAGGTTGAGCGCGTCGAGGACCGCCGCTTCCTCGGGGTTCTCCTCGGAGCCGTAGGCATGGAATCGGGTGCCGCCCAGGGCCGGGCCCAGAGCGGTGGAGTGGATGGCGATGACGGCCTTCAGGCCGCTCTCCCGGTCCTGGCAGAGCAGGACCTGCTCATGTCCGCCCAGGTCGGACCGGAACAGTATCGAGAGCGGGGTCAGAGGGTTCGGCACGCGACTTACCGTCGGACCGTCGGCGCTGACGGTGTGACGTACGTCGGTCACGGTGGTGACTCCCATAGGTCGGGGTAGGTGCCCTCCTTGCTGGTGGGGAGGGCCGATGGGCAAGAGGGTAAGCCCTGGGCGGCCGGCGGATCGCTCATGTCCACGACGAGTCCGCATGGCGGTCATGGGACGATGCGGTCAGCCGGGTGCAGACAACTCCTGGCGGTGGTCTCAGCCTTGAGGGAGCGCGAGTGACCTTGGCGTCTTCGGTGATTGTCCCGTACGCGGCGTATCTCCGGGTCTATGAACCACTGGCCGCTTTTCCCGAGCCGGAGCGGTCGCACTGGGCGCGCTATGCCAAACGGGACGACATCCCGGGCGCGCAGGACGAGCTGCGTCGCTCACTGGCCGATCTGCTGCCGGTGCCCCCGGTCGCGGTGCCCGTGCACGAGAGCGCGGACGCCTTCGTGGCGGTCGTGGACGGCGTCACCTGTGTCTGCCCCTGGCGGACGCGGCTGCGCGGCTGGCTGGCCCTGGAGGAGCTGTCCGAGCGGCTTCCCGGTCCGCTGCTGGACGCGGTGCTGCCCCCGGTGGTGCGGCGCCAGGCGGCCTCCGACTACGAGCAGTGGCTGGAGCGCAACCCGGACGCCCGGCCCTGGATCCGCACCGCGACCTGGCACGTCCCGGTGCGCTGGTTCGTACTCTTCGCGGACGGTGAGCGTGAGTACACCAAAGGTGACGACGGTCCGCTGATGCGCTACCGGACCCCAATGGTCCAGGCCAGGAGGCGGGTCGCGCGTGGCCTTAAAGTACTGAAGGAATCCCTCGGTGAGGGACCGCTGATCGACGGCCTGATGGATGTCGGCCGGTGGCTCGAGGAATTCCACCCCCGGTCCCTGGTCGAGCTGGACTACGGCGGTCTGGTGCACGCGCTGCCCGCCGGACATCTGGAGGACGACCGCTCGGCCGCGGACGTGGCCGAAGGGCTCGCGGCGCTGCGCGACGGCGACGGGGAGCGGGCGGGAAGCGTCTATGAGCGGCTGACCGACCGGTGGACCGATGTACGCGGACGGCAGCACGCGAGTTGAACGCGGGCCGGGCCGGGGCGTACATGGGGACGATGGTCCCGATCCGGGCCATTGCCTCAATCGTGACCTAAAGCACTGACTTCGGGCCTTGCGGCAATCCCCCACCCTCGTGTCAAAATAGGACAAGGAGTCCGGGAAGGGCTCCTTCCGCCTAAGTATGGGCGGATTCTTCGGTATTGCACTCCTTGATGGATCTGGTGCCCCCTGATCCTGTTGTGACTGATCGTCACGGACGCGTGACTGTCCGTTATGGCATGGTCCATCGGCTTCCGTCGAGGTTGAACACCTGAGAGGGCAATTCCATCGGTTTGGCCGACGGGGCTGGACAGATGGTGTAGTTGTAGTGCCGAGGACAAGCCGTTCGTCCTATAACCGACTCGGCCCGCGTCTGCCATTTCGGGCAACGTGGGTCAAGGTGCAGAATTTAGAGGAAAGAACCGTGATGGTTCGGTTCTCCCGAGGAGGCCGCTCATGACCGCTCGCACCCCTGATGCCGAGCCGCTGCTGACCCCGGCTGAGGTTGCCACGATGTTCCGCGTGGACCCGAAGACGGTCACGCGCTGGGCGAAGGCAGGCAAGCTCACGTCCATCCGCACGCTCGGAGGTCATCGGCGCTACCGCGAAGCGGAGGTCCGTGCACTTCTGGCGGGCATCCCGCAGCAGCGCAGCGAGGCCTGAACAACCGCATAACCGGGCATTTCCGGGCCCCCCAGCCCGGCTTTCGCCTGTAATGGCTCCACACGACGGGCGCCTGCCCCAACAGGCCAATCACCGCTCGACATGGGTGCGTCGTCGATCGCGCTGGACTCCGCCGGGTCCAGCGCGATCTTTTTTGTGTCCACTTCCCAGCGCCTCGGAGCCCCCGAGGCGGGGTTGCGGACCGGGGGATGATGGGTCTCCCGGAGGTGTCGCCGAGCGTCGTCGCACCCTCCCGGGGGGTGTCGGTCCAGGCCGGTCGGGCGGTCCCGGAGGGGCTCCGGCGGCGCCTCGGACAGAGGGTGCAATTGCACATATTAAATTGACCCGTTGTGAGCGGGGCATAAGTTCCGCCCCAACGGAAACCCATGCGGTGACTCCCGTCACACTATTGGGTACTTGTTTCTGTCCTTACCGCTGCGGTAATGGGCAACTGCGGTAAGGGCTTACCGAGTTGACGGCGGAGCTGAAGACTCCGTTTCTCGGCCGGACTCCCGCGCCGTCGGGTCCGCCGGAGCCGGCGGCTCCTCCCGGACCGCATCCCGTCCCTCACCGGCCGCCGTCGGCTCCATCGCCAGCCGCAGCAGCCGATGGCAGATCGGACAGTGCCGGGTCAGATGGCGGTAGCCCGTCGAGGCCGCCAGATGGGCGCGCAGCAGCGCCCTCGTCTCATGTTTTGCGGACGCCGTCATACGCCGCACCTCCCGCGCGCCCCCACACACCTTCCTGACCTGGGTACCTCCGGCCGCGGGGGGCAGTCAAGATGCCAAAAGGCCCGGATCCACTGGGGATCCGGGCCTTCTGCGATGCGGTCCTGACGGGATTTGAACCCGCGGCCTCCACCTTGACAGGGTGGCGAGCACTCCAAACTGCTCCACAGGACCAACAGTGACGCCTACGGACTGGCCGTGTGCGCCGCGCTGGTGTGCGCTTGCGTCCCAGACTCTACAGCAGGTCAGGGGGTGCGGTCGAACTCGTTCCCGGCGGGGGGCCGACGGGCCCTCGCCGCCCCGGGAAGCCGCCGCGGAAAGCCCGTCCCGCGGCCACCCGGGCGGCCGCTCCGGCGGCCCCTGAAGGGCCCTGGGAGCCCCGTGGCGGGCCCGCGCCGCCGGTGCCGGCCGGCTCTACGGGGCCGCCGCGTCGACCGCCTTCACGATGCGCTTGTCGGAGACCGGATAGGCGGTGCCCAGGGCGTGGGCGAAGTAGCTCACCCGCAGCTCCTCGATCATCCAGCGGATCTCCAGCGCCTCCTGGGGCACCGGACGCCCCGCCGGGAACTGCTCCAGCAGCCAGGCGTACTCGTCCTGCATCTCGTGCACCTTGGCCATCCGGGTGCGGTCCCGCTCGGCGTTGCCCGGGAGCTGCTGGAGCCGCCGGTCCACGGCCACCAGGTAGCGCATCAGGTCCGGGAGGCGGCGCACCCCGTGGGCGGTCACGAAACCCGGTGAGACCAGCCGTGAGAGCTGCTCGCGGATGTCCTGGACGGACGACAGAAGCACCGGGCTCGTGGTGGCCTTCAGCCGCCGCTCGCACGACTGCCAGGCCGCCAGCACCTCCTGCACCTTCCGGACGGTGTCCAGCGTGGCGTCCGCGATGTCGGCCCGGACCGCGTCGAAGAGTTTGCGGAACGACTCCTCGTCCCATGCCGGCCCGCCGCGCGCCGCGATGAGCCGGTCGGCGGCCGCGGAGACGCAGTCCTCGAAGAGCGCCGCGATGCTGCCGTGCGGGCTGCTGGAGAGTGCCAGCTTGGCCTGGTTGGTCAGCTTCCCCTGGACGAACTTGGCCGGGCTGGACGGCAGCTGGAGCAGGATCAGCCGGCGGGTGCCCCGCCACATCGCCTGCCGCTGCTCGGGCTCGGTGTCGAAGAGCCGCAGCGCCACCGACGCGCCCTCGTCCACCAGCGCCGGATACGCCTTGACCGGCTGGCCCCCGCGGCGGGTCTCGAAGGTGCGCGGCAGGGAGCCGACCGTCCATGAGGTCAGCCCGCCGCGCTGCTCGATGCCGACGGCCTCCTTCGAGGACTCGAACGCCTTGGAGATCGCGGCCCGGGTCTTCGGCTTCAGCCGCTGCTTGAGCGCCTCCAGGTCCTTGTCCTCGGCCAGCTTGCGGCGCCGCTCGTCGATCACCCGGAAGGTGATCTTCAGATGGTCCGGGACCTTCGACCGGTCCCAGTCCTCCGGCTCGATCCGTACCCCCACCATCCGCTGGAGCTCCCGCCCGAGGGCGGTGGTCAGCGGCTCCTGGAGGGGGACAGCGCTTTCCAGGAAGCGCTGGGCGTAGTTGGGCGCCGGGACGTAGTTGCGCCGCACCGGCTTGGGCAGCGACCGGATCAGCTCGGTCGCCAGGTCCTCGCGCAGCCCCGGGATCTGCCAGTCGAACCCGTCCGCGGTGACCTGGTTGAGTACCTGGAGCGGGATGTGGACGGTCACCCCGTCCGCGTCCGCGCCCGGCTCGAACTGGTACGTCACCCGGAACTTGAGGTTTCCCTGCCGCCAGGAGTCCGGATAGGCGTCCTTGGTGACGTCCTGTGCCCGCTCGTTGATGAGCATCGACTTCTCGAAGTTGAGAAGCTCCGGCTCCTCGCGCCGCTTGTGCTTCCACCAGGAGTCGAAGTGCGCACCGGACACCACATGTTCGGGGATGCGCTGCTCGTAGAAGTCGAAGAGGGTCTCGTCGTCCACCAGGATGTCGCGGCGGCGGGCCCGGTGCTCCAGCTCCTCCACCTCGCCCAGCAGCTTCCGGTTGTCGTGGAAGAACTGGTGGTGGGTGCGCCAGTCGCCCTCGACCAGGGCATTGCGGATGAACAGGTCACGGCAGGTCTCCGGGTCGATCCGGCCGTAGTTGACCTTCCGCTGGGCCACGATCGGCACGCCGTAGAGCGTGACCCGCTCGTACGCCATCACCGCGGCCTGCTTCTGCTCCCAGTGCGGTTCGCTGTACGTGCGCTTGATCAGGTGCTCGGCGAGCGGTTCGATCCACTCGGGCTCGACCTTCGCGTTGACCCGCGCCCAGAGCCGGGAGGTCTCCACCAGCTCGGCCGACATCACCCAGCGCGGCGGCTTCTTGAACAGCGCCGATCCGGGGAAGACCGCGAACCTGGCGCTGCGCGCGCCCACGTACTCGTTCTTCTCGGCGTCCTTGAGCCCGATGTGCGACAGCAGCCCGGACAGCAGCGAGATGTGCACCCGGTCCGGCGCCGCGTCCTGCTCGGACAGCTGGATGTCCATGGTCTTCGCGACCGTGCGCAGCTGGCTGTAGATGTCCTGCCATTCGCGTATCCGCAGGTAGTTGAGGAACTCCTGACGGCACATCCGGCGGAACGCGGACGAGGACAGCTCCCGCTGCCGCTCCCGGATGTACTTCCACAGGTTGAGGAAGGCCAGGAAGTCGCTCGACTCGTCCTTGAAGCGGGCGTGCTGCTGGTCGGCCTGCTGCTGTTTGTCGGAGGGGCGTTCGCGCGGGTCCTGGATCGACAGCGCCGCCGCGATCACCATGACCTCGCGCACACAGCCGTTGCGGTCCGCCTCCAGCACCATCCGGGCCAGCCGCGGGTCCACCGGCAGCTGGGCCAGCTTGCGGCCGACCGTGGTCAGCCGCTTCCGCGGATCCTTCTGCGCGCCGTCCAGCGCGTGCAGCTCCTCCAGGAGCTGGACGCCGTCCTTGATGTTGCGCCGGTCCGGCGGATCGATGAACGGGAACTTCTCGATGTCGCCCAGTCCGGCGGCGGTCATCTGGAGGATCACGGAGGCGAGGTTGGTCCGCAGGATCTCGGCGTCGGTGAACTCCGGGCGGGTGAGGAAGTCGTCCTCGGAGTACAGCCGGACGCAGATGCCGTCGCTGGTACGGCCGCAACGTCCCTTGCGCTGGTTGGCGCTGGCCTGCGAGACCGGTTCGATCGGCAGCCGCTGGACCTTGGTGCGGTGGCTGTAGCGGGAGATCCGGGCGGTGCCCGGGTCGATCACATAGCGGATGCCGGGGACGGTCAGCGAGGTCTCCGCCACGTTGGTGGCCAGCACGATCCGTCTGCCGGTGTGCCGCTGGAAGACCCGGTGCTGCTCGGCGTGGGACAGCCGCGCGTACAGCGGCAGTACCTCGGTGGACCGCAGCTGCTTCTTGTTCAGCGCGTCGGCGGTGTCCCTGATCTCCCGCTCACCGGAGAGGAAGACCAGGATGTCGCCCGGGCCCTCGGCCTGGAGCTCGTCGACCGCGTCGCAGATCGCGGTGATCTGGTCGCGGTCGCTGTCCTCGCCGCCCTCCTCCAGCAGCGGCCGGTAGCGCACCTCGACCGGATACGTACGCCCGCTGACCTCGACGATCGGCGCGTCGCCGAAGTGGCGGGAGAAGCGCTCGGGGTCGATGGTCGCGGAGGTGATCACGACCTTGAGGTCGGGGCGGCGGGGGAGCAGCTGGGCGAGGTAGCCGAGCAGGAAGTCGATGTTGAGGCTGCGCTCATGCGCCTCGTCGATGATGATCGTGTCGTACTGGCGCAGCTCGCGGTCGGTCTGGATCTCCGCGAGCAGGATGCCGTCGGTCATCAGCTTGATGTGGGTGTCCTGGCTCACCTGGTCGGTGAAGCGGACCTTCCAGCCGACCGATTCGCCCAGTGGCGTCCCGATCTCCTCGGCGATGCGCTCGGCCACCGTACGGGCGGCGATACGCCGGGGCTGGGTGTGGCCGATGAGCCCCTTCACCCCGCGTCCCAGCTCCAGACAGATCTTGGGGATCTGGGTGGTCTTGCCGGAGCCGGTCTCACCCGCGACGATCACCACCTGGTGATCGCGCACGGCGGCCAGGATGTCGTCCTTCTTCTGGCTGACCGGCAGCTCTTCCGGATAGGTGACGTCCGGTACGGCCGCCCGGCGGTCCGCGACCCGCAGCTCGGCGCGCTCGACCTCCTGGGCGATCTCGCCGAGGACGGCCGTACGGGCCTCGGTCTTGCGGATCCGGCGCGCGCCGTCGAGCCGGCGACCCAGCCGCTGCTGGTCACGCAGCATGAGCTCGGGGAGCCGCTCCAGCAGGGCGGGCAGGGCGGGGGCAGGCGTGGTGGACATACAGACCCCAGGATCTCACCTCCGGAAATCGGCTGGCGAACCATTTCTCTTCAGGCCGTGTTGCGAGCTATGCCCGGGATGCCGCTCTAGCGTGAGCGCATGGCGGATGACACAGCGGACAGGCCGGGAGGTCGGGACCCCGGGCGGCGGCCGGGCTCCGGGGCCGGGACGGGGGCCGCGCCATCGGTCTGGGAGCGCTTCAAGCATTCGGCGTACCTCCCGGCCGCCGTCATCGTGCTGATCATCTCGGCGGGCGCGGGTCTCTTCGCGGGCTCGTACACCTACGCGTTCGCCAACCCCACCCCGCGCCAGATCCCCACCGCGGTGATCCCCAGCGACCGGGGCGACGTCTCGCGGATGGAGTTCATCGGCGGGATGGAGCGGGCGCTCAACGCCTCGCTCCGGCTGCATGAGTACCCCTCGTTCGGCGCGGCCCGCTGGGCCGTCGAGGAACAGAAGGTCTTCGCCGTGCTGCGGGTGCACGACCACGTCGTCGAGCTGGACGTCTCCGCCGCGGCGGGCGCCTCCGTCGCCGAGGTGCTCACCTCGGCCGCGGACGGGGTGGGCCGGGCGGTGGACGTACCGGTCCGGGTCAGGGACCTCAAACCGCTCCAGGAGGGCGATCCGCGCGGCCTCGCGATCTTCTACGTCACGCTCGCCGCAGTGATCATCGGCTTCCTGGGCGCGATCCAGCTGAGCGTGAACGCCGCCGGGCTCGGACCGGCCGAACGCGTCGGCTTCATGATCGCGTACGCGCTGCTCGGCGGCTTCGCCATCGCGGCGGTCGTGGACTGGGGGCTGGGCACGCTGGACCTCCCGTTCCTGGAGTCCTGGTCGATCCTGGCCCTGACGATGTTCACGTCGGGGCTGGTCTTCTCGATGTTCAACGTGCTCTTCGGACGCTGGGCGCTGATCCCGACCTGGGGGCTGATGGTGCTGCTGGGCAACCCCTCCTCGGGCGGCGCGGTCTCCTGGCCCCTGCTGCCGTCCCTCCTGGGCCGGATCGGCCGCTGGCTGCCGCCGGGCGCCTCGGTGAACGCCCAGCACACCGCGGTCTACTTCGGCGAGCACCAGCACGCGTTCCCCTTCCTGGTGCTCGCCGGCTGGTGCGTGCTCTCGGCGGCGGTCTTCTGGGGCTGGCGCCACCGGCACCCGGGCGGACGGCCGCCGAGGGCGACCCCGGAGCATCCGTCGCACACGGGGTGACGGCGCCGCGGAGGCGGTGCCGGGAAACAGAAGATCCCCCTCTGCTGTCAGAGGGGGATCTTCACTGGAGCGCCGAGCAGGCCTTGCACCTACATCTCTCGTTTGGAGACGAGCATCTTTCCTTAGACGACCGACGCATCAAACCCCGCCCGCTGGGGCGGCGTTGCGAGATCAACTGTACCCCACTCCGATCATCGGAAGAAAACCGTGCGGGTGCTCAGAGCCGCCACAGGGGTGCGGCGTACCGCTCGGGGTGCGCGGCGATCAACAGGGAGCGCAGGGCGGTGCGGTGCTCGCCGGGCACCCCGAGGGCCTCGGTGAGACGGCGGAAGGTGGTGTGGGTGATCCCGCGGGCCCGGGCGTCGTCCTCGAACGCCGCCAGCCGCCGCAGCGCCTCGTCGGGGTCGGGCGGCGCGGTGCCGGGGCGATGCCCCAGCCGGGCGGCCTTCTCCCGTTCGCCGTCGATCTCGGAGTGTCCGAAGAGCTCCCGGCTGTACCGCTCGGCCTCGTCCAGACCGGTGGTCGTGACGATGGCCCGGGCGAGCAGATTGCGTGCGAAGGCGGCGTCGAGGTCGGCCTCGTGGACGGCCGGGGAGCCATCGGTGAGCGGCACCGCCAGCCCGGCGTCCCGGATCTCGCACAGCCCCCGTTCGCCCCGCGCGGCGGCCATGAGCATGGCGGTGGCCTCCGACGGGTGCCACTCCATGACGCCGTCGACGGGGGCGACCTCCGCCGCCCGCAGGGTGTGGACCACCGGTCCGAGACGCTCCCGCAGCATCTCCGGCGGAAGCTCCCCGTCGAGCCCGGGCCCGGCGACCAGCAGCCGGATCTCCGCGGTGGCCTGGGCGCAGGCGGCGAGCGACAGCGCGTCGCCGAGCGGACTCAGCAGCGTCGGCTCATCGCCCCGCGCCAGGATGTCGCCGCCCACGTCCAGCAGGTCGACGGAGTCCGGGGCCAGCCGCTCCACCAGCTCCTCGAGCTGCCGGATCATGCCCTCGACCCCGTGGTGCGGATCGATCAGCGCGAAGGAGTGCGGAAGCTCCCGGGCGAGCCGGGGCAGTGTGGCCCCGCCCGGCGGTACGGGCACCGCGTCGGCGGGCACGGCGTACACATGGGGCGTCAGCCGTCGCAGCCCGGTGAAGCCGGCGGCGCCGCGCGGTCCGGGGAAGGGATCGACGATCAGCCGGTCCCAGGAGTAGGTGAGGATCACGGCCGGTTCGCCTCCGGGGCCGTCCACCCCGTACAGCACGCTGTCGAGTACGGCAGCGGCGACCGCGTCCCCGCCACCTCCGCCCGCCACGATCAGCCGCGTCACGCCGCCAGCGTACGGCGCGGCCCCGGTACCGGCGCGGCGGCGCACGGTCCGCCGGCAACTCCGGTCACGGACAACGAAGAAGCCCCCTCCGGGAGAACCCGGAGGGGGCTTTGCCCTCATGAGGGCTGCGGTGGCTGGGGCCGGGGTCGAACCGGCGACCTTCCGCTTTTCAGGCGGACGCTCGTACCAACTGAGCTACCCAGCCGCAGCGGTCCTGACGGGATTTGAACCCGCGGCCTCCACCTTGACAGGGTGGCGAGCACTCCAAACTGCTCCACAGGACCTTGCGTGTACGAGCACGAGTCTCGCACAGGGTGGCATACGTTCCCAACGGGATTTCTCTCGGTGGATTCGCATTCCCCGCGACCTTTGCGGGAGGGGCTCTTCCGGGCTCCGCCGCGTCGTTATCGCTGGATCAGCGTATCAGACCTCGGGGGGTGTTCTGACCGCTCACGGGGCCGGGCGGGGGAGGGGGCGGAAGGGCGCGGAGAACGGGCTCCGGGCAGTCGGGGCAGGGATGCAAAAAAAGCCGCAGGTCGCCCCGCTGTGGGGTCTGACCTGCGGCGATATAGAGAATCTGTGCCCCCAACGGGATTCGAACCCGTGCTACCGCCTTGAAAGGGCGGCGTCCTGGGCCACTAGACGATGAGGGCCGATGGCTCACCTGGGCGCCTGGTGGCGCTTTCGGGGACGCGAGAAGCATATGGGATGCCGGGGAAGTTCGCCAAAACGGTTTACCCGGTGGCGGGTGTCGACGTCGCCCCCGGTGCGTTCTCGGCCGGGAGATGACGGCTGACCTCGGCCTTCGACAGACCCAGCCCACCGAGGTCGATCTCGTCCCACGCCTGGAGCCGGTGGGTGTCCCGGTCCAGGTAGAGGACCGACGCCTGGACCTTGTCGGGGTCGCCGTCGTCCACCGCACGCAGTCCGCTGCCGCCCGTGGAGCCCTCCGTCATCAGCCGGGTGCCGCCCGGCAGGACCTCCGTGCGCCGGTGGTGGACGTGGCCGGTGAGGGCGAGCGGAACGGTGCCGTCGGTCTCCCGGGCCGCGTCCGGGTTGTGGGCGAGGGCGAGGTCCACGGGCGGGTCGCCCGCCGCCTCGCGGGCCCGGATGGCGCGGGCCAGCCGCTCGCCCGCGCGGTGCTCGGCCCGCTCGCCGGAGGCGGCGACCGAGCGGTCGGGGGTGAACTGGGGGTCGCCGATGCCCGCGATCCGCAGTCCGCCGACGGTGACCACCCTGCCGTCGTCGACGACATGGACGTTCTTGCGCCGGGCGAGGTGGCGCTGGGTCGTCGCCGAGTCGTGGTTGCCCCGCACCCAGACGTACGGCGCGCCGAGCGTCGAGACCGGATCGAGGAAGCCGTTCTCGGCCGCGGTGCCGTGATCCATCGTGTCGCCGGTGTCCACGATCACGTTGATCTTGTACTGCCGGACCAGCGATTCGACGATGTGCCAGGCGGCCGGGTTCAGATGGACGTCCGAGATGTGCAGCACCCGCATGGTCGTCGGATCGGGCTGGTACGCGGGAAGCGTCGAGGTGACCTCGTACAGCTGCGTGACGTTGGTCACCAGCCTGGCCAACTCCCGCTGGTAGACATCGAATTCCGTGACGATGCTGCGCGCGTTGCCGACCACCGACGGTGCGCTGGAGAGCAGTCCGGAGTAGCGCGGCTCCAGCACCGATTTCGGGTTCCAGGTCGCGTACGCGGCGGCGCCGGACGCGGCGAGCAGTGAGAGCGCGAGGCCCCCGGCGGCCAGCGCCCGGCGCGGGCGCCGGTAGACCGCGAGGCCCAGCGCGGTGGCGCCGAAGACGACGGCGACGCAGGAGCGCACCGCGAGGTCCAGGGTGCCGTGGGCGACATCGCTCGCGACCTCCTCCTGGAGGCCGGAGAGCCGCTCGGGGTGATCGACGAGCGCCTCGGAGCGGACCGGGTCCAGCCGGTCCACATCGACGTCCAGCCGCAACGGCGCGTGATGGCTGTCGAGCTCCAGCGCACCCAGCGGGGACACATTGATCTTGGTTCCGCCCACGAAGGAGGGCCGCAGCGCCATCCGTGTGTCCATGGGGCCGATGGAGGTGTGGACACTGCCGACGACCAGCAGTCCCATCCATGCCCCGATGACGGTCACGACGGCCAGCCCGGTGGCCCGTACCAGCGGCCGGGGGCGGGCGGACGCCTCCAGGTCGAGGGGACGGCCGGGACGCCTGCGGCGAGTGAGGCGCGGAGAGGCGGACGAGGCGGCCGACGCGGAAGCGGGGGCGCAAGGGGAGGGGGACGGGTGGCTGCGGTGGCGGCGGAACGGGGAGGGAACCGCGGCCCGTGCGCGCTGAGCGGTGGCACGGAGCAGCCGGAGCGGATCGCGGGCCATGGGGCCCGTATGCCCAGCCGCCCGGACCGCATTCCCGGGCCGGTGCCCGGCACCGTGTTCGGACGGTGAGGCGGTCCCGGGCGCCGGACGGGATCTTCCGGGATCGTCCGCGGTACGAGGAAGTGGGCCGCGCACCGCGCCTTTCCGGGCCCCGCTGCCCGACAATGGCCACGTGTTGGAGATGACGCGCGAGGAGTTCGAGGAACTGGTCGCCGAGGCGCTGGACCGGATTCCGCCGGAGCTGACCCGGCTGATGGACAACGTCGCCGTGTTCGTGGAGGACGAGCCACCGGCCGACGACCCCGAGCTGCTCGGGTTGTACGAGGGGACGCCGCTCACGGACCGGGGCGAGTGGTACGCGGGCGTGCTGCCGGACCGGATCACCATCTACCGCGGGCCGACGCTGCGGATGAGCGAGACGCGGGAGGAGGTGGTCCAGGAGACGGAGGTGACCGTCGTCCACGAGATCGCCCATCACTTCGGGATCGACGACGAACGGCTGCACGCCCTCGGCTACGGGTGAGCGACGGCGCGGGCACGCGGCGCCCCCCGGTCCGGCCGTCGGGGCTGCCCCGGGGAAGGGCCGGGCCCGGCCCCGCGGCCGGGCTCCTGGGCGTCGTCCCGGCCCCGGTGCGCCGTGACTCCGCCCCGTAGGGCCCGGACTCCGCCGCACCGCGCACCGCCCGGTGGCCGCGGCGCGCTTGTATCACTCGCGTACCAGCCGTGCCGGGACGCGTGTCCTGGGCGGGGCGGGGCCAGTTGGGCAGTGCGTCACAGCCCTGCGGCCTGGAAGGTGTCCCGCGCATGCCCGGATCCCCCGCTCCCCACACCGACGATCCCTCGCACCGGTCCTCCCGGACCGGCCGTCCGGCGCCCGCCGGACGGGGCGCGTCCCACGCCGGGCGCACGCCGCGCATGACGGCGCGCGCCGCCGCGGTCGTGAGCCTCGCGGTGGCGGCGATGTCCCTGGGCGGCTGTATGAGCATCTCGGACGACCCCGAGCGGCCGGACAAGCACCGCAGCTCACAGCAGAAGGGCGGGACGGACGAGTCCGGCGGCTCGGTGGTGCGCTCGGGCGGCAAGGGCCATCCGTACCCCGATCACGAGCGGGACGGAAAGGGCGGGAAGGACGGGAAGAAGGGCGAGAAGCGGAAGAAGGGCGAGAAGCGCGGGAAGTCGTCGGCCGACGCGCCGGACCCGGAGGAGTCGTCCACGCCGTCGTCCGGGAAGAAGAAGCACGGCTCGCCCCAGGACCACCCCGAGCCGTCCCCGCCGCCGCAGCCGGGCGGTGACGCGCCCACCGACCCGGCCCCGGAGCCGCACCCCACCACCGCGCCGCCGACCGCCTCCGAGCCCAAGCCCACCCCGCCCGAGCCCACGTCCCCGCCGGCCTCCACCGACGCCCCCGCGGGCTGACGGAACCCTCCAGCGGCGCTGGAGCGGCGCCGGAGGCCCGCTGGAGCGCGTGGTGGGCGCGCGCGGAGCACGCGGCGCGGAGCACGCATCGGGCGAGGTGGCGGGCGAGTGGATCACAACTGGAGCGAATTTGCTCTTGAGGGGTGGGAGTGCGTATGGTGGTAGATCGTTTGATCCCATTTGCCCGGCGCCTCATTGAAGTGCGTCGCGAGGCGCGTTCCTTCCCATCCTGTGGCTGACCGCATTGAGGCGGTTGTTTGCGACTCACACGGAGTTTGGGCGCGTGCCGAGACTCCGGAAGGTTTCGCATTTCGCATGTCCGTTTCCACTGATCACGCCGTCATGCCCGCTCACGACGAGCAGCCCGTGCAGCCCGAGCAGCCCGAGCAGCCCGAGCAGCCTGTGCAGGCTCAGCCGGAGCAGCAGGACCAGCCGCAAGGCGAGAAGACCCCCGAGATCACCTTCGCGGACCTCGGGCTCTCCGAGCAGATCGTCCGCAAGCTGGCGCAGAACGGCGTGACCACGCCCTTCCCGATCCAGGCCGCTACCATCCCCGACGCCCTGTCCGGGAAGGACATCCTCGGCCGCGGCCGCACCGGCTCCGGCAAGACCCTCTCCTTCGGCCTCCCGCTGCTGACCACGCTGTCCGGCGGCCAGACCGAGAAGAAGCGCCCGCGCGGTCTGATCCTCACCCCGACGCGTGAGCTCGCGATGCAGGTGAGCGACGCGCTCCAGCCGTACGGCGACGTCCTGGGCCTCCGGCTCAAGGTCGTCTGCGGCGGCACCTCGATGGGCAATCAGATCAGCGCCCTGGAGCGGGGTGTCGACATCCTCGTCGCCACTCCGGGCCGGCTGCGCGACATCATCGACCGTGGCGCCGCCTCCCTGGACAAGGTCCAGATCGCGGTCCTCGACGAGGCCGACCAGATGGCCGACATGGGCTTCCTGCCCGAGGTCACCGAGATCCTCGACCTGGTGCCCCAGGGCGGCCAGCGGCTGCTGTTCTCCGCGACGCTGGAGAACGAGATCGACACGCTGGTCAAGCGCTACCTGGTGAACCCGGTCACTCATGAGGTCGACCCGTCCGCGGGCGCCGTCTCGACCATGACCCACCACGTGCTGGTGGTGAAGCCGAAGGACAAGGCCCCGGTCACCGCCGCCATCGCCGCCCGCAAGGGCCGCACCATCATCTTCGTCCGGACCCAGCTGGGCGCCGACCGCGTCGCCGAGCAGCTGTGCGACGCGGGCGTACGGGCCGACGCGCTGCACGGCGGTATGACCCAGGGCGCCCGCACCCGCACCCTGGCCGACTTCAAGGACGGGTACGTCAACGTGCTCGTCGCGACGGACGTCGCCGCGCGCGGCATCCACGTGGACGGCATCGACCTGGTGCTCAACGTGGACCCGGCCGGTGACCACAAGGACTACCTGCACCGCTCGGGCCGTACCGCCCGCGCGGGCCAGAGCGGCACCGTCGTCTCGCTCGCCCTGCCGCACCAGCGCCGCCAGATCTTCCGGCTGATGGAGGACGCGGGCGTGGACGCCTCCCGCCACATCGTGGGCGGGGCGGGCGCCTTCGACGAGGACGTGGCCCAGATCACCGGTGCCCGCTCGCTCACCGAGGTCCAGGCCGAGGCGGCCGCCAACTCCGCCAAGCAGGCCGAGCGTGAGGTCCAGGACCTCACCCGGCAGCTGGAGCGGGTCCAGCGGCGCGCCACCGAGCTGCGCGAGGAGGCCGACCGCCTGACGGCCCGCGTGGCGCGTGAGCGCGGCGAGACCGTACCCACCGCCGAGACGGCCGCGGCGGCCGACGCGGCGGGCACGGCCCAGGCGTCCGGAGAGGCGGCCGAGGCCGTCGCGACCGTTCCCGCGCAGCGCACGGACGAGCCCGTGGCGGCTCCCGCCGCCGAGTCGGCCGGTGCCGACGACGCGCCGCGCCGTCCGTCGTACGACCGCCGTGACGAGCGGGGCAACTTCGACCGCCGTGACCGCCGCGACGACCGTGGCTTCGGCCGCGACCGCCGTGACGACCGCGGTGACCGCGGTGACCGTGGCGGGTTCAACCGCCGCGACGACCGCGGTGGCTTCAACCGCCGCGACGACCGGGGCGAGCGCGGCGACCGCGGTTTCGGCCGGGACCGTCGTGACGACCGTGGCGGCCGTTCTTTCGAGCGTCGTGACGACCGTGGCGGCCGTTCTTTCGAGCGTCGTGACGACCGTGGCGGCCGTTCCTTCGAGCGTCGTGACGACCGTGGCGGCCGTTCCTTCGAGCGTCGTGACGACCGCGGTGGCCGTTCCTTCGAGCGCCGTGACGACCGTGGCGGCTTCAACCGCCGCGACGACCGTCGTGAGGACCGTCCGGGCCGTCCGTTCGAGCGCCGTGACCACGCCCACCGCGGCGGGGACCGTCCGTTCAACCGGGACCGCCGCGACGAGCGTCCGGCCCGCCGTGACGACCACCGTGGCGGCACCGGCGGCCGGTCCTTCGACCGCTCGCACGACCGCCGCACCGACAAGCCGCGCTGGAAGCGCAACGGCTGATCGGAACGGCTGACCCGGGCGTCCGCCCGGAGCGGCTCGGGGCCGTGCAACACCGCGCTGTTGCACGGCCTTTCGCTCCTGGAGGGTATTGGCTCGGGTCTTGGCCCCCGTCCGGGCTATGCTGCGGGGGTGCGGGTCATTAGCTCAATTGGCAGAGCAGTGGACTTTTAATCCATTGGTTCAGGGTTCGAGCCCCTGATGACCCACCGAAGAGGCCCGTGCCGGGATCACCCGGCACGGGCCTCGGACGTCACCGGAAGCGGGCGACAGCAGCGGACAGGGGGGAGCCGGACCGTGATGCCACCGATCTGCCTGGTGTGCCGTGCGAGACCGTCGGCCGACGAGGGCTACGACCGATTCACCGTGGTCTACTTCCGCCCGACCGAGCGGTACGAGGACGGCTGGACCGGGCATCCGGAGAACGCCGAGTGGTTCTGCGCCGCGCACCTGCCGCTCACCGAGGGCCTGACCGATCTGACGGCCGGCGAGGCGTGGGAGCGGATCACGGCCCGTGCCGCCGCGCCGGGGGACGACGGCGGGTCCCGCTGAAGACGGTCCGGCGTAAGCCGCCTTGACCGACCGGGGTGGCCATCCCCCAGCCATGAACGAGAACTGACGCCCCTTCCGGAACGGTCCGCCCCGATCGGCGTATCGCGGAGGTGCGAATTTTCCGATGTGTGCTTCACATACCTGACGACCCGTCCGATATGCCCGTAGGTTTACTCGTTGACCTGGGGTTTTGCCATGTCCCAGACGGTCGCGCGACCACGGTCATGGACGGCCGTCCCGGTGCGGACGGCTGCCATCGCCGCACGTCGTGATCGGCCGACCGGGGTCCGCGCGGATGCCGAAGGCGATCCCTCCGCACAGTCTGATGCTGCTGATCTCTGCTTGCTCGGCTCGCTCAGAACGCTTAAGGAGACACCTCGTGCGACGCGTGACAACGACCCGCGGTTTCATCCCCGTCATCGCACTGGCGGTATCGGCGTGGGCGCTTTCCGTCCCCGCCTCCGCCCAGGACATGGGGGGCGGGGGCGGAGGCGGAGGCGGCGGCAACGGACCGAGCCAGCCCCCCGTCCCCTGTGGCGACACGGAGGCGCTGATCGACGCCATCGACGCCGCCAACAGCGCACCGGCAGGTGGCACGGTGGTCCTGGCCACCGGATGCGTGTACACGCTGACGTCCGTGGAGGCGACCGGTGCCAACGGCCCCGACGGGCTGCCCATCATCACCGGCAACGTGACCCTCACCGGCCTCGGCGCGACCATCCAGCGCAGCGCGGCCGCTCCGGCCTTCCGTATCGCCGAGGTGGCCGCCGGGGGCAGGCTCACCGTCAACAACGTCACGCTGGCCAACGGCAGCGCCACGGACGCGGGAGCGACGGACGGTGGCGGCGTCCTCACGCTCGGCAAGCTGACCATGAGCCGGGCGACCGTCACCGGCAACACCGCGAGCAACCTCGGCGGCGGAATCGAGGTCGCCTCGGGCGCCACCATGAAACTCTCGGCCACGCATGTGACGCTGAATACGGCGGGCGACGGCGGCGGCATCCACATCAACACCCTGGCCAATGCCCTCGTCAGCGGCGGGAACATCTCCGACAACACCGCCGTGAACACCGGTGGCGGGGTCGCCAACTACGGCATGACGACGCTGAGCAGTGTCGCGGTGGAGAGGAACAGGACGACCAACTTCGAGGGAGGTGGCGTGGTCACGTCCACCGGGCCCCTCACCATCAGCGGGAGCACCATCGCGAACAACACCGCCGGGAGCTTCGGCGGCGGCATCGCCAACCTCGGCAGCACGCTGAACGTCTCCGGCACCGCGGTGCGGGACAACACGGCCGCCCTGAACGGCGGCGGGCTGTTCAACCACGCGGGCGCCACCCAGCTGACCGGGGACTTCATCACGAGGAACACGGCGAACGGCGGCCCCGGGAACACCGGCGGCGGCATCTTCATGGACGGCGGTACGGTGACGCTCAACTCCACCATGGTGCTCGCCAACAACCCGGCGAACTGCCAGCCGGCCATCGGCACCTGCACGACCTGATCCGACGGCCTGGTCTTCGCGAGGGCTGACCGTGGAACGCCAGGCGCCCCTGGAAGCATCGCTTCCAGGGGCGCGGCGCGCAGGTGGAGAGGCGGGGCTCAGCAGTCCTTGTGCTTCGCCTTGGCCTTGACGACCTTCGCCTTGGCCTTCGCGTGCTTCTTGGCCGGGGCCTTGGTCTCCTTCTTCGCCTTCACCTTCTTGTCCTTGTGCACCACCTTGTCCTTGTGCACCACCGGCGGCTCGACCGCGATGTTGGTGCAGTTCGGGCCCAGGTCGACATCGCCGGACGGGGCCAGGACACCGACGTCCGCGCCGAGGCTGGTGTTGGTGTCGCAGTCGTTGCTCTGCGCCACGTGGTCCCCGTTGGTGAAGTTCACGCAGTCCGGGTTCGGGTCGAAGTCACCGGTGCCCGAGAGCAGGGGCAGCTCGGCCTCGGTGCCGAGGTTCAGATCGCAGCTGTTGGACTGGCGGACGCCGTCGTTGTGCGGGAAGAGGCCATACGCACTCGCGCTACCTGCGCCACCGACGACCATCGTGCCCGCGGCCGCCGCGGCCATGAGAGCTACCTTCTTGCTGATCTGCATTGTGCTGGTGCCTCCATATCAGGTTCTCCGCGAGTGATCCGCAGACATCCCCATCAACGAGATTTGTGATCAGCAGGATCCGGTGTGTTCGGGCTCATCACCCGAATGCCACAGTAAAGGTATCTTCAGTCGGCGTGTGAGGTTGAAATTCGGATTTCCGGCGACCGGGTTCTGGAAAAGCAGGAACGCGACCCCCGGCAATGCAGTCCTGGGGGTCGCGTTCATGACGAGAAAGGTGAGAAGACGGATCCGAAGAGCCCTGTCCGAGGGAGCTGCGGCTCTGCTGTCAGCGGCTCTGTGCGCCGGCCGCGGCGCCCGCCTTCTGCTTCGCGTTCCCGTTCGCGGGGTCGGCCCCCGCGAGGTTGGTGCAGTTCGTCTCCTGGGTGACCTCGCCGGGTCCGAGCGAGATGGGGCCGATGACCGAGGTCGTCTTGCAGTCGTTGGACTGCTTGGACACGGCACCCGACTTGCTGACGTTGATGCAGTTGGTCCGCTGCGTGACCTTCCCACCGCTCAGATTGACGGTGACGGGGCCGATCACCGAGTGGGTCCGGCAGCGGTTGCTCTGCTCGGAGACACCGGATTCGGCGTAGTTGACGCAGTTGGTCTCGGTCGTGACGTCCGATGAGGTCACCAGGTTGATCCCGCCGATGACGGAACTCGTGTCACAGCGGTTCTTCTGGCTGCCTCCGTCACCGGGGAGGGCCTGGCGCGCCGATTTGTCGGCGGCATCGGCTCCCCCCGCGCCGCCGACGAGCAGCACTCCCATGGCCGCTACGAGAAGCGCCGTCCTCTTGCGCATGTGCATAAAGAGCCTCCAAGTGGATGCTTGGCGATCTCAGCGAGCATCTGACGAACGACGGCGGTCGCTGAAAGCCTTTTACGTGGCAGCGGCCCTGGAAGGGGAGCTTCCAGGGCCGCTGGTCCCAACGGGGGGATGTGTCACGGAGCTCCGGCTGGGTGCGGGAACACCGCGATCGGGTCAGCGACTCAGTCGTCGACGGCGATGTTGGTGCAGTTGGCGCCGACGTTCACGTCACCCACCGGGGCAAGGCCACCGACCGGGGCGATGACGCCGGTCGCGGTGTCGCACTCGTTGCTCTGGAAGACGTTGCCAGAGCTGTTGGTGAAGTTGATGCAGTCGGCGCCGATGTTGGTGTCGCCGGTCGGGGCGGCCCCACCGACCGTGGCGATGGTGCCGGTGGCCACGTCGCAGTGGTTCAGCTGCGCAACGAACCCGTCGCCACCGTCGTGGGCCAGGGCACCGCCGGCGCCACCGATGACCAGGGCGCCGGCGGCGGCGGTCAGGAGAATTGCCTTCTTGCCGATGTTCACTTAATTCCTCCGTCTGGGTTGCTCCGCGAATTCACGGACGTCTGACTCAACGAAGCTCATCAGTTAAGGCTTCGGTTCACCACTCAGCTTCACCCGTCCGGCATAGCGCGACTTCTGCGGTGCGTGTTCCCGGTGATTCCCGCAATCGATACCGGAAGGAGTGGCATTTGGAGCAGCGCGCAGCGCCGGTGCCTCCTGATAAAGAATGGGCCGCGAGCCGCCCGGCCGGCGCCGTCACCGTGGCCCGCGCCGCGGGGCCATCGATCACCGGGCGCGGACTGCCGTCCCGGCGGCCTGGCCGGACGAGTGATACATCCGGGTGCGGTGACGCTGACGTAGGTGAGGCACAGTCACATCGACAGCTTCGCCGAACCGCAGCGCGGCCCGTGTTCACGCCGCTACGCTAAGTGCGCGAAGCAGTCGCCCCGGGGGGCGCGGCGCATCAAGGCCGGGAGGCGGGAGGACGGACATGGGGCACTCACGAACGGGCGGGACCCCCGCCGAGCTGATGGACGGGCTGCTCGCCCGCGCGCAGAACGGGTTCGAGATCGGCGAAGCGGTGCTGGCCCGGGCGCGATGCGCCCTGATGCACCAGTCCGAGCTGCGTTCCTGTCGCCAGTGCAACGATCCCTCCGGCCCGCTGGGCTACAGCACCTACCGCCATGTCTTCCTGCTCCCGGACGGCAGCAGCCTGCTGCTGTGGGAGCTGGAGCACAGCACCGGTCCGGGCGACGGACCCCACCACGAGCTCTACGCCGACGAGGACGCCCTCGCGCTGGCCGAGCGCCGGGTCCACGAGCGCATCGGCGGCTCCCGCTGGGACGAGCTCGACGGCTTACCCCTCTGGCTGCCCGAGCAATTGCTGCACCAGGCCACCGAGCCGGTGGAGTCGCCCCGTACCTATGTGGCCGACAACTCCGCCGACCACGCCCGCCGGGTGCTGCGCCGCGCCGAGAACCCCGACCGGCCGGGCGGGGAGACCGAGCGGCTGCTGGAGACCGCGTTCGCCCATGACATCGCGCTGGCACCCAAGCCGCGCCGCCGCTCCGGCGGCCCCGACACCACCTGGTGCCGCTTCTACGAGCATGCCTTCCTGCTGGCCGGCGGGGACGAGATCGTGCTGTGGGAGCTGGAGCACAATCTGACCCACGACGGCCGTCTGGTGTGCGAGGTCTACCTCGACGAGGTGTCCGCCGAGCTGGCCGCGGACCGTCACGCCCGCGCGCTCGGCGTCGATCTCTGACCCACGCCCCGGCCGCCGGACGCCCTCGCGTCCGCCCTCCGGTCTCCCCGCTCCGTCCGGCTCCGCAGAAGGCCGCCCGGACCGTCCGGACCGCCCGTGGACCGGTCCGCCGCTCGCCCACCCACATGGACGACACCGACTCGCCCAGTGGCCCGTCAGCCGGAAGCCTGGAGTGACGGACGGCGGCCGCGAGGACCGGACGCTCCGGCTGCGGACCAGCGAAAGCGAGAGAGACCGGTGCGGGTGCGAGGGAACGGGGCTCGTACGAGCGCCCGTACGGAGCAGGGGGCGACCTCGGGGCGCCTGTCCCGGTCCCGTTCGCGCCCCCGGAGCCGCCTCCACATGCTCGTCGACACCAGCGCCGCCAACGGGCCCACCGGGGCCACCGCGGGCGGCGCGTCGGCCGATGAGCCGTCCAGGGTGGTCCTGGGCCGGCGGCTGGTGCGCTGGGTTCCCGGGCTGCTGATCGTCGGCGGGATCATCTTCGACCTCGGTTCCCCGGCCAACTACACCGCGGGTCCCTTCCTCTCCGCCGCCCCGCTGGTCGCCGCTCCGCTCTTCGGGCTGTGGGAGACCGTCCTCACGGCGGTCCTCGCGCTCGCCGCGGCGGTCACACTGGCCGAGTTCCACGGTGTGAAGGACCCAAGCCAGGCCCTGTCCGAGATCATCACCGTCGCCACCGTCACCCTGCTGGCGCTCCTGATCAACCGCCTGGTGCGGCGCAGCGACCGCCGGCTGGCCTCGGCGCGCGGCGTGGCCGAGGCGGCCCAGCGGGCCGTCCTGCCCGTACCGCCCGCCCGGCTGGCCGGGCTGGACGTCGCGGCGCGCTATGTGGCGGCCGAGCGGTACGCCGCGATCGGCGGTGACCTGTACGCGGTGCAGGACACCCCGCACGGCGTCCGGCTGGTCGTCGGCGACGTCCGCGGCAAGGGGCTCCAGGCCGTCGAGACGGTCGCGATCCTCATCGGTTCCTTCCGGGAGGCCGCGGAGCAGGAGACGACGCTGGAGGGGCTGGCGGGGCGGCTGGAGCGGGCGTTGCAGCGCGAGGGCGCGCGGCGGGCGGACCTCGAGGGGTTCGAGGGGTTCACCACGGCCGTCCTGGCCGAGATCCCGCGCGGGGACTCGACCCTCCGGGTGATCAACCGCGGCCATCCGCCACCGCTGCTGCTGGAGGGGGCCGACGGCGGCCGGACGGACCGGGGCGGCTGCACGGTGCGCCGGGTCGACCCGGAGGCGTCGGCGCTGCCGCTGGGGATGGGGGAACTGGGCGGCTGGCCGGACCGGGTGACGGAGCTGCGCTTCACCGAGGGCGCGACCCTGCTGCTCTTCACGGACGGGGTGACGGAGGCGCGCGACCGGGAGGGCGTGTTCTACGACCCCGAGGACCGGCTGCGCGGTCGCCGCTTCGACGGCCCGGGCGAGCTGCTGGACGCGCTGGTGGCCGATGTCGAGCTGCACACCGGCGGCGGGACGTCGGACGACATGGCGCTGCTCGCACTGCGCCACCGCGGCAACGGCAACGGCAACGGCGGTGGCGCCGACGGCCGCGGTAGCGGTGGTCACGGCAATGGTGAGGGACTCGTGAAGGACCCCGGCCACGGACCGTAGTTGACCATGCTCCCTACGCATAACAATTGATGCACGATCAGCGGTTCCAGGGTTTTGCACACCCTTTCCCTGGAGGGTAACTCGCCCCTGTATGTCCAGAATTGGTGGCTAAGTTCAGACCAAAGCTGTGCTGATTCCTCAGAACAGCTTGGAATCACATAGCGCTCTCTATTAACGTTCGATAACGCAGCGCGGTCGTCACAACCGTCGCAAGGGCGGCACCGTGCGCCGTCGCCGAATCCCGTAACGCACAGCGGCAGCAGTAGCACTGCACCACAACAGCACCAAGGGAACCGGGGAACCACCACCTTGGGGTGAATCGGGTCGAACCTGACCCGTAGGAGACCTTCCTGCTCCGAACCCGTCAGCTAACCCGGTAGGCGAGAGGGAAGGAAAGGAGTGCGCCCCAGTGGCGTCCAACAGGTCTGTCCTGGACGAGGCTCCATACCGCGCATCGGGCGTCGGTTCCGGCACCGCCACCGCCTATGGCCCCGGTTTCGACGCGAGTGGAAGCGTGAGGTCCGGTGGCGGATTCGCCACTGAAGGGGGCTTCGCCGAGGAGGCGGGCTTCGCCGCCGACCAGGGGGAGTACGCGGTGAACGGCGCAGAGGGCCCGGCGGGCCCGGGGCCCGACAGCGAGACCTGGGAAGAGTGGAACCCCACGGAGGAGTCCATCTCCGTACGCGGTCGGCACCGCGTGGTGAAGCAGCGGGGCGGCACGATGGCGCGCAGCGGCGCCGTGCTCGGCGTCGGTGTCATCGCCGCGGTCGGCGCGGGCGGGATGGCCAGCGCCAAGGACCGTCCGGCGGCCCCGATTTCCATGCCCGACCTCGCCCACGTCGCCGACGAGGTCAAGGACCGGCTCCCCGACGCCGGGAACATCCCCGGTATCGGCTCGCTGATCTCCGACGACGACGGCTCCGCGACCACCGACGCGGCCCCCCTCTCCCAGGCCGGGCTGACCACCCAGGACGAGGCGAGCGGCACCACCGACGCCGGTGAGGCGCTGCGCGCCCGCATCCTCCAGCAGGCCGAGAACCAGCAGAACTCCGCCGACGAGGAGAAGCGCACCGCCGCCGCCGAGGCCGCAGCCCAGAAGGCCGCGGACGAGGTCGCCGACGAGGTGGCCGAGCGCAAGGCGGAGGCCGCGGCCAAGAAGAAGGAAGCCGAGCGGAAGGCCAAGGAGGCCGCCGAGCGCAAGGCCGAGGCCGAGCGCCGCGCCAAGCTGGCCGCCGCGTACACCCTCCCCGTCGCCTCGTACACCCTGACCGCGGGCTTCGGCCAGGCCGGCGACATGTGGTCCGCCGACCACACCGGACAGGACTTCGCCGCCCCGACCGGTACGCCCGTCAAGGCGGTCCACGGCGGCACCATCACCCAGGCCGGCTGGGCCGGTTCGTACGGCTACCGCATCGTGCTCAAGCTGGATGACGGCACCGAGGTCTGGTACTGCCACCTGTCGTCCATGGTCGTCACCTCGGGCAAGGTGACCACCGGCGATGTGATCGGCCGCGTCGGCGCCACCGGCAATGTGACCGGTCCCCACCTCCACCTCGAGGTGCGACCCGGGGGCGGCTCCCCGATCGACCCGATGCCGTGGCTGCGCGAGCACGGACAGAACCCCTGATGCGCACGCACCCCTGATGCCCACGCACTCCTGATATCCACGCACTCCTGATATCCGCATACTCCGGCGGCCCTGGCGCTCTCTCCCCCCTTGACGCCAGGGCCGTCGGTTCGCGTCCGGAAGTGTGCGTGCGGGGGCGGCCGCCCGCCCCGGAACAAGGTCACTCACCGGTGCGTTGGAGTAACGCATGGCTGACAACAAGCAGAAGATCGGCGATCTCTCCGTCTCCCCGCTCTCCCTCGGCGGGAACGTCTTCGGCTGGACCGCGGACGAGACCGAGTCCTTCCGGGTGCTCGACGCCTACGCCGCCGCCGGCGGCAACTTCATCGACACGGCCGACGTCTACTCGGCGTGGGTGCCCGGCAACCAGGGCGGCGAGTCCGAGACCGTCCTCGGCAACTGGTTCGCCTCCCGCGGCAACCGCTCCGACATCGTCCTCGCCACCAAGGTCGGCGGCTCCCCGGAGCGCCGAGGACTCTCCCCGGCCACCATACGGGCCGGGATCGAGGACTCCCTGCGGCGGCTGCGCACCGACTACATCGATCTCTACTACACCCACTACGACGATGAGTCGGTGGCGGTGGAGGAGATCGCCACCACCCTGGACGCACTGGTCAAGGAGGGGAAGGTGCGCGAGCTCGGCGCGTCCAACATCAGCGCCGAACGGCTCGACTCCTTCCTGACCTTCACCACCCAGGAGGGCCTGGCGCGCTACGCCGCCCTCCAGCCCCACTACAACCTGGTCTCACGCGACACCTTCGAGGGCCCGCCGGCCGATGTGGCGATCCGGCACGGTCTGGCGACCGTCCCCTACTTCGCGCTCGCCGCGGGCTTCCTCACCGGCAAGTACCGCCCCGGCACCGCGGTCGACAGCGCGCGCTCCCCGCGTGCGGCCGCACACCTGGAGACCGAGCGCGGCCGGAAGGTCCTCGCGGCCCTCGACGAGGTGGCCGCGCACCACGGAGCCGAACCCGCCACGGTCGCCCTCGCCTGGCTCTCCACCCGGCCCACGGTCGTCGCCCCGATCGCCAGCGCCCGCAGCCTCGCCCAACTCCCGCCCCTCCTCGCGGCGGCGGACCTCCAGCTGACCCAGCCGGAGCTGGACCTCCTCACCAGCGCCTCGGCCTGAGCCGCGAACGCGGCGGGCGGAAACCGACTCCGCCCGCCGCGGCCGGCGATGAGACCTCTACGAACGCCGATCGGCGAGGGCCCAGGAGGCGAGGGCGACCCCACCCGCGACGGCGAACACCGACGGCCAGGCCCCGATCCTCTTGGCCAGGGGATGCGACCCGGCGAACGCCGCGACGTACATCCCGCTCAGCGCCGCCGCCGTCCCGTTCCCGGCCTTCTCCCGCCACCCCCGCGCGGCCGCGGCCCCGGCGGCGGCCAATGCCACGCCACCCAGCGGCCGCCGCTTGGTCCACCGGGCCACCCCGTACCCGCCGACCAACCCACCCGCGGCCACCACACCCGCCGGAACACCAGCCATCCCCATACCTCCCGCTCGTCGTTGCCTTGACCTTACGCAGCACCCCGTGACGCCGGGCGCGGACACCAGAACTCCCAGGTGAGCTGGACCTCAGCTCCATTCGGGTACGAGGCCGGGGGGCCCGACATGGCTGCGCCGGGATACTTCGAGTCATGTACGGGCGGCGACGGTGTACAGCCGTACGGCCGTATCGTCGGCGCGCTGCGAGATCAGCCGACGTGCCGGGCCAACAACGACTCCGGGATGCTGGACAGGATGGCGGGCTCGCGAGGCCCGCGGTGGGCGAAGTGGAGGTCCTCGCGAGCGCGCGTACACAGCACGAAGAGACGAAGACGCGCGTCCACTCCAGTCGGGTCCTCCGTGTACGCGTCCATGTCCGGGACGAAGACGCTGTCGAACTCCAAGCCCTTCATACTCGCCGTGTTCACGATCCGGATGGGGCGGGTCGAGAAGTCGACGGCATTCCGGTAACGGTCGTCGTACACATAGGCCTGTGTGTATTGGGATAGCCCCAATCGAGTCAGCCCGCTCTGTACATACCGCACCAAGCGAGTCGACCGGCACACGATTCCGATGCTCCGCTCCGGATGCGCGCTGAAGTACCGAGAGATTCCAGTGAGGAGGTACTCCAAGGAAGGCACCTTCAGGACGGTGGGGGTACTGCCGGTGCGAGTCGGGACAGGCATCTCGGACTGGTTCCGTGTTAGGAACTCCGATGCCAGCATCGCGATTTCCCGGCTGTTCCGGCGATTCCCCCACAGCGCGAGCGGATTCGCATGCACTCCGAGGCATCGGGATATCTCGGATACGGTACTCTCCTCGTCGCCGATCCGCTGGGCCTCGTCTGCGAAGACCGTGACGCCGACACCTAGCAGGCGGCAGAGCTGATAGAAGCCGACAGGCAGATTCTGCCCTTCGTCGATCACGAGGGATGCGGTGGATCTGACCTCGCGAAGAACGCAGTCTCTCTGCATATCGGCCCAGTCGTAGCACCATCCCTCATCGTCGATGTGTGGGGGGGCGGTCCGGAAGTGCCCGCGCCAGAAGTCCCGGATCCACCGGTGGTAGGTCGTGGTGTGGAGAGCTTCCGTGAGGTCCGGTGCCATCTGTGCGAGGTACTGATGCAGGAGATGGGAGCGGGTGAGAAGGGTGACGTCACGGCCGGCGGTCGCCAGCGACCAGGCGCGATAGACGGCCATCACGGTCTTTCCGGAGCCAGGTGTTCCGATGATGACGTGGCTTCCGTGGAAAGGGAGGTCCACGACGGCGTGTTGCTCGATCTCGAGATCGAGGAATGAAGGGATTCTCATGACGGATCGACGGCTCCGGCCGACTCCTCCAGGGCGGCCTGGAGGACGTCCCGAAAGAACCCCGGGACATCGCCTTCACCGATCAACAGCGTTCTGTCCAAGAGGGAATTGTCGATCTCGCAGCAAGTCTCCGGAAGCAGCGTGCACGCGTGGCAGGCGGCACGGTTGAGGTTTGCCAGAGACCTGCCGGTGGAGTCGGCGCACAGGGGGTCCTGCGAGCACCACTGTGCCGATTCGAGCAGCCTGATGAGAGTCTCCGCCAGGTTCGGCGGCTGCCCTTGGCGGACGAGTCCGCCGAGGGTTCCTTCGGCATCACCGGCGGCGGTGTAGATGAACACGCCGGCCTGGGGTGCCAGATCGAGACCCGGAGCGTGGCTTCGGGCGTAGACGCGTTCTCGTAGGGATGCCGCGTTGTACCCGCTGTCATAGGAGAGTTGACGGATGAAGTGATGTGCCAGGGTGTGAAGCATCACGAAGCGCGGCAGGAGATTCGGGCCCGACTTGCCTCTCAGCCGGTCGGCCTTGAAAGAGGCGCCCAGATTGGTCTCGATGCTTCGGGTCCAATCACGCACCGACGGAAGTTCCTCCCAAGCGCTTACGCGTTCCTCGTCGACGGCGATGAAGATGCCTTCACCGTAGGTCTCGACTGCGGGCAGCCATGAGGCTCGGCGGTGCGTATTGACCGACACGAAACGGCCGCCTTGCTCTTCTTCGCCGTCACCGGAGACGGGCTCGTACCGCGAGAACCCTTCGAGCGCCCGCACTTCACGTACTCGGTCCGCGACGACGACTGCCGAGAAGCCGGCTTGCAGCTTCCGCAGGGATTCCGGATCGTCGGGCCCGATCCCCAGGTCGGCACGGCGCACGAAGAATGTCTTCGAGTTGGTGACCGATTCCGGTTCGGAGAAGGCAGCCCATTCGGCGATGCTGAGGTCATGGTCGAAGTCGGCGGGATATGACACCGTTGCGACCTCATCAAAATGCCGACGTCGCACTACTTCCACGAACGCCTCCGGGACGTCGCACTGGAGGGCGATCGCGGCCTTCAAGTTGTCGGATACCGGCCCACCGTCCGCGTCTTTGAAGTGTGGCCAGAGAGGATTGTTGACGATCTTCTGGGCGGTTTCGTCATCCTCGGACAGACCTTCGGGCGCGGGAATGTCGATCGCGGAGTGTGTGATTGGAAAGTATACATTGGAGGCGCCGCGCTGTACTGCTCGAGGCTTCTCCTCGCAGGGGTCGGCCTCATCGGACTCCGAGTCCCATGGGTGAGTTCCGGGGCATGAAAGACCGGTCTGTGCCAGGATATTCTTCTGACTGATCCCCGCCAGACTTCGCCCCGCCGGGCAGATGGCGCAAACGACGCGCAGGGCCTCCAGTCCGGACGAATCCGGACTGGCGAGGAAGCGGAGTCGTTGAGCCTGGCATTGCCGCTGGGAATGTTCTTCGCTCCTGGAATGGGCCCATCGATGCCAGTCGATGTCGGCCATATGGCCTGCTTTGCACAGCTGGATGAAGCGCATCGGTGCCAGTTGTGGCCGTTCCGAACAACGCCCGCAGGCAGGCTGTCCGTCCCGCACCTCGCGACCGGGGTGCCAGAGCAGCATGTTCCTGCACCGAGGGCAGAAGAGCCACTTGGGAAACCGGACATAGGTGGGTCCGATGCGGCTTGCAAAGGCGGCCTTGCCGGAGGGGATAACAGGTGCCGCTCGGAATTCCTGGACCCCCAGTTTCTGCGCGAGCCGAGGTGATTCAACCCGTTCGGCGCTCGCTGCCCAGCTCCGGATATCGGCGGCAACGAATGATTCACCTCGGATGTCGAGAATTCCCCCGACGCCGAAGGGAACGATGGTCTGTGCTCTGCGGACCTTGCGGCGAATATCCTTCACTGCTTTCAGGTTCCCTTCACCCGGACGAAGCACTCACGATCGACATTGCGCATCGACTGTGGCGTCTCCCATACACCGCCCTGCTTGCCGAAGTCGGTGAGGAGCGCCGTGTACGAGCGCCCTTGGGGTCGGTAGTAGAGGCTGCCACCCTGGCCACGCATGGACTGGGCTTCTTGCTGCCAGGTCTCGATCAGATGGTCGAGTCTCTCGGCCGCGGCTTCGGCTTCCTCCGGGTCGGCTTGTCGCACGTGGTGCACGATGAGGTCACGGATCCGCGCGACTCCTTCTGCATGATCGAGGATGTCTCCCGCGCTGTCCTCCGCGTTCAGCCCGAGTCCGTGTCGCACGAGGATGACGAGCACCGCGTGCAGCGCGCGGTTGCGAGAAGGCAAGGACCACGGGGTGACGCTGGTGGGTTCCACATGCCGGTAGAGCGCGCGGTGATAGACACCGAACGACTCGTAATGGGAACGGTCTCGCGGTTTGGTCGAGCGGAAGAGCGTGATGATCAGACCCGGTACATCACTACGGCCGACGCGGCTGGTCGCCTGGATGTATTCGGATGTGGTCTTGGGCTGCCCGTTCATGACCATGAGGCCGAGCCGCTTCACGTCGACCCCGACGGACAGCATGTTGGTCGTGGCGAGGAACGAGACGCTGCCGCGCTCCTTGAAGCTCTTGCCCAGGCGTTCGAGCAGGCGTGGTTGTGCGGCGCGTGGGATGTTGCTGGTGAGCTCGACCACCGAATCTTCGTCGAGCTCGCGCCGTCGGTTGGCGTCCTTCGTCAGATGCTCGAGACGCGCAGGAATGTCGTCCCTGGCGATCGTTACGGTTCGACCCAGTTCACGAAGGCTGTTGTGGTAGGCGACCGTGGTCCAGTATGCGTCGCGCAGGGCCTCCTCGTCACAGATGTCCATCGGTGCCTGCAGGGCTGCGGCACCCACATGGACCGTCGAGGTCGAGGCGGTGTGCCCCTGAGCCATGACGCCCACGTACAGGCGTCCGGGCTTCTCTTTGTCCGGCGAGGCGAAGTAGGACTGTCCCGCCGTGAGCCCGGGCGGGGGGAAGAGTTGCGCGGGCCGACCGTAGAGGCCCCGGATCTGGTCCTGGGACCGTCGGATGGTCGCTGTCGACGCGATGACCTTCGGGGCGGTGCCTCGCCACGCGCAGAGTTCGAGGATGGCGGACTCGTACAAGCCGACCGTCGTGCCCAGGGGACCTGCGAGCAGATGCAACTCGTCCTGAATGACCAGGGAGGGTGCGCGCCTGCCGTCTTTCCCGAAGAGGCTGCCCGCCTTCGGCTCCCACGCGAGGCGCGCGAACTTGTCCACGGTCCCGAGGAGGAACGTCGGGGGTTCCTCATAGATCTGTTCGTCCACCACGGAGACCGGGAGCCGTTCGTGGAATCGACACCTCTCACGCGGACAGAAGAACGACGTGCTGACGCCGTCCGCCCGGATGCCGAAGTCCCTGTCATGGCCGTGTCGTTCCGGAACGATCTCGGTTCCACACCACGGGCAGCGTTCCAAGAGGAATCGATCGTCTGGCTCGCTCATCTGCTTCAGAGTGGCGAGCTCGTCCTCCGCATCGGAGATCTTGTTCGGTGTCGTCTCCTTGCCCACCCACAGACCGATGGAGATGGGTTCCTGTCCCAGATCGTGGGGCAATGCCCCATCATCACCTCGCCTGATGTACTCCAAGGCGCAGATGGCCGTCGCCGTGCGCTGGAATTGCTGTGTGGTGAGCAGACTCAGCGTATATCGGCTCAGAACGGCCGTGCCGCCGCCTGCGGCACCGAACCGCAGGCGCCGCCAGAGGATCTCGAAGCAGGCGGTGAGCAGGTAGGCCTCCGTCTTACCTCCACCTGTGGGGAACCAGATGAGGTCGACCGTCTTCCGATCCTCGTGCTCGGGGTTCATCAAGCCCTCGACTACGAGCAGGAAGTAGGCGAGCTGGAACGGGTGCCAGGCGTAGTCGGACCTGGGCTCCCTCAGTTCCACGACATCGCTGTTCCTGCGGCGCCGGCGGCCCGCCATATCCGGACTGCTGTGGAGCATCTGGAGCGCCATGGCTCGATTGGCCAGTTGGAAGGCGATACGCGCGGCCTCCCCTGATGAGGTCGGCGCGGTGAGCACCTCCACGCCTGACTCCATGCGGCAGAGCGCGGTCTTGATGCGGTTGAGAATCTGTTCCGCAGGCGCTGCGGCCCAGGTCGGCAGATCCTTCTGCTGAGCCTGCTGGACATCGAACCACTCGCGATACCCCGAGACGAACGCCTGCAGCTCTCGGCGGAGGTCGTCTGCCGAGAACTCCGGCCGTGACAGGTGCTCGAGGTTGAGTACCGGCAGGTCCTTGGGCCCATCCGGTTTGATGTGCGCCACCATCTGCTGCGGCATGACCTGTGCTCGGACGGTGGTGACCTCGTCCTGGTCGTGCCCGTCGTCCCATTCGACGGCGCATCCGTGACCGACGGCTCTCGTCACGATGGCCCGGTATTGGACGCGTAGCTCCTGCTCCTCCTCGTCCCGACTGTTGAGGCGGCTGTTCGGATACTCGAGGATCCGGCCCTCGATCGTCCTTGCCGCAACGCCGACCTGGAAGAGCATCAGGTCCCGCTCCTTGTGGGCGCTCTCCTCCTCGTCGTGCGCATTGGCAAGTACGCAGGTGACGAGATGGCCCGCCGCGAAGGGACGCCAACGAACGTGGAGACGACCGTGCCCGTCCAGAACGGGGATCGGGGACCTCTGCTCCGTGGTCACGGTGGACATCGTGGAGAGCCGAGGTTGGCGTTGCCAACTGCGGCGACCCCCCTCGCGTTGTGTGACGTATCGAGACGCTTCGCACGTCACCTCGATGCTCCGGGCATCGGTGAAGAAGGAGAAGCCGAGCGATGACGGAAGCCACGCGTTGGCCTCGGCCACGGGATCGTCGGCGAAGGTGTCCTCCTCACCGTTTCCGGCCGCGGTCTCGTCGAGTTCCTGTTCGCCATCGTCCTGTGCGTGCTCCAGCAGGGACGCACCACGCGGATACAAGGTGCCCATCAGGTAACGCCGATCGGGCGGGTCGACGAGCGTCTCGTCCTCGGTGTATGCCGGGCCGACCAACTGCCTGCGGAGGTACGCAACGAATCCGTCGCGGTGCTTGGAGAGCGGCGATACGGTGTCGTTCACTTGAGATGCCCCTCCCGCTTCAGTACGGCCATGCCCAGATCCTTCAACTTCTGGCGGGTACCGGGCCGGCAGGCGACCCAGAGCTGGGCGCGAGCCCTGGTCCAGGCGACGTAGAGCGCGTCGAGGCCGTCCTCGAGGTGTCCGGGCTCGAGGTCGATCAGACACACGACGTGGTTCTCGTGGCCCTTGAAGTCCGCAATGGACGACCAGTTGGGACGCCGCTTCGTGTAGTCGGTGCCGACGACCTCGGTAAACCGCTCGATCTTGGAGGCCCGCTGTGACAGACGGGCCGAGCTGCTGTCCCAGTCCCCGGTGGCGGAGAGAAGGGTGATGTCTCGAGCTGAGACTCCCCCCTGCACCAGTTCATTCACATAGGCGTCGAGGGCGGCGACCTCGTCCTGGGCATCGCGCACGTCTGCGAAGCGGACCGGCTCGCCCTCACCGGCGGAGGCGACTCCCAGGTCGGCACCCGTGTAGAGATGAACCTGGTTGACGATCTGCACTGTATTGCGGCAGTTACGCCTCATGGGCCCGTACACCAGGCCCAACGACTGCAGATACTGCCAAGCATCCGGATCGTAGGTATCCGGATTCAGCAGCTGGTTGTTCTGATCCAGCATGAAGATCCATCGCCCCTCGGCGAGGCCACTCGGAACCAGAGCCTCCAGGGTGTCGAGACTCTCGAGCGTCATCAGATCCTGCGCCTCATCCACGATCAGGTGGTCGAACAAGCGACCCCGAACCTCATCGAGGCGGTCGAAAGGCAGGACGGTGATCGCGTCGTCGTCGAGTATGCGCTCCATATGGGTCGCCAGGGTGGCGCTCGCGCACGTGAACAGGACGCTGCCGTGGGCAGACCTTCGACGGGCCGCCTCGGCCGCCAGGAACGTCTTGCCGGTGCCCGCTCCACCGGTCCAGATGAGACGTGGATTGGACTCCAATTCGTCCAGCCTGTCCAACTGTTCATTCGTGAGGCGCTCGAAGGCGACATCGAGGTGGGACAGCCGGGACTGCAGATTGGGTACGCGGTCGAAGTTCGGGCGGACGCTGTTGACCATCTTCTCGCGGAGGGAGGCTGAGACGGGAGTTCGGGCCCACTTGTTCCGCGTGAGCCAGAAGCGCGTGGCGCGTTCGATGCCTTGTGCCAGGCCCCGTCCACCGGCATACGCGGTGGCGCCGAGATATTGCTCGGCCTGGAACTCGGTCGTGCGTTGGATGTCGACATCCGTGGTGATCACAAGGTATCCGCTGGGGACACCGTGGTCCCTCAGGTTGCCGATCTGTTCACCGAGCGCACGTTCGAACTCATGCATGTTGCCGCTGGCCTGCGCGAAAGGGCTCTCCTTCGGGCCGTCCTCGCGGTCGGGCGGACCGTAGTACCACTTCCCGTCACGTTGACGGACCCCGCCACCCTTGACCTCGATGAAGAGCAGGAGGCAAGGCATGAAGACGACGAAGTCGATCTCGCCGACGCGCTTCTTGTGGTGGCGGGGGAGATGAACCGTGTGCAGCGCGACGCTCTTGTCATCCGGAATCGCCTTGAGCGCCGCGAACACGCTGCGCTCTGCCTGGCTCCTGGTGCTGCTCGAGATCTCGCTCGGAATGATGCGCATCGACTCTCCCCATGGTCACGCCAACTCGGTTTCAAAAATACCGAGTGATGGATCATCAGGACACCTGCCCCCGTCATCGGGAACTGGCCGCGACGGCCGGATGGATGATGAACTATGGGGAGCGGAGACGGATCGCGGGGGGCGTGATGGCGGCGGAACGGGGTGGTGCGTCCGGCTGGGGGATGAACGTCGCCGGACGGGATCTGCTCGTCCGCCTCATACGGCGATTCAGCGCAGAAGGACTTGAGCGCCGTACGGCTTTGCGGCAGGTGAAGAGGGCCGCGCGTCTCGACGAGCAGGAGACGCAGTCTCTGTACGAGGCCGTGATCGCGGCGGAAGTTGCCGACGAGGAGGCCGATGCTCGGTGGAGGGCGGCCCCCGATGATGGTTCGGGTCCAGACGAAGCCCTCACCTTCGATGATCTGGACTCTGCGGAGGAGGATGCTCCGGATCTCGAGTCCCTTCGAGGGACGGTCCGTGTGTATGACATGGAAGCGGCGCGGCGCAGCGCCCGTGAGGTACTCGTCGCCGACAGGCGTCGCGGCGCCCCGCACCGATATCTGCTGAGTGCCGAGGAGGAGGTGGGGCTCTGCCTCTTGTTCCGGGGAGCGGAAGGACCGGCGGAGCCGTTGCCCGACGGGTACGTTGCGGCGCTTCCGCGGAGCGGCGAGGCGTATCAGGCTTTCTCCGCGATGGTTGTCCACAATCGGCTTCTCGTTCTCAAGATCCTGCACGGACTGGGATGGGCAGGCGGCCCCATGCACGAGGACCTCGCTCAGCACGGGATGATCGGGCTCATGCGTGCGGTGGAGAAGTTCGATGTCTCCATGGGGTGCAAGTTCTCGACCTACGCCACTTGGTGGATTCGACAGCACATCAGTCGCGCGGTGATCAACGAGGGGTCTGCCATTCGGCTCCCGGTACATGTGTGGACCGACGTGGAGAGGCTGCGGAAGAAGGAGCGGGAGTTTCTTGACCGAGGGAAGAATCCCAACGTCGACGACCTGGCTCTGGCATGCGAGCTCAGTCCCGCAAAGGTGATGGAGTACATGCGGCTGTTACACCGGGCGCTCCTGTCGCTCGAGCAACTGGTCGGCGAGAACACGACCCTCGGAGACCTGGTCGTCGACACGGTTCGTCCTGTACCGGGACCGGAACAGGCGCTGCGATCCACCTTTGAGCGCCAGGAGATGTTCCAGTTCTTCGCCTCGTGCTCCTTCACGGACAGAGTTCGGGAAATCGTTCTGTTGCGGTTCGGCTTCATCGACGGCGAACCATGGACGTTGGATCGAATCGGGGCGCGATTCGGCGTTACGCGTGAACGCATCCGGCAGATCGAGAAGAATGCGCTGACGGATTTGAGGATTCACCTGGGGCTGGAACCTGACAACGCCCACGCGGAACGCAGGCGCTCGCAGGCCGCTCGAAAGGTCGCTGAAGCGATGACGCGTCGTGGAGGCCTGGAAGAGCGGAAGCGCAAGGAGGCCGGTGCGTCGATGTCGAACGGGAGTGCCGGCACGCCGCGGGCGGAAGGCAGTTCAGACAGGAGAGAGGGAACGGTGACCTCGCAGGAAACGGAACTCGGTCGCTGGCTGGCCGGGCGGATGAGGGAAAAGGGGATGGATGCGCGCCAACTGGCGGACCGGTTGGGGGTGACTCCGGCGGCCGTCGAAGCGTGGCTCGATGACCGTTCGAAGCCGCGCCCGGAGCACATGGCCATGGTGCGCGAGATCCTGGCTGTCGAGGGTCTGACACCGGAGTCCGGGGGGCCGTCGGATGAGCGGGAGGCCGGTAGGACAGCGGCGGTGTGGTACCACCGTCCCGGACACGACGACGGCGGCCGGGAGTTCGGCAACGCGGCGGCCTTCGCTTTCGAGGCCGACCTGGAGGTCCTGGCCCGTGAGGCCACCCAGAACAGTCTGGACGAGCGCGACAGGAGAAACGGCGAGCCGGTCAGGGTTCGCTACACCCTGCATGAACTGACGGGTGACCGTCTTGCCCGGTTCCTCGCCGCGATCAGCTGGCACGATCTTCACTCGCACTACCAGGCCGCCGCCGCGCAGGACCAGAAGGTGGGACGTGTCATCGGCGCCGGCCTGCGGGAGATGCTCGAACGGGATCGCTTGATCCTTCTTCGCGTCGACGACTACAACGCCAATGGGCTGACCGGTGACGACTACGAGGACGGCCGCTTCGCGGCCGTGGTGCGCCGCCAACTCGACAGCCGCAAGTCGGACGTGTCGGCCGGCGGTTCCTACGGCCTCGGAAAGGCCACGCTGTGGGCGACCAGCCGGCTGGGTCTCGTCCTCATGAATTCCACGCTCTCCGAGCCACACGAGGGACGCACTCGGCGGCGGCTGATCGGACGGCTCGATCTGCCCTGGCGAGAGGTGGACGGCCGGCGATTCGCCGGTCCCGCTTGGCTGGGCAGGCCGGACGCGGAGGCGGACAATGCGGAGGTGGTCCGCTCCTGGTGGGCTGACGAAGCGACGGTCGAGAACCTGCATCTCACCCGGGACAGCGATGATCCCGGAACATCGTTTTTGATCGTCGGAGCGCACGACGTGGCCAGTCTCGTCGAGGCCGGACTGGACCAAGAAGGCGATCCGGGTGACGACGAAGACAGCCTGGAGCGCATGCACCAGAGGCTGGTTCGCGCTCTCGGCCGCAATTTCTGGGCTGCGATGACGGGAGGTGGAGATCACCAGCCGTTGCTTGAGGCATCGGTGCGCACGCTGCGCAATGGCGTGGAGATCATTGAGGACGAGCGCGTCGAGCCACACGTGCACCAGCCCGCTCGATCGCGCGCTCTTCAGGCATTTCTGAGTGGGACAACGGTGGACCGCCTCACCCAGGCCGGGCAGGTGGCGCGGATCACTGTGCCGTTGAAGGTTCCCGCGAGGGACGGCCTTGCCGGTACGGACGGCGAGCATCGTGCGGTCCTGCTGGTCACCGAGGCCACTGATGCCGATGGCAAGATCAATCGGGTGACTGCGATGCGTGGAAATCGCATGACGGTCAAGACCAGCTGGGTGCCCGGCCTCCCTACGTCGACCAATCCGTTCCAGGCGGTTCTGCTCGCGGGCCGTGCGGCGGGAGACGACGCGCCATTCGCAGCCGAGGCAGAGGAGTTTCTGCGATCCTCCGAGCCCCCGGAGCACAACAAGTGGGGCCAGACAGAAGAATTGCGGATGCGCTATTCGCCCTCGGCCCATCGACGGATTGCGATGCTGACGTCGGAGACCAACAAGGCGGTGCACGAACTTGTCGCGCTCCCCAAGGAGAAGAAGCCGAGCGGCGTGGGCAAGGTGCGCAAGCGGCTCCCGATCTCGGGTAGGCCCGCTGCCAAGATCAGAGGGACGGTGACACCTCCGAAACTGGACGATCTGGAGGCAGTGATCGGCCCCTCCGGTGCGTGGGAGATCACCGCCGAGGTCAAGGTGTCGCCCGATGGAGGGCCCTGGCGTATGAGTCCTGTCGCCAAGCTGGATGTCCGATCCGGTCCTCGTCCAGTGGTCAAGTGGGCCGAACTCGTCGCTGTCGCGAACTGTGAACTGGCCGACGGGATTCTGCATTTTCCGCCAGGTGCCCGCCGTGCCGTCTTCCGAGGCGTCACCGACGTCTCCACACATCCGGTGCGAGCCGCGCTGACCGGTCTTTTCGTCGAACTGCACGAGAGCAAGGGAGGTGCCGCGTGAGGGCATACCCGTATCACCGTCTGACCGGGGCGGTGACGGCTCGGATTGGGGGCGTGCGGCTGCGCGGCCCGGGCGATGCCCGAGAGCAGTTGGATGCCAAGGCCTGCTCGGTTGTCGAGCGGGTGGTGGCGCTCGGAATGGCCGAGCGCACAGAGTGGCAGAGTGCGCGGCTTGCTCTGAAAGCGACCGTACCGGCTTCTGAGATCGAGAAGAAGGGCCACTGGTCCGATGTCGCGGTTGTCGCGGTTCTGACGGAGGGTGCGACGAATGCTCGCACTGTCGCGCGGTTGGTGCCCGGTCCGGAAGGTGGCAAGGACTGGACGGGGGAGATCGAGCTGAACCGGCACGATCATCTGGATCGTGCCTCCCTCGCTGTGCACGTGGTGGCCACGGTCGGTGGCGTAGAGGGGCGGATCATCGCCTCGACCGATCCGGACCAGGAGTGGATGATCGACGTGACGGCCGAAGAGCCGCTCAGAAATCGCGAACTCGATGTCAACACGGTCAGCTTCACCCGTGGTGGCGAACGGTTGCGGAGTTTCCAGGGCGCCCCCTGGATCTTGGACACCGCCGGGCGGATGCCGACCGTCCGCCTGAACTCGGATTTCGAGGGGCTTGTAGCCCTGGTGGAAAGCCAGGGCTCCACGGTGAAGGGCATCCTGCGCGAGACGCTCCTGGCCCAGATGTCCTCCGAAGTGTGGACAGCGGTCTTCCACACCGCCATCGGCGATTTGGAGATCGAGGATGACGGAACCCCGCTCTTCCCGCCTGACTGGCGGGGCGCGGTGCTCCGGGAGATGCTCCCGGACGTCGTTCCCGGACAGTCGGAGGAGAACGCTCTCCGAGAGGTGCACAGCCGCCGTACCGGGGAGGGGAGCTGGACCGACCTCCAAGCACGCATTCAGTACGCGGCCGCCCGTCGTGCCGAGGTTGCCCAAACCTTGGCCGGCGCCGTCCGTGACATCGAACGAATCGACCAGGGGACCCACGCGTGACTCATCGCCCGGAGTACCTGCCGGAGCGGCTTGCTCTGATCTCCGACCTGAAGGCTGCCGAGTACATCTCCTCAGGGCTGCTGGAAGGAAGCGAGGACGTCCCTTCCATCGCGCTGAACAAGTCCGCCGACACCTTGCCCGGCGACGAGGCACGGCTACGGTTGGGCCGGGTACGAGATCTGATCGACGACACCATGACCAGGTTCCACGACGGACGTCCCACGGCGGCGGACGCGTGGCTGGCGCCGCGTCTGCACGAGACGCTTCGGTTGACTCGTCAGGAAGCGGCCGACAAGGAGTTCTGGACGTACATGGCCCTCGGGGTGGCCCCGGACTACGTCGTCTGGCGACACCTGTCCGAACCGAAGGCGGATGGTTCGCCTGGACGAGTTGCACGGGACAGATTCGTCGGTCCGCAATACAAGCAGACGTTCGCTCGGCTCTGGTGGGCGGCCGAACTCTTCCGCGACGGCCCGGACTACCGCCCCGTCGTCGTGGCTTGCGGCAACCAGGACATGCTCAACTCCGCTCTGCGGCTGGATGTCATCGACCACCGCCCCACCGCTCTCGCTCTCGTCAGGATGATGGAGCGAGGGACCGTTCGGACCGGCCGCGAAGTGAACGCCATGACGCCCGCGATCAACGCCGCCGCAGCGACTCTGATGTACGACGTCATAGCCCCGGATGTGGGACGTGACGGAGAGCCGCTGCGGGACTGGATCGCCGCCGCCGAGTCAGCCCTTCCGTCGCCCAGGAGCAACCTGCCCGAAGGCCCGGAGGAGCAGCGAGCCCCGATCGAGTCGGTTGAGCGACTGGTGGGTCACTTCGCGGAACTGTTCGCGGACGCGCAGGTCAGGGGGCGGACTTCCGGCGAAGGGGACTGATCTTGTGTGATTCCGGGGGGCATTGACCCTGATCACCGCAGCCCAGACGACGCAGTTCATCCGAGGTGGCTCGGGACACGCTCGGCCATGTGCTCGAGGCCGTCAACTCCTCGTCCGAAGGGTTGTCTCCCCGCAACGCCCTGCTCAATACGTGCATGCCCAGTCGCGGAGGTACGGCATTGCCGACCTGTTGGGCTTGATCGTTCCCGGACCACGGGAAGTTGTGCGGAAAGCTTTGGAGGACTCCGGATTCAGGAATGGTGAAGCGGTGGAACCGGTCGGTTTCATGGTCATCGAGGCTCTTGTAGATCTTGTTGCGAGAGATCTTGCCGGTGACGGTGAAGGCCGGCTCCGAGGACTGGCGGCGACCTCGTTTCTTCGGGTCGCCTCCGGACCCGTAATTCGACACGATGAAGAACTTCATTTCACTTCCCGTTCGGAGCCGGGATGCATCCACCGGGGAGTCCTTCAGCTTGCTCGCCGCATCGAGCGCCTCCGCCATGGAGATCCAGTGCTGCTTGACCCCGGAGATCGTGAAATCAGTCGAGAACATATCTGCTTGGTCCGCACTGCGTTTCCCGCGGTTCAGGTTGAAGGGCAGGTGGGTCGCTTCGAGCGGTTCGATGGCTCCCTCGCCCGGTAGTCGGGCGACGAGTACGGCGCGTGTGCGTGTCTGCGGCACTCCGAACTGTTCAGTCTTCAACTTCCAGCATTCCGCTTCGTACTTGACGCCTGCGAGTCGCCCTTCGCCGCCCCGCAGGAGCTTCGCATAGACCTCCCAGAGAGGCAGGACCTCGGGGACCTGCTCCAGGACGATCACCTTGTACGGATTGCGCCCTTCGGTTTCGATCGCTTTGATGAGCCAGCGGAGGGGCTCGAGGACCAAGGCAGTACGTGGGTCGCCGAGAGAATGCAGATCCTCGTCGATACTGGCTTCGCCCTCTCCGTCGACAAGGCGGTGGATGAATTTCTCCACTGTGTCCAGCGCTCGCCGTCCCGCGCCGTTGCCGGCGACGGAGAAGGACTGACAGGGTGGCCCCCCGGCGAGCACGTCGACCGATTTGGGGATTTCGTCGAAGCGGGTCTCACGCATGACGCTCACATCTGCGTGAATCGTCGGCAGCCCTGCTGCGTAACGCGTCTCGCACGCGTTCCTGTCCCATTCGATCCCGAGGCTCTTGAAGCCCAGGAAGTGCGCCGCCACGTCGAGTCCGCCAGGACCTGCGAAAAGGTCCAAAATGCGTACATCGTCGAGATGGTGAGCATGCGTTCCCGGGTTGTTCATGGGGTTGAAGTGTAGCCGGCGACCGGGTCCGCGGGCGCCTCGAGCGCGGCTCGGATCGCCAGCCCGAGCGCCTTGCCCACCGGCGGTGGTGAAGCGTGACCGATCTGGCGGTAGCGGGCCGTCTTCTTCCCTGCGAATCCCCAATCGGACGGGAAGCCCTGTAGGAGTGCGGCCTGTTCCGTCGTGATCCTGACCATCCCGTACCGGCCTGTCTCCGGTGCCCAGGCGAACTCCGGACCTGGAACCTTGTCGGCCACGGTGCCGCCGTCGACGCCCATGCGTGCCCACGCCTTCTTCGTCCCTGTCGGCCCCAGATCTGCGCCTCCTCGCCTGTCCGAGCCACCGACGAGAGTCGGTGCCACGCTGATCGCCTGTGCTGCCCATCGGTCGGCATCCCGCCAGCCACCCATGGCCATGGATCGGCGGAGAGCTCGCCCCACGGACAGGTGCTCGCGCACTGTCGGCTCCGGTGGGCGGAACGCGTCGAAGTAGCGCTTCTTGAATGCGACGAGCACCCCTTGCTTCCGTTCCTGCGGCACACCGAAATCGGCTGCGTTCAGGACGAACCACCGGAAGCGGTAGCCGAGGTGATCGAGTTCCTTGTGGATGAAGTCCCGTATCGGCCCGTAGTCGGGCGATTCCGCCAGCCCCGGTACGTTCTCGATGAGCAGCGCTCGGGGCTGGACGGCGTGCGCCAGATAGATGGTTGCCTCCAGCAAACGCAGTTCCGCCTCGGTCTCGGTCCGGGCGACAGTCGCGCTGGATTTCACACGGGGCAGCCCGGCCGACAACAGATCGACGTCGTAGATCTCCTGGTGCCGCGAAGGGGAGAAATCCAGCAGATCCGCTTGGAGAACCTGCCACGCCGGTCGGTTCATGCGCAGTGTGTCGCAGGCCACGGACTTCTCGTCCAGGAGCAGCACGGGTGCGAAGCCCGCCTGTTCCAGCCCTAAAGCCAGTCCACCTGCTCCCGTGCACAGATCGACGAATCCCAGTTCGCTCATCGGCTGTCGCCCCCTCGGCGTCGTCTCCTTCTGTCGGCCTTCTCCCGGTCGACAGCTGCCGCCACCTGCCGCATGACGGTGTCCGGTGATTCGTGCTCCCAGAAGCGCAGTACTACCCAGCCTTCGGCCTCCAGCTGCGCGTTCGTCTCCTGGTCCCGTTCGGTGTTGCGGTGGAGCTTCTGCCGCCACCATTCCGCGTTCGCCTTGGGGCTGGTGGCATGCTCAGGGCAGCTGTGCCAGAAGCAGCCGTCGATGAGGATGGCCAACCTGGCTCGTGTGAACGCGATGTCGATCTTCCGTCTGGGCATGCCCGGCACCGGATAGTGGATCCGGTAGCGGTATCCGGAGGCATGGAGCAGCTGCCGCACTGCCCGTTCGGTACCAGTGTCCCGGCTGGCCTGCCGGCTCATTCGGGCCGATACTTCGGGACTGGACGGGTGTGCTCCATGCATGATCCCAGTGTCCTACGACCCGCTGTCCTTTCGCGCCGCGATCTGCTTCCCTGCCCGACCGACTGCGGATCCGCCTGCGGTGCGAGCAGGCGCGGCGTCGGAGCGCACGACGCCTGGGCATGCGGCTCCTGCCCGCGCGTGGTCCGTCTGTTCAATGCACACGGTCCTGTGCCCCTCAATGCACACAGGACTGTGCCCCTCCATGCCGAGGCGGGGAGAGGGGCACAGCCATGTGGGGCCTCAGTCCAGCGCGCTGAGCTTCTTCCACGCGGAGTACGACAGGTTCCAGTCGCCGATGCCGTTGCCGGTCGCGACCGTTTCGCGGGTGGAGCCGGTGACCTCGACGACGTCGCCGCGGGTGGCGCGGTCGTAGAACCACTTGCCGTCGGCTTCGGACATACCGACGCAGCCGTGGGACATGTTCTGGCGGCCGAAGTAGCCGCGGCCCTCGTTCCACGGGGCGGCGTGGGCGTAGGTGCCGGAGGTGGTGAGGTGGACGGCCCAGGGGACGTCCTTGTTGTAGGGGTCGGCGATACCGACGGACTCACTGGTCATATTGACCATGGGCGCCTTGTCGAGGACGACCATCTTGCCGTTCCAGGTGGGGTAGGAGGGCTGGCCGCCGGAGATCGGGATGGACTTCTGCTCCTTGCCGTCCTCGGAGACGGTCATGGTGTGCTTGTTGAGGTCGACCTTGGAGACACGGGCCGTGCCGATGGTGAAGGTGCTGGAGACATCGCGGCGGAGGTAGCGGGAGTTGCCGGTGTCGACGCCGCTGAGGCGGGCGCGGAGGGTGACCTTGGTGCCCTTGTGCCAGTAGGACTCGGGGCGCCAGTCGACGCGCTCGGTGCCGGTGAGGGGGTCCTTGGTCCAGCCCCAGGAACCCTCGGTCTTGGGCGAGGTGGAGACGGAGAGCCGGCGCTCGACCGCGGCCTTGTCGGTGACCGGGTGGTCGAAGGCCACGGAGACCGGCTGGCCCACGCCGACCGTGGTCTTGTTGGAGGGGGTGACGGTGACACCGTTGAACTGCTGGGCGGCGCGGGTGCGGAAGGTGGAGCGCTGGGTGGCGGTGCGGCCCGCGGCGTTGGTGGCGGTGGCTTCCACGGTGTAGGTGGTGCCCGGGGTCATGGTGCGGTTGGAGCGCCAGCTGTCCTTGGCGGAGGAGAGCGAGCCGGTGACCGTGACGGCCTGGGAACCCGCGCCGTCGGGCGTGATGCGGACCTTGGTGAGGGTGCCGTTCGAGGCGTTCACCTTGACCTTGGCGTCCGGGGCTATCGCACCGGAGTCGCTGTTCGGGGTGATGGATATCCGGGCCGGCTTGGTCTTGGCCGGGTCCACCGAATCGGAGGAGCCGGACTGGCAGGCGGCGAGGAGGACAACGGCGAGCGAGGGCACCGCGGCGATGCGGAGCGAGCGTACGGAGATCAAAGTGAACCTCTTGTGGGTGTGGTGGGAAGTGTGAGTCAGCAACGCCGCTGCGCTTCCTCGGGGTTGTGCTCATAGGGACCGGGAGAGGCGGACGCCGAGGGGTCGAGCCGCCAGAGCGAGACCGACATGCAGTAGTCCGACGGGCCGTCGGTGTACTCGGCGGCCATCGCGCTGAGGCCCTGGGTCTGGAGCACGGCGACCTCGGTGCCGGAGCGCATCAGGACGACCTGTGCGTGGTGCCGTGGGGCGCCGCCGGGCCAGGTGTAGGTCACCACGGTCTGACTGTCGGGAGCGTGCTCGGCCGAGTCCTGGCTCGTCGTGAGACTGCGCGAGACACAGCTCTTCCTCAGCGTCCGCTCCAGGGTGGTGAACACCTTCGTGGCCAGGCGCTCGCTCGCATAGGCATTGATCGTGTGACGGGCGCCGGGGCCCTTGCGGCCCGGCCGCTGTGCGTCGTAGGCACGGCTGCGCTGGGTCAGCGGTTCGGGTCCGTCGAAGCGGCAGCTGTCCGAGAGGTCGAGCAGCGGGGTCCGCCCTCCGGCGGTGGAGCCGGCGGCCTTCCACCGCATCTCCCCGTTGAACGGCAGGGCCGACGGCGGGAGGAGTGCGCCCGCGGGGATCCGCGCCGCGGACACCGACTTCTGCGGGGCGGGCGGGGCGGCCGGCCGCGAATGCGAGGAGCCGTGGTCCGGAAGCAGTTGCCAGGATCCGATGGCCACCGCGGCCGCGGTGAGCGCCGCGGCCACCGCGAGTGTCAGCCGCTGTCGGATACGGCGCCGATGGCCCCGCGCGCGGGCGGCTTCCGGGCCCGCCAGACGTATGGAGGGCTCGGCGGCCCGGGCGAGGTCGCGCAGCCGGTCGTCCAGATCAGCCATGGGTGGGCACCTCCTTCGGACGGCGGGCGGAGGGACGGGGCGGAGGATCCGCCGGGGCCGCGGCGCCCCCGGAGCCCCCGGTGCCGGAGGAGGGCTCGGCGAGCTGGGAGCCCAGGGCCTTGCGGGCACGGCTCAGCCGGGTGCGGACGGTGCCCGGAGAGGCGCCGGTCTCCCGGGCCACCTGCTCGATGGGCAGATCCAGCAGATGGTGCAGAACAACGGCGGTGCGCTGGTCCGGCTTCAGCCTGCGCAGGGCTTGGATCAACGCGACCCGGTCCGGGGCGAGATCAGGGAGATCGGTGGGCGGACCGTGCCGGAAATGGGCCCGCATCCGATGACGGGCACGCCGCCAGGAGCTGACGGCCAGCCGCAGCGCGACCGTACGCACCCAGGGGGTGGGATCGCCTTCGGCGGTCAGCCGGTCCCAGCGCTGCCAGGCGCGGGCATACGCCTCCTGCACCGCGTCCTCGGCTTCCGCGAGGTCGCCGGTCGTGGCGTAGACCGCGGACACCAGCCGCTTCGCGGTGGCCGCGTAGAACTGGTCGAAGTCCGACAGTGTCGGTGGATGTGATGGTTGTGATCGATGTGTTGATGCCGGCATGTGTCCCCCGCGCCCCCCGCGTGCTCCCCGCTCCTACCTAAGAGCACGTCTGAAAGGGGCCGGAGGTTACACATGACTTTGCGGACCGCCGGATCCGTAGGGAACTGACCAGGTCGGGTGCCCCTGTGCGACATGCGGCGGAGGGGCGCCCTGCGGTGCCCCCGGCTGTGGCTGTGCCCCGTACGGCGGCTGCCCCGGGTACGTCTGCTGCGCGCCGTACCCGTAGCCGTACCCCGGCCCGCCGTATCCCGTGCCCCCGTACCCCGGACCCGCCTGCCCCGGAACCCCGTACCCGCCGTAGGGCGCTGCGGGCCAGAACGCCGGGGGCACCGCGCCCGGCATCGGCCGGGGGACCGGCCGCGGCCGCCGGATCGGCACCGCGAGCGCCGCGTGCGCCAGCGCGGGCTGTGCCACCTCGCGCCGCTCCCACAGCCGGTCCAGCAGCGCCTTCTCCTGGGCCGCGAAGTCCGGTCCGGCCAGCCCCCGGTGGGCACGCCGCCGCAGGAAGGCCAGGGAGGTCGCGTGGGCGGTGTACTCGGCGACCGTACGGGCCGCCGCCGCGCCACGGGTGCGCCGCGCCAGGTCCCGCGCTATGCCGCGGGCCCGCATCGACCCCAGGGCGACCGGCTCGGGCGGCGTGAGCCACCCCGCCGCCTGGTACGCGCCGAGCTGCTCCCGCACCACCCCCAGCTCCTTGCCGCGGGACCAGACGGTGAGCCAGACCAGCAGCCCGAACACCGGAACCATGAACAGGGCGTAGACGGCGAGGAAGCCGTACCCGCCGAGCGTCGCCGAACCGTTCCACATCCCGTGCAGCACCATCGCCGCCAGCAGCGCCGCGACCGGCACCAGAGCGCGGCGGACACGCTGGTGGCGGGCGGCCGCCGCGGCGATGCCGAAGCCCACCCCGGTCATCGCGGTGAAGAGCGGATGCGCGAAGGGGGACACCACACCGCGGATGAAGAAGGTCGCCGCGGTGGTGGACCGTATGCCGGAGTAGCCGAACTCCTGGTCACTGACGAAGGCCGAGCCCAGATAGAGGATGTTCTCGGTGAACGCGAAGCCGGTGGCCGTGATCCCGGCGATGACGATGCCGTCCACGATCCCGTTGAAGTCGCGGCGGCGGAAGAGGAAGAGCAGCAGGACGGCCGCCGCCTTGGCGCTCTCCTCCACGACCGGCGCGACGAGGGTGGCGCCCCAGGCGTCCGCGTCGGCCTGGCGGGAGGCGGACGAGGAGTCGATGGTGGTCATCAGCCACTCGGTGGCGAAACCGTTGGCGATCAGCGCGACCAGTGTCGCGGCGCACGCGCCCCAGGCGAACGCGAAGAGGAGGTTGCGCCAGGGCTTGGGCTCGACGCGGTCCACCCAGCGGAACGCCGCGACGATCAGTGGTACGGGCAGCACCGCCAGCCCGAGCCCCACCAGGAACCCCTTGGTGCCGGTCTGCTCGCGCACCAGCGCCAGGATGACCAGGCCGGACACGGAGAGCAGCAGCACCAGCGCGGTGGCGCGCAGCGACTTGTTGTCCCAGAGGCTGCCGAGACGGCCGTGCCTGCCCCACAGCCGGCGGCGCGGCGGATGCGGCCACCCCTCCGGAGCGGTCGCTCCGTCGAACCAGGGCTGCTGACCGTACGCCGCGTCGTAGGCCGGGCCGCGCGGCCCGTCGGCCGGTGGCGCAGGCGGCGCCGGTGGCGCGGCTGACGGCGCGGCCGGTGGCGGTTCGGACGGCTGCTGAGGGGGCGGGGACTGATGCACTCAACCGACCCTAACGAAAGGGGGAGTGGCGGACTGAGGGATTATGCCCACCCCCTGGGGGCCGTTATGTGTCGTTGCGACGGAAGATCAGGTCGTGGACCAGATGCCCCTTGTCCAGCCCCTGGCCCTCGAACTTGGTGAGCGGGCGGAAGTCCGGGCGGGGGCTGTAGCCACCGTCGGGCTGGGTGTTGTCGAAGGCGGGACTCGCGGTGAGGACCTCGAGCATCTGCTCGGCGTACGGCTCCCAGTCGGTCGCGCAGTGCACCAGCGCACCGGGCTTCAGCCGGGTGGCGGCGAGCTCGATGAACTCGGGCTGGATCAGCCGGCGCTTGTGGTGCCGCTTCTTCGGCCAGGGGTCGGGGAAGTAGATCCGCAGTCCGGACAGGGCGGCGGGCGCCAGCATCTCGCGCAGCAGGATGATCGCGTCGCCGTTGGCCACCCGGACGTTGGTCAGTCCGTTCCGCTCCGCGAGCGCGAGCAGATTGCCCTGGCCGGGGGTGTGCACATCGGCGGCGAGGATGCCGGTGCCGGGGTCGGCGGCGGCCATCTGCGCGGTGGCCTCGCCCATGCCGAAGCCGATCTCCAGCACGACGGGGAGGTCGGGACGCGGCGCACCGGGGCCGCCTCCGGACGTCTCCTCGGGCCCGGTGCGGAACAGCTCGCCGAGGTCGATCCGGCGCAGTCCGTCGATGTCCAGGCCCCACTGCGGCCACAGACGGCGCAGCGCCTCGCCCTGGCCGACGGTGACACGGCCGCGGCGGGGGCGGAAGGAACGGATCCGGCGCTCGTGGTGAGAGCCTGCCGGGTCGGCGACGGGGCCGCCGGGGAACATCGGCTCGCCGCGGTCGCGGGGCGTCGGCAGGGTGCGCGGTTCCGCGGGGGACTCGGGGGCAGTGGGGTTCTCGGACACAGTGCTTCCGATTCTACGGGCGGGGCCCGAAGGGGAGTCCCGCGTCCGCGGTGCGCTCTGGCCTCGCGTCGGCCCTGAGCTCCGGGCCGGGTCCGCCGCGGGCCCCGCACGCGGCGACCGGTGGGGGACGGGTGGGGACGAGTAGCGATGTGCGCGTCATCACACCGGCCCCGCCGTGAGCGCATCCACCGCCCCGCGGTGGCGCGCCGGCGACGGCGGGCCGCACCGGTTCCGGCCGCGGACGGGGTGTTCCTGGACGACGCCGGTGGGGGTGTGTCCGGCTCGCTGTGGCGGGCCCGGGAGGGCGCCGGACGCCGACCGGGTGCTCCGGAGTGACGGCGACGGGGCGTTCCTGGACCGCTGTCGCTGTCGCAGGCCCCCACCGGCGCCGGGCGCGGACCTCGGTTGCTCCGGGGCGACGCCGGTGGGGCACTCCTGGATCGCGGCCGTGGGCCCGCACCGGCTCAGGGCGCCGCCCGGGCGTTCCCGGACGAAGTCGCAGCCGCACCCTCAGCCGCTCCCGCAGGCCCCCCACCGGCTCCGGGCGCCACCCGGGGGTGTCTGCACGACGCCGATCACGCATTCCGTCAGGCCGCGGCCCGGGGGGGGGGGGGGGGGGGGGGGGGGGGGGGGGGGGGGGGGGGGGGGGGGGGGGGACGAGAAGGGGGGTGGGGGGCGGGGGGGGGGGGGTGCGGCG